>DATKQU010000047.1:0-14871 GCA_035532595.1 Terriglobia bacterium | reverse complement strand
CCTCCTGCGTCCTTCGCTTCCCGGTCATCACGCCGAGCCCGGCATAGAGCGGCCCGCAGATCAGGCGCGCGCCCAGCTCTGCCGTTCGTTCCACACAGCGCACCAGGAATTCCGTGCCGCGCGCGCGCACCTCGGGTTCGGGGCTCACCGGGTTGGCTTCCCTCGGCATCACGCTGCACGTGGTCCGCTCGAGGTGGAGGTCGTCGAGGATTCGCTTGACGGCGGGAAGATCCGCCGGCTCCTGCGGCGAAAGAAAAAGCTCCGCGCCATCAAATCCCCATTGCTTGATGCGGGCGAACAAAGGTTTTTCCGCCTCCCCCACGCGCGTGGTCCACACCATGGTATTGACGCCGAATTTCATCGTTCCGTCTCCGTGATGACTCTAAGGCATGATCTTTGCTGCCGGCGCCGTGCCAGCCTCGGTTGCTTCTAAGCGGGTCTCACGGCCGGCAGTCCATCATAACTCACCATCTTAATCTTCTTTGGCGATGTTTGGCATCGTACAGCCCGGAAAGCTTGCCAGATAAGTATTGCCTTGATATTGCAAGTCCTGATGGATGCCGATCGCGGAGGTGTAATAGCCGTTCACCGTCATCTCTTTGAGCGTCTTGAAGAAGCGTTCGAGACCTGTTTGGGGAGAGCCTTCATGCTCGGCGGCTTTGGCCAGCGCCGCCTCGATTGAAGAGCGCGCGGCTACTTCTTGCATTAATCGCAGGCCGTTTCGCCACTCCGTCTTGACCGCATCGTTGCTGGTGGCCACCATCAGGTCTGCAAAGAGGCTGACTTTGGCGGCGTGCGCTCCGGAAGAATGCTGGTCGGCGGGAATAATCATCTCCGTCAGCTTGTCGAGCAAGAGATTCTCGTCCTTGGTGAAGAAGCGCAGTTGATAGTCTTTGGGGGACCAGGCCAGCGCCTGGTCCTGTGCCACGGCCGCCCATTCCGCGGGGACGATGGCCCCCAAGCCAACGATTTTCAGAGCTGTTCTTCGCTTCACTTTCTCCCCCTTGCGTTCGACGGAATCTGAACGCCGAATCGATCTTCTCACACCCGAGGCCCCGCAGCGGTCCTTACAGTTCTCCTATTTTCCGTTTCCGTTTGATGTAGTCTGCCGCGCGCATGGACAGCGCCATGATGGTTAACGTCGGGTTCTTTTCGCTGGTGGTGGTAAAGCAGCTCCCGTCTGTAACAAACAGGTTCTTTACGTCATGCGACTGGCAAAAGCCGTTCAGCGCCGAAGTTTTGGGATTGTTCCCCATCCGGATGGTCCCGACTTCATGGCTCGCGAAGCCACCGGGACCCGCGCCGAAATGCGGAAACACAGTTCCTTTCAGCCGGGAGCCGATCTCCAGCATGCTCTGCTCCATGGCGCGGGTCAGGGCGCGGTCATTCTCGCCAAAGCGAAAGTGAACAACCGGGATTGGAATTCCGTAATCATCCACTCGCGCGCGGTCGACGCTGACGTAATTTTCCGGGCGGGCGAGAACCTTGCCGAAGCTGCCGAAGAAGAGAAACCCCGGCTGCATCTTGCGCACACGTTCCTTGAAGGAGGGCCCGTAGCCGGGAAGGTCCAGCGCCGCGTGAGGAAACATGTAAGAAGCAAAATTCATCTGAATTCCCCAGCCGCCGGCATAATCGCTCTTCCCGAAAAGTTGATTGTAACGCGGAATATAAACGCTATCGGTCGCTCCGTCCTGGTTGAACGGCTTCACTCCCTCAAGTTCCTTCAAGTAGACATTGAGGCCCACGCCTAAATGCCCGTGCAGGTAGCGGCCCACCACCCCGCTCGAGTTCCCGACTCCGGCGGGATGCTGCGGCGATCGCGAGTTCAAGAGCAGCCGCGCCGATTCCACCGTGGCGCAACACACCACAATGATCTTTGCTTTCACCTGCTCTTCTTGCTTGGTCCGCCGGTCCACAAACGAAACCGCCCGCGCTCTTCCTTCGCGGTCCGCCAGGATCTCGCGCGCCACAGCGTTCTGGCGGAGCGTAAAGTTTCCTGTGGCGCGGGCTTTGGGCAGCATGCAATCCGGTGAAGAGAAAATAGCGGAAACGTCGCAGCCATCCATGCAGTGGCCGCAATAATGGCAGGGCGGCCGGCCATCGTAAGGCCGGGTATTCAAGGCCTTGCGCACCGCGATCAAAGGAATCCCCATCTTCCTGGTGGTGCGTTGCAAAATGTGCTCGCTGCACCTCCAGGGGATGGGAGGCATATAATGCCGGCCGGCCGGCAGGATTTCAAGGTGGTCGTCAAGGCCACAGACCCCGATGATCTGTTCGATGCGATCGTAGTAAGGCGCCAGATCCTCGTAGCTGAGCGGCCAGTCTTCCTCGATTCCATGGAGCGACCGCTCCCGGAAATCCTGTGGCGCGTAGCGCAGGCAAACGGCGTTCCAGTGCATGGTCCGGCCGCCCAAGACCCGCACGCGATCCACCCCCACCTTGTCGCTGTTTTTGTACCACACGGCCGAAATGTCTTTGGGATAAAAGGGCGCCTGCTTCTCAGCTCGCAAACCGCGGTAAGGCAGCTCGTAGGGCCACTTGTGGGAGAGCAACTGCGAGGGATGAACTTCGACTCCGGCTTCCAGCAGAATGACTTTGGCGCCTCCTTCGCAGAGTTCTTTGGCCATGGTCCCGCCCGCGGCGCCCGACCCTACGATGCAGACATCAAACTCCTGCATGATGAATCCTCCTCCCCACTGATTTCAGAAAACACTTTTCGATGCCACGCAGGTCGTGGTCGGAAGATCTTGCGTCGTTTGACACGCCATCGGCAGGTTGTCGGTGATTGAAACTGAGGTCCACAATCCGTTTACCGGCGAACGGCTCAGGTTGCATGTTGCGGCCCCTACTCCTGGAAGAATTGAGGGCGTAGTTTATCCATCGACCCGGGTGATGTCAAGCTGCGGTGAAAGCTGGTGTGCGGTACTACTGGCTTTCCGGCAAGCGGATTCCTTCTGGTTTCAGGTTTGTCCAAGCCGGAATGTCCTGCCGGTCCTCTGCGGGCGTGAAGGTCAGGCATCAGGGAATCATCCACTTTAGCCAATAAGCCTGTGCGAATGCCAACACGCTCAAGCCGAGGGCCAGCATAACGCTATACCAGAAAGTTGAGCGAAGCACTTCGCCTTCGTGTCCGATCAGGCCTACGGTTGTAACTCCCACCGCAATGTTCTGGGGAGAAATCATTTTTCCGGTCACAGCACCCGAAGAGTTGGTGGCGGCAAGCAAAATGGGGTTCACGCCAATCTGGTGGGCGACCGCCACCTGCAGATTGCCGAAGAGCAAGTTGCTGGCAGTGTCGCTCCCGCTCAGAAAGCAGGCAAGCCATCCCAGGTAGCCGCTGACGAATGGGAAAAAGGCACCCAGACTGGCGAGCGCGGCGCCCAGGGTGTATGCCATGCCCGAATAGTTGTAAAGGAAGGCTAAGGCGACGATCAGAACCACGGTCAGTCCAGGCAGGCGGAGTTGCTGAAAGGTATTCCAGCCCGACCTCAGAAGAACCCCGGGAGACGCCCGCAGGATCAAAGCCGTGATCAAGACCGCGGTCAGGGCGGCCGTTCCGGCCGCGAGAGGTTGAATCTGATAAATCGCTTCGTATGGTCGATGGTACAAAGTGATGAAGACGGCATCATCAAGAAACGGCACGTGAAGGGTGACCTGAGCTTTCTGGAACAATTTGAAATAAGACCAAACCACCATCACTCCGGCCAGAATGACCCAGGGGGTCCATGCCATCACAGCTTCTGAGGCAGAAAGCTTTGGACTCTCCTTGACTGTTGCAGGCGGAGCGGAAGAGTGCTCAGGGCTCCACATTCGCAGGAAGGCGACCATCGCTGCAATCGAACCCAGGGAGGCGAGAATATCGGCGGCGTAAGGACCCCAGTAATTCGAGACCGCGAACTGCACAAACGCGAAGCTTCCTCCGGCGACCAAAGCCGCCGGCCACGTCTCCCGCAACCCTTTCCTTCCCGCCGCCACCAGGACTAGGAAGGCTGGGATGAGGAGGGATAAGAAGGGAAGCTGGCGGCCTACCATGGCCGAGAGCTTCATCTGATCGAGCCCCGTCACTGCCGCCAGCGCCACAATCGGGATGCCCAGGCCGCCGAATGCAACCGGCGCCGTATTGGCCAGCAGCGACAGGGTCACCGCCTTTCGCGAACTGAAGCCCAGACCGACCAGCAGAAACGCCGCCACCGCCACCGGCGCTCCAAAACCCGCCGTCCCTTCCAGCAACGCTCCAAAACAAAAAGCCACCAGGATCGCTTGAATGCGCATATCGCCGGAGGCATGCTTTGCCATCCAACGCCGGAGAAGATCAAAGTTTCCTGTATCGACGGCAAGGTTGTAGAGCCAGAGTGCGGCCAGCACGATCCACATGATGGGCCACAACCCGTAAACCATCCCGTAGATCATGCTGGAGAGCGCCAGCTTGACGGGCATGCGCCAGACCCCCAGGGCCACGAAGCATGTCGCCACCAGCGACCAGGCAGCGGAAATATAGCCGGACTTGCGCAGCCCGCCCATCATGAAAAGCAGCAACAACATGGGAACCGCCGCCGCCAGGGCGGAAAGTCCAATAGCATGGAGGGGGTTGAGAGGCTGTGCCCAGAGGCTCAAAGGGTGAACTCCTTCCCGCCGTCTTGCGCAGGAATCGAATGCCGCCGCGCACAGTTGAGAAGCACCTTTACTGCACGCGACGCGTTTGCCCCGCCCAGTATTTCTCCCGGAGAACCTTCTTCAGGATCTTGCCCGTCCCGCCTTTGGGCAGGCTTTCGACAAATTCCACCGATCTAGGAACCTTGAACTTGGCCAGGTGTTCCCGGCAGTGACTTAAAATTTCCGCCGGCGTGGCTTGGTGGCCCGGTTTGGGGGTGATAAGGGCTTTCGAAACCTCGCCCCATTTACAGTCGGGCACGGCGATCACCGCACATTCGAGCACCGCCGGATGCGCGTATAGGACCCGCTCGACCTCCGCGGAGGCGATGTTCTCGCCGCCGGTCACGATCATGTCCTTGGTGCGGTCGACAATCAGAACATAACCCTCTTGGTCGATGGTGGCCAGATCGCCCGTGTGGAGCCAGCCATCGCGAACAGCTTCCGCGGTGGCCTCCGGCTGGTTCCAGTAGCCCTCCATCACCACATCACCGCGGACAACAACTTCCCCCACTTCCTCCCCGTTCGGCTGCACGTCCTTGCCATGAACGTCCACCACACGGATTTCGGTTCCCGCCAGGGCAAACCCCGCCGTCGCCTTGCGCCGCAGTTGATCTTCTCCGGACTCGCTCAGAAGATGGTCCTTGAGGTGAGCGTGGGAAATGACGGGGGAAGTTTCCGTTAAGCCGTAACCGCCGATCACCACACAGCGGGGCATTTTTTCTTCGACCTCGCGGGCCAGGGAAACGCTCGCCGGCGCTCCCCCGATCAGCATTTGCGTCACGCTGGAGAGATCATATTGCGAGAAATCGGGATGATTGATCAGCCCTCGAACCATCGTGGGAACCATCTGAAGTTGCGTGACCCGCTCGGCCTGGATCAGCTTGAGCGCCTCCAGGGGATCAAACTTTTTGAGGATGACATGGCGGCCGCCCCTCAAGGTGAGGAGGTGGGGCGATCCCCAGCTATTGACGTGAAACAACGGGATCGTGTAAAGCCCCACCATGCTGTCGTTGCCTTGCTCCGATTGCCCACGATAAAAAGCGTGCAGATAAAGATTGCGATGGGTCAGCATGACTCCCTTGGGATAAGCCGTGGTGCCGCTGGTATAGAAAAGCTCGGCAACCGAATTCTCGTCGATGCCGCGGTAGTCGATCTCTTGCGGCTCGGCCTTGGCCAGGATTTCGTCGTACAGCTTGGGATAAGCCCAGGCGGGCCTGGTTCCGTGCAGCGCAATCAGGTATTCGACGGGATGGAGATTGGGACGCAACGCCTCCACCAAAGGATTAAATTCAGGATCGAAGAAGAGCAAGCGCGGCGTCGCATCGTTCAGAATGTAAGCCAATTCTTCTGAACCCAGCCGAATGTTCAGAGGCAAGAGGACGGCTCCGATCTGAGGCACGCCGAAATAGCCTTCCAGCAACCGGTGGCAGTTGAAGCTCAGATAGGCAACCCGATCTCCACTTTTGAGCCCCAGCCTGCGCAGGGCATCGGATAGGCGGTCGCAGCGTTCATTGAATTCCCGATAGGTCAGGCGAAGCTGGCCGCAGACCACGCCATCTTTGCGCCCGAAGATGCGGGCCGCATGGCGCTTCAAACGCACTGGGGTAAGGGGAAGAATCATGATTGCCGCACGTTGCTCAAACTTTAGCGCGCCCGCTAATGTGCGAAGGAGGAAGCGAAGCCGCGATAAGGGCAACTGCTGGTTCGTTATTGAATAGCGCCGAGCCCTCCACACGTTAACACGCCGCCGGCAACTCGGGCTTTAGAACTTGCCGGGACCGGCCGCGCCCGCGAAGAGGCCTGCTTATTCCGCCGCTTGAAGTTCATGGGGAGACGGCGGCTCCAGTTTGCCGACAACGAGCCAGTAAGACAGCAGTCCGCTGACCAGGATCGTCGGCGCCAGAACAAAAGCGGAAAGAAAAGAACCCGTCCAGGCAATCAGGAAGCCCGTCAACAGTGGGGCCACAATCCCGCCGATGTTTCCGGCAAAGTTCTCGAAGCCGGTCCAGACCCCGATTTCATCCGGCGGTGCACACGATTGCACCATGACCAGCAGGTTCGCGGAAGCAAGTCCCACCAGGCCGGCGCACATGATCAGTGCCACGGCCGTTCCCGCGGTCCGGGCGAGCGCTGCGGGGATAATCAGCAACCCGAACATGAAGGCAAAGGAAACGATTCCTTTCCGGGTGCGGGTTTCGTCCCATCCCCGGCGGATCAGCCGGTCTGCAACCCAGCCGCCGAAGGGCTCGCTGAGGCCGAAGACCGCGTAAGGTATGGCGGCGAAAATTCCAGC
This sequence comes from Terriglobia bacterium, assembly GCA_035532595.1. GTDB lineage: Bacteria > Acidobacteriota > Terriglobia > UBA7540 > UBA7540 > JAMCXS01. Next base: position 7,925 of record DATKQU010000047.1, on the reverse strand, counting down.
CTTCATGATGCTCAAGTGCCGGGCTTCATACAGGTAGTCCGGCAGCCAGGTCAGCATCAAATACCAGAAATAGTCAAAGCAGAAAAAGCCCAGGCAGATGCCCAACAAGTTGCGGTTAAAGTGGACGAGCCGGAAGCGCCGCCGCGCACCCTCCCGGGGCGATTTGAGTGCCCTTTCCCTTCTTTTTGCCAGCTGGGATGGGAACACCGCAATCCACGGAATCAACCAGAGGAATGCTGTCAATCCCACCAGGACAAACGTATCCCTCCAGCCGTAGTGAACCAGCAGCCAGGGAACCAGAATCCCTTCCATCACCAGGCCTGTGCGGGTGCCAAAGTCGAAGATTCCGGTGGGCAGGCCGCGTTCCGCCCGACCAAAGAGATTGCTGACAATGCGAATGCCGCCCGGAAGGTAGATGGATTCTCCCAGGCCGAGCATGATGCGGAGCAAGACCAAAACCAGCAGGCTGCCGGCAAGTCCCGTGAGTCCCTGCGCCAGTGACCAGATCCCAAAGGCCGCCGTATAGATCCAGAGCAGGTTCCAACGGTCGACGATCAGCCCCATAGGCACCTGCATCAACGTATAGGACCAGAAGAACGCGGAAAGCAGCAACCCTTTCGTTTCCGGGCCAAGATGCAGGTCGTGGGAAATCAGCGGCAGGGCAAAGGAAATCGTGGCCCGGTCAAAGTAATTGATCACGGAAGCGGCGAAGAGCAGCCACACCACCGCCCAACGCCGGGCATTGCTAACGCCGGAAGGTTCCGCCGTCTGGAATTCAAAGCCTTTTGGAGTTACCCCTGAAGACCCCACTCGTCTTACCTCCCCTTTGGAAAAGGCTTCGGCAGGATACCGCAATTCTCGAAGAGGTCAAAGGAAAGATTGAACGTGGCTGGGTTTGCGGCCGCGTGGGAAGCTCAGGGCTTCAAACGAGGCGGGGCGGCTCAAGGCACATGAAGCTATTCAGACGAAAAACATCTGAGATCGGCAATCGCTAAATCACCAATGAGTGTTGGGAGGATTATTCGCCGCTTTTCAGGCAAAGGGATACATGATCCATCCCAGAAGCAAAGCGATTCCCACAAAGGCGAGAAATACCTTGGCCCCGTAAATCAATTGGTCGCGCAGATTCTCTTTGCTGAGGATGGCAAAGACCACCGAAACGATGAAGGAGAACAACACCAGAGCCGTGAAGTGAGAAATAACCATTCATTACCTCATGCCGCAGGCCGCGAAGGCCTTGCGGGACGCGAATCGGACCTCCCGCCTGCCCTGGGGCTCTAGGGTTTTCTTCCCCACGCAATGTCGTAGGCGTCCAGCACGGTCAGCAGGTTCAGCATGCCGGCGCCAATCAAAAAAGCCGTCCCGTAATCGGAGCAAACAAAGAACGTGTCACCACCCCCATAGCCGAAAAAGGTGGCCGTCCGCATGGGGACCCCCACCGAAAGCTCTGCAAAGTAGCCAAGCGTGTGAAGGTAGGAAGGCGCACCCAGAACAAAATACTGACCCTGCATGGCCAAACCCAGCACAAACATGCCGACGATACAAATAAATAGAATGAGGGCACGCCACTTGCGGCCCAGCAGCAGGTGGCCCAAGCCTGGGATGAGCCAGGCGGCCAGGCAGATGGCAAATAAATTGCCGGTGGTGGGATGAGGCCGGACAGGCTTGCCCCCGCCAGGAGCTATTTTCTCGTCTTCTTCGGCGATTTTTCTGGCCATGGGCAGGGCTTGAAGGGTTTTGACGGGCTCAGACCCCAATAAGGCGTGTGAAGCCCGCGCGTCTCCAGCCGATAAACATATCATAGGGTCTGCGCCGGCAGCAAGAAACCGGCCGAACGACAAATCTGCTTGACCGGAATTGCCCTTTGGTCAAGAATGCTCTAGGGTGTTGGCCACATGGATGCGACATCGCCGCCGCCTAACCCCGAACAAGGACATAAGGTCGAGGTCGAATGGACTACTGTTTCTTACCGGACCATAGCCTTCTACACGATTCTTGGGATCTTGATCACAGGTTTTATTTTTTACCTGATCGCTCCTAACTACTTTGCCAAGAAGGCTAAAAGCGCCCTCAGCATCCTGACGGTCGGCATGGTTCGGGGTGGGGGGGCAACGGTCGCCACTTCCAAGCGGGAAGCCCATTTTGTCAATCTCGATGGCACGGTCCGGCTAAAGAAGTCACAGTCCTCACAATGGCTGCGAGCCGATTATAATACCAGCCTGGCAAGTGGGGACTTTGTCCAGACCGGCAGTGACGCCGTGGCCAGGATCATTTTTGCGGACGGGACGAATTACGTGTTGAAACCGGACTCGCTGATCGTTGTGGAAGAGAATGGTGAAGATCCTGTGACCAAAGCCACGCGCGTGGCAGTCCAGGTGACCTCCGGAACCGTGGACCTTTCCACCGGGAAATTTGAAGTTCCCGGTTCCACCTCCAAGGTGGCTTTTGAAGACGCGGTGGCCAGCTTGGGTGAAGAGAGCCGCGCGGTGGTCCGGAACGATCCTAAAAGAAATGTTCACCAGTTGACCGTGGACCGAGGCGACGCGCAAGTTACCCGCGGGTCCACGACCGTGCGCTTGGGGCAATACGAGAAAGTCACCTTTTCGGCCGACCAAGCCGGAATGATTCGAGGAAGGGTCATTGCACCTCCCTCTCTGGTTTCCCCTGCGAACATGGCCTTGACGGTCAGCAAGGACCCGCGCTCGGCTCCGGTCGAGTTCAAGTGGTCAGCGGTTCCCGGGGCGGAGGCCTATCGTCTGGAGGTTTCTCCCTCCGGCATGTTTTCAAACCTCGTGGTGGACAAGAAGGTGAAGGGGACCTCGACGGAAGCAACAGGTTTGGATGAAGGCATCTACTATTGGGTGGTCAGCGCCATCGATCAGCACGGAGGCCGAAGCCAACCCTCCGCGGCCAATCGGTTCGATCTGGTTCAGCAGGTTTCGCAAGACCACCAGGCCTTCCTCGAAATCACCAGCATCATTCAGCACGGGCGGGTTGCGGAAGTGGTGGGCCGGACGGAACCGGGCTCCACGGTGATCATCAACAATCAGCAGGTCTTCAACATCGCGCCGGATGGGACTTTCCGCCACTTCACCTCACCTTTTTCCAAGACGGGTTCGAATCAAATCACCATCACGGCGCAAGATCGGAAAGGGAGCACCAAAACCATCCGCAACACGGTCGTGATCGAATAGGAAAACACAACCTGATTTTCCTCACATGAGTCTAGGAAGGGATTTTTCAAAGGAATGAGTTTCCGTTCTTTATTCAGTGTTTTTTCATCGGATTTGGCGATCGATCTGGGCACGGCCAACACGCTGGTTTTCGCAAAGACGAAAGGGGTTGTTGTCAACGAGCCTTCCATTGTGGCCATCAACAAGCTGACCGGGGAGATTGAGGCGGTGGGGCGCGAGGCGAAGGAAATGCTGGGCCGCACTCCGGGAAACATCGTGGCCATTCGCCCCCTGAAAGACGGCGTGATTGCGGACTTCAAGGTCACGGAAAAGATGCTCAACTATTTCATCCAGAAGGCCCACAACCGCAAGATGTTCGTGCATCCCCGGATTGTGATCGGTGTCCCTTCAGAAATCACGCAGGTGGAAAAGCGCGCCGTGCAAGACTCAGCCTTTCGTGCAAAGGCCAGCGAAGTTTATCTGGTCGAGCAGGCGATGATGGCCGCCATCGGGTCAGGCTTGCCCATCACCGAACCTTCCGGCAGCATGATCGTGGACATCGGCGGGGGCACGACCGATATTGCGGTGATTTCGCTTTCCGGCATCGTCTATAGCCGTTCCGTGCGGGTGGCCGGCAACGAGATGGATGAGGCGATTACCGCTTATCTGAAACGCCGATATAATCTTCTGGTCGGTGAGCGCACCGCGGAGCAGATCAAAATGGAACTTGGTTCTGCCTATCCTCTCGAGAAACCCCAGACCATGGAAATCAAAGGGCGGCACTTGCTGGAGGGCGTGCCCAAAACCATCACCATCGACGATTCGGAAATTCGGGACGCCCTTTCCGAATGTGTGGCGACCATGATCAATGCCATCCGTGTGGCGCTGGAGCGGACGCCTCCCGAACTTTCCGCCGACATTTCCGACCGGGGCATCGTTCTCACGGGGGGTGGCGCGCTCTTGAAGAATCTGGACAAGCGGATTCGAGAGGAAACAGGGTTGCCTGTTTCCATCGCCGAAGACCCTTTGGCCTCAGTGGTTTTGGGCACGGGACGCATGCTAACCGATTTCAACTTGCTGCGCCGGGTGGCCATCGAATAAAAAAGAGAGGGGATTGATCGAGTTGGGTTAGATTAGGGGCGGGATGCTGTGTTAATCTTCTTTAGTTTGGAGGGGGGAGAATGGTACCTTGTTTGGGTTGTAAATGCTTGATATAAATGGTGGGTCTTGAAACTCCTGGCACGTCCACACCTCGGCGGTAACCCCCGGATGCCCGCTATTGTCCTCCGGCATCCATCCTTTTTCACACTTCTCGGAGTGCTCTTAGCTCAGCTCCTGCTCCTTTCCGTCCAAATCACTCGAAATCAAAATGTTAGGTTGATTCACGTGTGGGCCGCCACAGCCTTCAGTCCGTTCGAGCAGGGTTTCCACAATGTTTTGGAAGGTACAGCACAAACCTGGGACGCAATCCACGTGTTATGGGCGGACCAGGAGGAAAACCAGACGTTGGGCTCTCAATTGGTTGTGGCGCGCGCGCGCATTCAGGAACTTTCCGAAAAAGCTGCCGAAGCTGACCGCCTCCGGGCCTTACTCGATTTCAAGTCGCAACTACCTTATCGGAGCCTGGCGGCTGAGGTGATCGCCTCCAGTCCGGGCGTGGGTTCGACGGTTGTCTCCATTAATCTTGGCCAGACCTCAGGAGTTACTCCCGACCTGCCGGTGGTTACTCCAGAAGGAGTTGTCGGCAAGGTTGTGGCGGTCTATCCCCATACCGCTCAGGTTCTGCTGATCACCGATCCCTCGTGTGGGGTAGGCTGCATGTTGGAAGCCAGTCGCACCCAGGGCGTCTTAAAAGGCGGGGGCCAAGACCAGTGCCATCTGGACTACGTCATGGACGAGGAAAACATCCCCAAGGGTGAAACCGTTCTCACCTCCGGCCTCGACCAAATCTACCCAAAGGGTCTGCTGGTGGGCTATGTCGTCGGGTCAGAAGATGGCAACATTTACAAGCATATCGTCGTGAAGCCCGCCGTTTCCTTGAGTCGTCTTGAAAATGTCCTGATTCTTCTTAAATCCGGTGCCAGCGAGCAAAGACAAGCAATGATTCTGGGGCATCCCTGAGGCCGGCGAACCTCTCTCCTGCATGACTTCAACACCGTGGTGTGATTTCAGGACCTAGAAACAATATGCTATGGACATCTACCGTCACAGACCCAAGGAGGTTTTCCGCGTCCATCCGGTGGTGTTGTCGGTCATTGTTTTCATCTCACTTCTGCTCCAGGTGACGCTTCCCCCGACCCTGCCCCTCGCCCACCTTTTCCAGTTTCCTTTGCTGGTGGTGGTCTATTTCTCCATGGTGAGGGAAAATCAAACCTTCGGGATTGCCTTCGGGACAGCCATCGGATTGCTGCAGGACGCGCTCTCGCATGGTTACCTCGGACAAATGGGCATGGCAAAAGCGCTGGTCGGGTATCTGGCGGCGACAGCGGGCCTGAAGTTCGAATTCGACAACCTAATAGTCCGAGGGCTCTTGATCGGAATCCTGGTTTTGATCCACAACGGTTTTCTTTACCTCCTCATCCATGAATTGCTGGGGCTGCCTCTTCCCTTTGAACTTCTCCATCTTCTGGCCAGCATCCTGGTCAACATCGCGATCGGCTTAATCCTGTTTCCGATCCTTGACCGCTTCAGGCTGCCAGCATAGCGACGATCAGCGAGGATTGGGTTGGCTCTTCTCCTCTTCCCGCGCTATAGTGAAACTTCTCGAAGTTGCCACCGCCTTGGTGGAACCGCTTTGCCGCCGGGCAATGCACAGGGAAAGTCATCTTTGCTCATCTTGGCAGAAACAACGCCGGGAACAGGATGAATGCCATCGAAAGTTGGGGTGACTTGGATTGATGCACTTCAGCAGCGCAATCGTTCAACTTAAAAGTCTGGTCGCTCGCCTAGCTCTTGCTTCGCTTTCTTACCTGACTGCTCTCAGCCAGGTGACCCTTGGATTCCTCGCGAATTCAGCAGCCAATCTTGCGGAGAGATGTGGCTACCTTGCCGCGGTTGCCACGTTCCTCTTCATGCTGGCGGCGGCATCGCAGCCCTCGCTTGCCGCCCCTGTGCATGCCAACGCCCGCTGGCCATGGATGAACAAATCGCTTTCACCGGAACAGCGCGCCAACCTGCTGATCCGCGCGATGACTTTGGATGACAAGATTGCCTTGGTACACGGTGTCTCGCCGAATCCCGTCAAGGCTTATGCCGGGTATGTCCCGCCCAATCTACGGTTGGGTATTCCAGCCCTCAAGCTCGCCGACGGGCGTGCAGGGGTCGGGAACGGCGCCAAGGACGTCACTTTGCTGCCCGCCCCCATTGCTGCGGCGGCAAGCTGGGACCCGGCTTTACTAAATGCCTATGGACGGGTTCTTGGCGAAGAGGAGTGGGGAAAGGGCACTAATGTGGCGTTGGGTCCTACCATCGACGTGGTCCGCGTACCCGAGTGGGGACGGACCTTTGAAAGCTATGGAGAGGATCCCTATTTGAACGGCCGGATGGCTGTGGCGGAGATTAAGGGCATCCAGAGCCAGGGGCCCGTCGCGGATGCCAACATGTATCTGACCATGAACCAGGAAACCAATCGCGGCCACATGAATTCCGTGGCGGACGAAAGAACCCTCCAGGAGATTTACCTGCCCCCCTTTCGGGCTGCCATTCAGGCGGGAGACGTCGGGACCGTCATGTGCGCCTATGTAAAGACCAACGGTGTCTACTCCTGCGAAAAACCCCACCTGCTGAATGGCTTTCTCAGAAAGGAACTGGGTTTCCGCGGCTGGGTGATGAGCGACTGGGGCGCTACACATTCCACCATCGCCGCTGCCCTAGCCGGGCTCGATCAGGAAATGCCTGGCGACCGCTACTACGGCCAGGCCCTCAAGAATGCTGTCGAGAAGGGCCAGGTGAGCATCGAGAATCTGAACGCGCATGTCCGCCGGATCCTTGTAACGATGTTCCGCCAGGGACTCTTTGACAAGCAACAGCGTGGCGACTGGCAAGCTGACGTGCGCACCGCGCAACACGCGCTCTTTTCGCGGAAGGTCGCGGAGCAAGGCACGGTCTTGCTGAAAAACGCTCACAACATCCTCCCGCTCGCGGGAACCTCCTCGATCTCCATCGCGGTGATCGGTGCCGCTGGCGGAAGCGAGCCCAAGCCGGAAGGCGGAGGCAGTTCCGGGGTGATTGCCCCCTACGTGGTCAGCCCGCTTGAAGGCATTCGCAAGCGCGCGGGCGCGGGGAGCCGCGTCTTCTACGCGGACGGCAGCAACCTTGCGGAAGCGGCCAAGGTGGCGCGATCGGCAGGCCTTGCCATTGTGTTCGCGAGTGCGATGGAGGCTGAAGGGACTGACCGGCCGAACCTCGAATTGCCCGGCAATCGGAACCTGCTCATCTTCACTATCGCTGAGGCCAACCCCAACACCATCGTGGTGCTCAACACGGGCGGCCCGGTCTTGATGCCCTGGATTAGCCAAGTGCGCGGTCTCATTGAAGCTTGGTATCCCGGCCAGGAGGATGGAAACGCGATTGCTTCCATCCTGTTTGGCGATGCCAATCCTGGCGGGAAGCTGACCCTGACCTTTCCGCGCACCGCCACCGGCATCCCCACCGCAACTCCCCATCAGTGGCCGGGAGTTGACGGCAGGTCCATTTACAGCGAAAAACTCGACGTGGGTTACCGTTGGTACGATGCGACCGGGACCGAACCTT
>DATKQU010000046.1:0-5235 GCA_035532595.1 Terriglobia bacterium | reverse complement strand
AACCTCGCAAATTTGGTTTTCCTTCTTGAAGTTGGAGGATTAGAAACCGTGGTGTTCCTGGCCATGCTCTTTCTAACGCGCGCTGCGCGAATCTCCCAGTTGACGGCATTATGGGGCCGTCTGGAAGAGCCCTAAGTTTTTGGCGGGCATCTCCCGGAGAAACTGGCAGTCCGCGTTGAAACAGGCTTGCTGGCCGTGAATAATGGTTTCGGATTCTGAAAGATATGGCTTCCTATCGAGTGCTTGTCGTCACCAATCTCTGGCCCACCGCGGTTGATCCCGGCTTCGGCAGCTTCGTCCAGGACCAGATGGAATCGTTGCGGCCTTTGGGCGTGGAATACGAGGTCATGTTTGTCGATGGCCGGGCTTCGCGCTGGAATTATCTGCGCGCTTATCCGGAATTGTGGCGCCGGCTGAAGGGCCATCCTTTCGATCTTATTCATGCCCATTTCGGCCTGGCGGGACTGGTGGCGCGCGGACAGCATCGTTTGCCGCTGGTTGTGACGTTTCATGGGGATGATGTTCTTGGCCAGCCCACCCGCAGCGGACACATCACCCTGATGGGCCGGTTCTTTCAGGTGTCGAGCTTTCTGCTGGCTCCCCTGGCCTCCGCAGTGATTGTGCAGAGTCGCGAAATGCGGAGGAAGCTCAAGCTGGCCTCGGCCCGAATCATCCCGTGCGGCATCGATCTCGATCTGTTCCGCCCCTTCGATTTTGAGGAGGCCCGGCGAGCCTTGGGGCTTGACCTCGAGAAGAAGTACGTGCTGTTCGCGTACAATCCTGCCGAGCAACGGAAGCGCTTCGATTTGATTGAAGCGGCCGTAGCGCAGGCCCGGAAGCAGGTGCCCGAGCTTGAGATTCTTCATGTGCGAGGCAAGCCGCACAACGAGATGCCGCTTTACATGAGCGCGGCGGACGTCCTGGTGGTCTCCTCGCTTGCCGAAGGCGGGCCCCTCGTCACCAAGGAAGCCATGGCGACGCAGTTGCCGGTCATCAGTGTGAATGTGGGTGACGCGGTTGACTTGATTCATGAGAGCGACGGAAACTTCCTGGTGCCGCGGGAAGCGCAGGCCATCGCCGAGAAGATTGTAGAGGTCTGCCGGAGCGGAAAACGCGGTTGCGGGCGCGAGCGATTGACTCCATACTCGATGCCCATGACCGCAAAGAAAATCCTGGAAGTTTATGAGAGCGTGCTCCACCGTAAGGCCTCTCAGCACGAAACTGGGACTTCCGGAAGCCTGCCGTAAATTTGCCAGGGCGAATGATCGCGTGCGAGGTAATCTCTACTGGTGTTCGGAGTTTGCACCATGAAGACCCGCAGACTCCGAGCGCAGAACTTGAATACAACTTCAACTTTCCGGGAAAAGCCGAAACCGTTCGCGGGGAAAGATAGACGAAGCCAATCATGAGCCCACGCCCATCCAAGGAGCTGCTGAAAAATTTCAGCCGGCTATCGCGGCGCAGGAAATTCGAGCTCTTCCAGAGGGTTTTCCAGCCCGGTCCGAACGACCTCATCCTCGACGTGGGCGCAAGCGGCCAGCCGTTCACCGGTTACACCTTTGAGGATTATTACCCATACTCGGATCGGATCGTGGCGGGCGGCATTGACCCGCGCGAAATCCAGGACGCACGCCGCCTTTATCCGCGGGTGCGCTACACGATGTTCGACGGCCGGGCGCTTCCCTTCCCCGACAAATCTTTTAACATGGTCTTCTCAAACGCCGTGATCGAGCACATCATCGGCCAAGGCCAGCAGGCCCGGTTTGCAAAGGAAATTATGCGCGTCGGTAAGAGTTGGTTTGTCACCACGCCCAATTACTGGTTCCCTTTCGAGAGCCATTATCATCTGCCCTTGATCCACTTCCTGCCGCGCGAGATGCAACGCTGGTACAATCGCCTGCTCGGCTCGGCCATCGCCAAAGGCACGGTTCAGGACCTTGCCTTGCTCTCGGCGCGGAAATTGCAGCGGCTGTTCCCAGCGAGCCGGGTGGTCAGGATGCGAGTGACTTTCTGGCCGGAGACACTGGTGGCCTATTCGGTGGAACTCGGGCGCGCTGAAGTTCGAACCTGAACCCTCATGTGTGGAATTTGCGGCGTTTTTAATTACGGAACCCACCAGGCGGCCGATCGCGGCCGCCTGCAGCGCGCGGCGGACGCCATGGCGCACCGCGGCCCGGACGATGAAGGGTTCTATCTTGATGGCGCGGTCGGCTTGGGCAATCGCCGGCTCAGCATCATCGACCTTTCCGGCGGGCACCAGCCGCTCTCAAATGAAGACGGAACCCTATGGGTGACGTTCAATGGTGAAATCTACAACCACCAAGAACTGCGGGAAGATCTGGAAGCCCAGGGCCATCGCTTTCGGACCGCTTCGGACACGGAAGTTATCGTCCATCTTTACGAGAAGTACGGGCTTCGTTTCGTCGAACACATGCGTGGAATGTTCGGCTTCGCGTTGTGGGACCGGCGGGAACGCCGCCTGGTGCTGGCACGCGACCGGCTCGGCGTGAAGCCGGTTTACTACCTCTCGGAGCCAGGGCGCTTGGCTTTTGCTTCGGAATTGCGCTCGCTGCGGGAGCTTGCTACGGACCCTCTCAAGGTCGATCCCCAGGCAATCTATGATTTCTTTGGCTTTCGGTACGTTCCCGCGCCGAACACTTTTTATCGCAACGTGAGTAAGCTGCTCCCTGGCCACTTCCTGGTTGTGGAGGAGAGTGGTGTCCGCCAGGAGTGTTACTGGGAGCTTCCGGAAGAAGATCCAAATCCGTGTTCGGCACAGGAATACGCCGAACAAGTTCTGGAATGCCTCCGCGAGTCGATCCGCTTGCGCCTCGTTGCCGATGTGCCTTTGGGAGTCTTTCTGAGCGGGGGTGTGGATTCGACCGCCGTGGTCGCCATTATGGCGGAACTGGGCGTTCATCCCCTGCGGACTTTTTCCGTCGGCTTTGAGGAAGCGGCATACAGCGAATTGCCTTATGCGCGGCGGGTGGCGAAACGCTTCTCGACCCAGCACACCGAAGTCCTGGTCCGGCCGCACGACTTGGCCGACGACCTTGAGCGCCTGGTGGCCTTTCGAGACGAACCCATCGCCGAGCCCACGGACGTTGCTCTCTATCACATGGCTCGGAAGGCCGCGGAGACCGTCAAGGTGGTTCTGGCCGGAGAAGGCAGCGACGAATTGTTTGCCGGATATCCCAAATACGCCGCAGACCGTTTGGCGGGGCTGGTCTCCGCATTCCCCCGGGAAATCACGCAAACCATCGTGCGCTGGCTGCCTTACCGGCAGCGGCGTGCCAAGCTGGCTCTCGAAACCCTGGCGATTTCCGATCAGGCCGAGCGTTCGGCGACTTGGTTTGCCTCCTTTTCCCGGCAGGAGCGCGAAGCGCTTTTCTCGCCGGACTTCCTCGCTCAGGTTGATGTGGCACATCCCGCCCGGGTTTTCGCGCAGTATCTCGAGCAGGTCCGTGATCGCCCGCCCCTCAAGCGAATGCTCTATGCCGATCTTAAAGTTTGGCTCCCCGATAATCTGCTCTTGCGCGGCGACCAAATGACCATGGCAGCCTCGATTGAAGAGCGCGTCCCTTTCCTCGACCATAAGCTGGTGGAACTTGCGGCCCGCATTCCCGTGAAGCTGCTCACCCAGGGGTTCCGAACCAAGGTCCTGCTTCGCCAGGCGCTTCGGCCTTATCTCTCCACCGAGACGCTGCGCCGCCGGAAGGTGGGCTTTACCGTGCCCGTGGGCCCCTGGTTCAGAAAGTCGCTTAATTCCTTTGTGGCCGACCTGCTTCTCTCCCCAGAAGTCCGGTCGCGAGGATACTTCAATACCGCGAACATGGAGAGCGTGGTTCGGGAACACTTTGACGGCATTCGCGACCGGCAGAAACAGCTTTGGGCCCTCATCAATTTCGAGCTCTGGGCAAGGAACCGTAGCCTCTAGCAAACCAATTCGTCATGGTTCCGAAAAACGTTGGGGTTTGTATCGTTGTTGAAAACCTGCCCGTGCCCTTCGACCGGCGCATCTGGCAGGAAGCGCGCGCGCTGGCCGAAGCCGGCTATCGCGTCTCGGTCATCTGTCCCAAGGGCCGCGGTTTTGAACAAAGCCGGGAAACCCGGAAGGGAATCGAAATCTACCGGCACCGCCTATGGGAGGCCTCCGGACCTTCCGGCTACCTGCTGGAATATGCCTGGGCGCTTGTTTCAGAATTCTGGCTGGCGCTCAAGGCGTACCGGCGGACGCGCTTCCGCATCCTGCACGCGGCAAACCCTCCGGACACTGTGTTTCTGATTGCCCTGTTCTTCAAGTTCTTCGGGGTGCGATTCATCTTTGACCATCACGACTTGAATCCGGAGCTTTATGAAGCCAAGTTTGGGAAGCGCGATCTGTTCTATCGCATCGTTTGTCTGGCTGAGCACCTGACCTTCCGCACCGCCGCGGTCTCCATTGCGACCAATCAGTCTTATCGCGAGGTGGCCATCTGCCGCGGCGGCATGCGCCCTGAGCGGGTCTTTACGGTTCGAAGCTGTCCGGACTTGAGAAACATTCGTCCCCAGCCGCCGAGGCCTGAACTCAAACAGGGCAAGAACTTTCTGGTGGCGTACGTGGGCGTGATGGGACCGCAGGATGGGTTGGATCTGCTGCTCGAATCGATCGACTTCATCGTCAGAAGCGCAAAACACGACGACGTTGCGTTCGTTCTGATCGGTGCGGGGACTGAACTTCCACTTCTGAAAGAACTCGCCGCCCAAAAGGGCCTTGACGCTCATGTCGCGTTTACCGACCGCATTCCCGATGCCGAACTCGCCGCTTATCTCTCGAGCGCGGATGTTTGCGTGGCCCCTGACCCCAAGAATCCCATGAACGACAAATCCACCATGAACAAGATTCTGGAATACATGGCCTATGGAAAGCCGGTCGTCCTGTACGACCTTACGGAAGGCCGCCGCTCGGCGGAAGACGCCGCGCTCTACGCCCGGCCCAACGATCCCGAGGATTTTGCGCGGCAGATTCTGGCGTTGCTCGACTCCGAAAATTTACGGCGCACCCTCGGCGCACGCGGCCGCAAGAGGATCGAAGAAAGTCTGAATTGGGATCACGAGAAGCGCGCGCTGCTTGAGGCTTACGATACCGCGCTGGATGATCAGCGGAAGCAATCCGCGCGGATCCCGTAGCGCAGACCGCCGTCTTTGCGGTCTGCGGCTCTCGTTTTTATCCGGGGCGCGATGGGATGCGACGGT
>DATKQU010000045.1:0-2829 GCA_035532595.1 Terriglobia bacterium | reverse complement strand
CTTCTTCTCGGCCAGCCTTCCGCTGACGGCATGCTCGCTCTGTTCATGGCGGCTTAAAACCTCTCTTGCGCGCTCCACAACGCTTGCAGGAAGCCCGGCCAGCCGCGCCACTTCAATCCCGTAACTCTTGTCGGCGCTGCCTGGCTCGACTTTTCGAAGGAAGATGATGTTGGAACCCGATTCCTTGACGGTGACGTGATAGTTGCGAACGCCGGGCAGCAGGTCCTCGAGCTCCGTCAGCTCATGATAATGCGTCGCAAAAAGGGTCCTGGCGCAAGTGTGCGTCAGCAGATGCTCGACCACCGCCCAGGCAATCGCCAGGCCGTCGAAGGTGGCGGTTCCGCGGCCGATCTCATCGAGCAACACCAGGCTGCGGGGTGTCGCCGTGTTCAGGATGGTGGCCGTTTCCGTCATCTCCACCATAAAAGTCGAGCGCCCTCGCGCCAGGTTGTCCGACGCTCCAATGCGTGTAAAGATGCGGTCGAAAATGGGGAGCTTGGCGCGCTCGGCGGGTACAAAGCTGCCCATTTGGTTCATCAGGGCAATCAGAGCGGTCTGCCGCAGGTAAGTCGATTTTCCTCCCATGTTGGGGCCGGTCACAAGGATGAGGATGTCCGAAGTTGGATTCAAATAGAGGTCGTTGGGGATGAAATGGCCGGCTTCTTCCCGAGTCACGATGTGCTCGATCACGGGATGGCGCCCCTGAAAGATGACCATCTCGCCGTTTTCTGAAAATTCCGGGCGATGATAGTTGCGTTCTGCCGCGAGGTGCGCAAAGCAGGCCAGCACATCAAGCTCCGCCAGCGCCTGGGCCGTCTGGCGAATGCGGCGGCCTTCCGCCCCAACAGCTCTTCGAATCTCCACAAACAGTTGCCGCTCCAGGCCCTGGCTTCTCTCCTCGGCATCAAGGATTTTAGCCTCAAGCTCTTTCAATTCCGGCGTGGAAAAGCGCTCCGCGTTCACCAGCGTCTGCTTGCGCTGATAATCGGAAGGGACCAGATGCAGGTTCGGTCTTGTGACTTCGATGTAATAACCGAAAACGTTGTTGAAGCGGACCTTGAGGGAATTAATGCCGGTGCGCTGGCGCTCGCGCGTTTCGATTTCGGCGACCAGTTGCTTGCTGTTGCGGCTGATTTCCCGCAGGGAATCGAGCTCGGCATGATAGCCCGGCTGGATCAGATCGCCTTCGGTCAGCAGCACCGGGGGATCGGGATGGATCGACCGTTCAAGCAACTCATAAACGTCTTTCAATTCGTCCAGACGCTCATGGAGTTCATGGAACCTTTGGGCGCGGAAGCTCGCCACATAGGTCCGGACCAGCGGCAATTGTTCGAGCGAGGCTTTGAGCGCCAGCAGGTCGCGCGCGTTGGCGGATTCAAGCGACACCCGGCTGAGAATGCGTTCCAGGTCCTGGATCCCGTTCAGGACCCTGCGCACCTCTTCCCGGGCGATGGTATTCGTGGAAAGTTCTTCAACGGCGTCCAGCCGGGCTTCGATTTCCCTGCTGTCGGTGGAAGGCCGGAGGAGCCAGCTCTTTAATTTCCGTGCGCCCAGCGAAGTGACGCACTGGTCCAGAACGGCCAGCAGGGTGGCGTGGCGTGGGCCTCCGGCCAGCGGCTCCATCAACTCCAGGTTTCGCAGCGTGGCGGAGTCAAGAACCAGCGAGTCGTTTTCCTGGTAAAAACGGATGGTGTCAAAATGATAAAGCGATCCTCTTTGGGTCTCGCGAACGTAGTGAAAAATCGCTCCGGCGGCCCCGGCAGCCATCGCATGTCCTTCCAGGCCGTAACCGGCCAGCGAGACCACGCCGAAATGGTCCTTGAGGAGCCTTTCTCCGTATTCTCCGCCGAAGACCCACTCTTCCAGACGAGTCTCGGTGATCGGGGGATCGGATTCCGGCGAGAAGTGTGTGGAAGCGGTGGATGCAACCAGCAACTCCCGGGGGCGCATGCGACCCAGTTCTTCCAGCAGCCGCTCGCGCCTGCCTTCCCCGCTGATTTCAGTTACGCGGAAATCCCCTGTCGAGAGGTCGGCAAAGGCCAGCCCGATGGCGCCGTCGGATTCGGCCACCGCCGCAAGATAGTTGTGGTCCCGCGGCTCCAGAAGCTGGGACCCCGTGGCCGTGCCCGGCGTCACCACCCGCGTGACTTCACGCTTGACCAGTTTGCTGGCCTTGCGAGGATCTTCGACCTGATCACAGATGGCCACCCGGTAGCCGCGGCGGATCAGCTTGGAAATGTATCCCTCGGCGGCGTGATAGGGAACGCCGCACATGGGCACCGCAACTCCCTTTTCTTTGTTGCGGGAAGTAAGGGTGATCTGCAGCTCTTTGGCAGCGACAATGGCGTCTTCAAAGAAAAGCTCGTAGAAATCCCCCAGGCGGAACAGCAGGAGCGCATTCGGGTAGCGTTCCTTAATGCCGTTGTACTGGCGCATCAGAGGAGTGGAAAATTCGCTCATGAGAATGATTGGCGGGGCTATTATACCGTGCCGGGGGCCCGGCGATGCAAGCCAGTTTTTATTGCCTTGAAAACCAGGCAGTTACCGCGAACCGACCGGGCGCAACACGTGAACGTCTGGGAGTTGCCGGTACTTTTGATCAAAGTCCAGCCCATAACCGACCACAAAGACGTCCGCGATTTCAAATCCCACGTAGTCCGCCTGCACCGGAACGATGCGGCGCGACCTTTTGTCCAGAAGGGTCACGACACGCAGGCTGTGGGGTTGATGGACGGAGAGAACTTCCTCCAGGAATTTGCGCGTGCGCCCCGTGTCCAGAATGTCCTCGACGATCAGGACTTCACGGCCTTCGATGCTGCTGTCCAGGTC
>DATKQU010000044.1:0-26531 GCA_035532595.1 Terriglobia bacterium | reverse complement strand
GCAAAGTAGTCTTGAATCGCACGCACGAGGCCTGGAATCGTCGATTCTGCCGCCTCGACCGACACCCGCAGGCCATGCCGGCGAAGCGTTTTGGAGGTGATTGGCCCGATCGAAGGGGGGCTTATTCCTTCAAGAACATCGCGCAGGCCCTTTTCCTGAAGCAGCCGCAGGAAATTGGTTGCAGTGGAGGAGCTGGTGAAGGTGACTACGTCAGGCCGCGGGGTCAACAGTCGCGCGAGATCGTCCGGGGAAACACGGGGTTGGAGAGTTTCGTAGGCCTCCACGACTTCCACACGCGCGCCGCGCTTCTTGAGTTCGGCGGGAAGTAGATCCCTGGCAACCTTGGCTCTGGGAATCAAGAATGACTTTCCGCTGAGATCAACGCTCGCGAGAGATTCAACCAATCCTTCCGCCCGGTATTCCTTGGGCAAAAAATCAACCCGGATTCCCACTCGGGCAAATTCCGCCGCCGAGCCGGGGCCGATGGCGCCGATTTGCAATCCTTTCAGGTCTCGCACGTCGCGCTGGCAGGCTTCCAGCCGCCTTAGAAAATTCTTCACGCCATTGGCCGAAGTCAGCAGGAGATAGTCGAAATCTTTCAGGCGCCGGATTGCTGAGTCGAGCGGTTCCCAGGATTGCGGATCATGAATTTCAATGGCCGGAATCTCAATCGTTTCCGCCCCCAATGCTTCAAGCGAATCTCTCAGCGTTCCGGCCTGCTGGCGGGTGCGCGTGGTGACGATTCGCTTCCCGAAAAGGGGCAGGCGCTCAAACCAGTTCAACTCATCGCGCAATTGAACAACCTCGCCGATGACGATCACGGCCGGCGGCTCGATGCCTTCCGCTTTGCTTCCAATGTCGGCGAGCGTTCCTGTAACGACTTGCTGCTGCGCGCGCGTCCCCCAGCGGATCACGGCAACCGGCGTGTGGGCGTCCCGGCCTTGCTCGATCAGCGCAGCGGTGATTTCCGGAAGGTTTCTGACCCCCATGAACAGCACCAGCGTCCCCGCTCCGGTCGCAAGTTTAGACCAATCGATGCCGGTCGATGCTTTGTAAGGGTCTTCGTGGCCGGTCAGAAAGGCCACGCTGGAGGCCAGGTCACGATGGGTCACGGGAATGCCGGCGTATGCGGGCGCGGCGTATCCGGAGGAAATCCCCGGTACAACCTCGAAGGCAATATCGGCTCTTACCAGGGCCTGAGCTTCTTCTCCCCCACGCCCGAAGATGAACGGGTCTCCGCCTTTCAACCGCACCACGGTCTTACCTTCGGCGGCTTTGGTGATGAGGAGGCCATTGATTTCTTCCTGGGATGCCGAGGGTTCTCCGGGACGTTTGCCGACACAAATGTTTTCACACTCGGGCGGAGCGAATCTCAGAAGCTCTTCGTTGGCGAGAAAATCGTAGATCACAACATCAGCCCGCTCGATCGCTGCCTTGCCCTTAAGCGTCAGCAGGCCCGGATCGCCCGGGCCCGCGCCAACAAGATAGACCTTGCCGTTCATAAGAGCCTTTGGTGAGCCACCGGACTGGGGCCGATGGTGGAACCGAAATTACTCCGCCTGCGAATTCTGGAAATTGAGTAAGGCGTGGGCCCCTTGTCTTAGAAGTTCTTCGGCCACGCGAGTTCCCAGCGTTTCCGGATTCTCCGGCGAGCCGGAAAGGGTGGCGCGGAGTATCTTTGTGCCGGCGGGATCCGCGACGACGCCGGTCAATCGAAGCTCGCCGCGGGCCTGGCTCGCATAGGCGGCGATGGGAAGCTGGCACCCGCCTCCGAGCGACAGCAGCATGGCGCGTTCGGCGCGGACCGCGCAATGCGTCGGCGGATGGTCAAGCGGGCGGACGGCGCTCAGGACGTTCGCATCCTTGCTGCTGACTTCCAAGGCCAGCGCCCCTTGCCCGACCGCCGGGCAGACCTCGCTTTCTGAAAACCAACTGGTAATCCGTGAAGAGAGTCCCAGCCGTTTCAGGCCCGCCCCGGCCAAGACAAGAGCCTCGCAATCCCCGCGGTCAAGCTTTCTCAAGCGGGTATCCACGTTGCCGCGCAGAGGAATAAGCTCCAGGTCGGGACGTAGCGCGCGCAATTGGGCTTGACGCCGAAGGCTACCGGTTCCGATCCGTGCCCCCTCAGCGAGATCATGAAGGTTTTGTCCCTCTTTCGAAACCAGGACGTCCCGGGGATCTTCCCGCTCCGGGACTGCGGCGATGACTAGGCCTTCCGGCTGTTCAGTTGGGAGATCCTTCAAACTATGGACGGCCAGGTTCACCTGTCCCGCGAGGAGCGCTTCCTCAATCTCTTTGATGAACAACCCTTTGGTGCCGGAAGCCAGGAGCGAAGCGCTCTGCAGTTTGTCACCGCTGGTCTTGATGATCAGGATTTCGGCTTCATGGCCCAAGGACTGGAGGCGATCTTTAACCCAGTTCGCTTGCCAGAGGGCCAGCCGGCTGCCGCGTGATCCGATAACGATCTTCATGAGGACGGTTATAAGGTTCGAGCGAATGCAGGAAGCGAGCGCTCAAATTCAGGGATGCTCTTTGCCCCGGATGACTCTTCCCGGCAACGCCTTATTCGACAACTCCGAATATTTTGCGGACCACTTGAACCAGAGAACTTTGCTCCGGACGTCCTGCGCCGCTTTTCAGTTCGGTGATGGGGCCGTGAAGAATCTTATTCAGAATACCCTTGGTGAGGGCCTCCACCGCCTCGCGCTGCTGAGGAGATAACGCGTTCAGCCGGCCCCGGTAACGCTCAAGTTCACTCTCGCGAATATGTTCCAGCCTCTGTTCGAGGGCCACGATGGTGGGCACGACCTCCCGGGAAGCCATGCGCCGCATGGCTTTCTGGACTT
The DNA here is from genome assembly GCA_035532595.1 of Terriglobia bacterium. Classification (GTDB taxonomy): domain Bacteria; phylum Acidobacteriota; class Terriglobia; order UBA7540; family UBA7540; genus JAMCXS01. The sequence goes on along the minus strand of DATKQU010000044.1, from coordinate 23,685 downwards.
CATCCTGGACAATTTCCTCCGCCCAGGAGGCTTCGCGCTCGCGCTGCTTTTTGTTGGCTTCGACCACTTGGCCCAGGTCGTCGATATCGTAAACGAAGGCGTTGTCGAGCTGGTTGATGGCCGGATCAACGTTGCGCGGCACGGAAATATCGATGAAGAAGATGGGCCGGTTTTTGCGGGCGGCAAGCCACTTCTCCGCGTGCTCGCGGTGGATCACGTAATGCGGCGCTGAGGTGGAGCAGATGACGATGTCAGCTTTTTGGACGTGGTCGAAAAGCTCTTCGAAGCGGATCGCCGTGCCGTGAAAGGCTTTCGCCAGCTCAGTGGCCCGTTCGTAAGTCCGGTTGCTGACGAAGATGGCGCTGGCGCCGCTGCGAATGAGATTCTTGGCGGCGATTTCGCTCATCTTGCCGGCCCCGATCACAAAAATCGTTGTGCCGGTGAGATCACGGAAGATTTTCCGTGCCAGTTCGACGGCGGCGTAAGAAACCGAAACCGCTGAGGCCCCGATTGCGGTGTCGCGCCGGACCTTGCGCGCCACCGTCAGGGCCTGAAGGACAATCTCGTTCAAGGTCCCGTTCAGGGCGCCTGCCTGCCGCGCCACGTTGTAAGCTTGTTTGAGCTGGCCGAGAATTTGCGGCTCACCCACGATCATTGAGTCAAGGCTGGACGCCACGCGGAACAGGTGTTCGACGACTTGCTGCTGCCGGTAACGGTAAAAGTGGGGCTCGTAGGCCGCCAGGTCGCAGTGATGGTGGTCCGCCAGGAAGCGGCGAATCACCGGTTCGGCCGCAACATTGTTTTGTGCATTCGCGATGACTTCCACGCGGTTACAGGTGGAAAGGATCAACCCCTCCGTGATGCCATCCCGATGCGCCAAGTCCGCCACAGCCTCTTCCAGGCGTGCTTCCGGGATGTTCATCCGCTCGCGGACTTCCACGGGCGCGGTGCGGTGATTGATTCCTACCAGAGCGAGATTCATGGTCCTATCGCAGCTTCATCAAACCCTATTTTGGCTTTCTCCTTGCCTCACGTATGTGAGCTGCGTCACATTAATGAAGACTCCCCAGGTTGGGCAGATATCCGTGCCAGCCGCTCACAAAGCTGATTCCTATAAAAGTTACCATGATCACTGCAAAGCCCAGAATCGCCACGTAGGCCGACCTCCGTCCCGGCCAACTCCCGCTGATGCGAGCCGAAAACAGGAACAGGTAAATCAGCCAGGTTATCAGGGCGGCAAGAATCTTCGGGTCAAGTTCCCAGGGTCCATGCCACATGCGTGTCGCCCAGAAGAAGCCGGTGAGAATCCCTAAGGTTAAAAAAGGCAGTCCGAACATGAGAGACCGCCCATAGAGCTCATCGCAGACTTCCAGCGAGGGCAGCCGGTAGTACAGGCCTCGCGGGCTTTTGGACTTCAATTGTCCTTCCTGGATCAGATACATCACCGCAGCGATGAAAGTGAGGAAAAACCCCACATATCCCACCAAAACGCACGCAATATGGACCATCAACCATCCGCTTCGGAAGGCAACGGATTGGAAAGAGGGGCCGGGACGAAGCGCAGAAATCAGCGTCAGCACGAAGACCAGGGGAAGCATGAAAATTCCCAGCACATTGATCCGGTAACGCAAATACGCAAGGAAAAAGGCCAGGGTGACAAGAAAACCATAGAAAGAGAGCGTGCTTTGAACATCAATGACTGGAAGCCGGTGCAGGTTGATCGCCCGGACCGCCAGCGAGGAAGCGTGTAGCGCTAAGCCTACTCCCAGGGCCCCAAGCGCGGCTGGGGATAGCAAGGGGTGCCTCCGTACAACGGACGGCACCATCAGCACAATACCGGCAAAATAAAACCCCAGCGCCGCCCACAATAAGATTGCGTACATAGGCTCTCTAGCGGTGTCCTTCCAATCCTTGAAATTATAACACTCAACCCCGCTCGATTATCATAAGCCTTGCAGCGGCCAACGCGTGGATCTCCCCAAGTCACGGCCAAATCTGCCGGGTTCGAATGACGCGGACTTATTCCGAGCTCCACCAAAACATTCAAGATGATTTCAACGAAGCCCACGTTGAAATCTGTTCGCCGCATCACCGCAAGCTCCGCGACGGCAACACCACAACGATTCCTCCGGAATATCGGCGAAGGATTACGACCTCCACGCTTCCAGGTGGAGAGTCGCCCAGTGGCGGCAGGGCGATAAGCGAACGGCGCCTCAGGCGAGTGGCCGGGAGGCTTCAAGGCGGTGGAGCGCTTTGCCGATAACCCGATACAGGGGGAGAATTGAATTCCCATGGCCGAAACCGAGCATGTGAAATCCCGCACGTCGGCACGGCGCAGCGAACGAGTGTATTTGCAGATCCCGATTGAGATTCAGGGAGAGCTGGCAAGCGGAGGCGGGTTCAGCGAGCGCGCGCACACCTTGATCATCAACCGCGACGGCGCACGGATCGGTTCGGTCCACCCCCTCCATCCCGGCCAGACCATTACCATCACGAATCTTCGGACCAATGTTTCCTGCCCCTTTCGGGTGGTGGAGCGAACGGGCAGGTCCGTCGGGAAGGCGCCTGAGTGGGGCGTGGAGTGTTTGCAACCGGGAGTGGACTTCTGGGGGATTTATTTCCCGTCCAGTGACGAATCGCAAACAGAAGCCGAGCACGTGGATGCTCTTCTCGAATGCACGGCGTGTTATGCGCGCGAACTGGCGAAATTGTCTCTGAGCGATTACCGGGAACTTTCTTTACGCGGGACTCTGCCGCGGGACTGCCCGAAGTGCGGGGGCGAAAGCGAGTGGAGATTCGGTTATGTCCAAGCGCTGGACCAAAGCACTTTGCCCTGGGAAGCCAACGCTGCCCTGGAAGGGCAACCGCCGGGGGAAGGCGGGGAGGAAAAACGCCGGGCAAAACGGCTGGCGGTCAAACTGCCGGTGCGAATTCGTTTGCCGAATGGGCGCGAAGAGGTGGCGCGCACGGAGAACCTTTCCAGGATGGGGGTTTGCTTTGTGTCGGATTTGGAAATGCAACCGGATGACTTGATTCACCTGACCATTGGCTATGTCCTGGGCGGGAAGGAAGGTGAGGTCATGGCAAGGGTGGTGTGGAGGCGGGCCATCGAAGAAACCAACCGTTTTGTTTACGGGGTTCACCTTGAAGACGAGGCCTGAGAGGGTGCAAAATATTCAGGATGCGCGGGAGGCTTTGCGCGTGAAGTTCTTTTCAGTGGAGCGAACCGCCAGCATCAGAAGGAACCCCGCCACCGAAGCCGCCATCAGGGTCCCCATCATGCCGGTATCAGCGTAAACGTGAGCAAAAAGGCCGGCGACCGATCCCCCGACAAAACTCCCTAAGAATTGCAGGCTGTTATAAACGCCGAGGGCGCTTCCCTGAGCGTTTTCGGGGCCGGACCGGCTGACCAGGCTGGGCAGAATCGGCTCGAGCCCCGTAAATCCGACATAGAAAAGCGTCCCGCCGACCAGCACCGCGGTCAAGTGGTTGGGATCGAAACCAAGGAAGGCGGGCCGGAATAGAAGAATGGCGCTGGGAAGAAAGATCAAGAAGGCAATCGCCGCCAGCGGGCTGGCCAAGCCACGGTCGGCGCCGCGAGTAAAGGCAAACATCGTTACACCGCTGATGAAGATCATGGGGAGTAGAAGCTCGTAATAGTGGGTCATCTTGAGGTGGTGCCTTCCGGTCACAATCAGCGGGAAATAGAAGAAGAAGGTGCTCATGAAAAAATTCATCAGGAACCCACCCGCATCAAGCGCGAGCAGCGTCTTGGAGCGCAAAATATCCCGAAGCGGAGTGGGGACGACTCCGGAAGGCGGCGTCTCGGGTAGATAACTTGCCAGGAGCAGGTCCGTGCCAATGCCCAGGACCCCGGTGATCCAGAAGAGCGATGAGGTTCCGAACAAGCCCGCCAGAATGGGTCCGGCAATCACGCCGATAATAAAGGCCGCCCCAATGGGAATGCCGAGAAACGCCATGGCCGTGGAGCGCCGTTCCGGCTGGATGTAGTCGGCGACGGTGGCAAAAGCCACTGAGACAATGGCTCCGCCGCCTTGCACCAGCCGTCCCAGAATTAAGACCGCAATTTGGATTCCCGATGGGAACCAATGGGGAACCGCACAGATGAAAGAGCCCAGGCTGAAAAGCGTCATGCCCAGGAACAGAACTTTGCGGCGTCCGATCCGGTCGGAGAGTCTGCCCAGAGGAATTTGCAAGATGGCCATGGTCAGGCCATAGCATCCGAACGCAAACCCCACCAGGAACCTCGAATGCGTGAATTGCAGGCCATAAAGAGTGAAAACGGGAAGGACCAGAAAAAGGCCCAGCATGCGCAGGCCGACAACACTGGCCAAGGCAAGCAGCACTTTCTTCTGGAGGCTTGTGAACGAAGTGCGAGCGGGTTTAGTTTCCGTCGTCATTATTTAGGAAGCAGAGGGCGGAAGAACCTGGCCAAGGCGCTAATTTCTCATCGCTTTAGCCACCTGAACCACCGCCTTCATTTTCGCGATGGCTTCGTCCACCGTGCGGGTCTTAAGGCCGCAGTCGGGATCGACCCAGATGCAATCTTTGGGCAGAACCTTCAGGGCTTCCTGGAGCCGCTGTTGAACTACCGGCCCTTCCTCAATCCGGTGATTGTGGACATCGACCACGCCGAAGCTGATGTCCTTGGTATAAGGGTCTTTCTTGAACAGTTCCAGCATGTCAAGCCCGCTGTTGGACATTTCCAGGTCAAAGTTATCCACCGGGATGTGCAGCATTTCCGGATAGATGAATTCAAAGGCGCCGTAGCAGATGTGGGTGATGAAATAAGCTGGCACTCCGTTCGTTGCCAGACGCATGGACTCTATCGCCAGCGGCAATTCCTCCGGGCGCACGGAGACTGCCGGCTCATCGATCTGAATGATCTTCGCCCCTGCCTCGACTAGCGCCTGAACTTCCTTGCGGATTTCCAGCGCTAAGGCGAAGCAGGCGGCCTTGCGGTCCGGGTAGGCTTCGTTAAAGGACCAGTCCATGACGGTGTAGGGACCGGTGAGCATGCCCTTGACGGGCCGCTTGGTCAGGCTCTGGGCGTACTTCCACCACTCTACGGTGATGGGGCGCTCCCAGTGAACCTCGGAGGCGATGATGGGTTTATGATAATAACGGTTCCCGTAGGAGCGGACCAGACCTCCTTGTTCGAAGCCCTTGATGTGCTCGGAAAAGTAGGCCACCATGTCGCCGCGGTACATTTCGCCATCGACGAGCACGTCCACATCCAACTCTTCCTGTTTTTGAATCCAAAATGCTGTCGCCTTCCGCTCAGTCTCTTCGAGTTCCTGGCGGGTGATTTTCCCTTTGGCGAACTCTGATCGCGCCTTCATCAGATAATCCGGTTTGGGGAAACTTCCAACCGACGTGGTCGGCAAGACAGGCAGTTTAATTCCAAGTTGTTGAAGTTTCTCTCGGTTCATGCAGCCCTTCCTAATAAGGTCTTCTTCACCGTCGTGAGGTGTTTTAATTTCAGTTGGGCGCGGTCTCGCGGAAGGTATTCCAGGCCGCTGGAAGGGGTCAGATACGCGATCTCCGCTTTCAGCCCGCCAAGCATCCGTTCGAGCTGCCGTGCCAGTGCGTTGGGATCTTCCAGACGGGTGTTGCGCCCATCGAGGAGCCCAAACGCCAGGGTTTTCGAGGAGCCTTCCGTGCGTACAATTTCCGGAAGGCTGGGGCTATAGGTAAAGTCCAGGCCCAAGATGTCGACCGGGAGTCCTTGGAGTTTCGAATACAGGCGGGCGGCGTCTCCAAAGTAAAACGCCAATCCCAGACGCGCTGAACCCTTGCGGGCCGCGAGCGGCTTGATGCTGGTTTCAAACAGGCTGAAGTCTTCAGGATGCTTCAGCAGGGCAGGTTCGTCCACCTGAATTAGCGTAGCGCCGGCGGCGGCGAGCGCCGCGACTTCTTCGGCTAAAGCTTGCGTATACCCCGCCAGAAGGGCGTCAAGTTTTCCTGTTTCCTCATTCTGTCCGATGGAAAGCCGAGCCAGAGTGTAGGGTCCGGTCAGCACCGTCTTGACCGGTCGCGGGGACTTGGCCTTGGCAAAGAGGAATTCCTCAACCACCAGGGACTTCTCACGTTTGATCTTTCCACCAACGATCGGCTGCCGAAAATAGAAATTGGTGTCGAAAAACCTGAGCAGTCCGTTAATCTTGATCCCGGAAAGCTTCCCCGCGAGGTGCGAAACCGGGTCGTACCAGCGGATGAGGCCGTCCGTGACCACATCGAGGCCCGCTTCAACCTGTTCGGCGAGCGCCCGCTCCGTCATCTGGTTTTCGGCAGCCCGGAGGTCGGCTTCGGTCTTTTCCCCTTTTTCTCTTTGAGCGATTGTACGGCGCAGCCGTTGTCCCGCGGGATCGTCTCCTATGCGAGGGTAACTGCTGTGATTTGAGAGCACTAACTCCATGTAAAAATTTCCTTTGCTGGTCTTGTCCGGCGAAAAGCTTAAACCGCCCCTGAGCGATTCGCCCGATGACCCGTTGAATTCACGAACTCACAAATTCCGCGGTGACGGCCTGAGGAATGACTCCGGCCTGGTAGCCCCGGTCCAGCAAGGTTTGCACGGCCTGGCGACCGCGTTCTCCGTAATCGAGTGTCCATTCATTGACATACATAGAAACAAAGTGTTCCGCAGTCGGCAGTTCGAGGCCTCTCGCGAACTGCAACGCATACGCCAAAGCTTCTTCGCGGTGTTCCAGAGCGTACTCAATACTGGCGTGCAATATCTCATCGGCTTGCCGGATGGTGCCGGGATCAAGAGACCGGCGGATCACGTTGCCTCCCAGCGGCAGCGGCAGTCCCGTTTCGCTCTGCCACCAAGCTCCCAGGTCAACCACCTTCGTCAGGCCGTAGCTTCCGTAAGTTAACTGCCCTTCATGAATTACCACTCCGGCGTCAGCCTCGCCTTGTGCCACCTTGTCCAAGATTTCATCAAAGCGCGCCTCTACGGGGTGGAAATCCGGCTCATAAAGGCGTAGAGCCAAATAGGCTGTGGTTTGTGTTCCCGGTATCGCGATGCGCTTGCCCTTGAGCCCCTCGCCTTGAACAGAGTTGCGGGTGACGATAATCGGGCCGTAACCGTCTCCAAAACTTGCACCCGAAGACATCAGGACGTAGCGGTCGGCAAGATAAGCGTAGGCGTGGAAGGAAACGGCCGTGATGTCGTACGTTTCCGTTGAGGCCTTGCGGTTGAGGGTTTCAATGTCCTCGAGCACATGCGTAAAGACAAGATTTCCCGTCGGGATTTTCCTGGTTGCCAAAGCGTAAAACATGAAGGCATCGTCGGAATCCGGACTATGAGCCAGTCGGAGTTTCATGGCCGGAACAGGCCCCTTAGCCTGTTGTTGAGCGGTTCTTTGCAGCATCATAATTTCTTAAAATGAATTTCCGGTTATTGAAAGCTACTGATTCTACCACACAACCGGAGAGCTCTCAATTCCGGTCTTGTCTCCCGTGCGGAACTTGCCTTCTCTGCGGCACATCCAGATCATGCAAAGGAGTGAATGGCAGAGGGTCACGAATTGGCAATGGCCTGAGATGGCTTTCCGTCATCCTCCCGCTTGACTTCGCTTGCAGCCATGGGAAGCTGCGACACGCGCGGATTGCTAACGCAAAAAGAGGCTATAGGTCAGAACGGTAAGAACAATAGCGGTAAACAAGGTGTACTTCCAGTTCTTGAGGACGCCCATGAAGTATACTACTGACGCTGCCACGCGAACGAAGGGCGTAAGCATTAAAGCGGTGACACCCAAATTGACCAGCAAGCGGGGCCGAATCGCACCTTGCGCGGCCAACCGGGTTTCCCCAACCACAAATTGAAACAGATTCACGCCGGTGATTGGGTAATTAACCTCCAGGCGGCCGGTGCGGAACCAGGCCCAGACCAGTCCGGTGGTGATCAGTGTCAGGCTGAGCAGAACTCCGGTCAGCAGGATGTAGCCAACGAGCACATCCATGTCCAACTGGAGCGCCGTTTCCCGACCCGCAACAGTCTTGGCATGAAGTTTGGATGATTCCAGTTCACGCACCTCTCACGCCCCTGAAAATCATTTCGACGGCCAGGACTAACAGGACGATGAGGAAGAACCGGCGGACGGCCTGGTTGGTCAGCCGGACCAGTAACCGAGTGCCGAGAAAAGCGCCCAGGACGACTCCCAAAATGACGGGTGCGGCCAGCCCCGGGTGGATCAATCCGGCGGCCAAGTAAACGCTGGTCCCTGCCAGGGCCGTCACACCGATGATCAGGTTACTCGTTGTGGTGGAGACTTTGGGAGGAAGGCCCATGATCAGATCGTGAATCAGGACTTTAACCGCGCCTGCCCCAATGCCCAGTAACCCGGCGATGAGCCCTGCTCCAAACATCGCGGGCGCGCCCAGATACGCGCGCCGGGCCTTGTATTGGATTGTCCCCCCGATGGCCTGGTCAGGATAACTGCCTTCAAGCTCCAGCCAGCGGGAAAAGGCGTCCTGGCCCTCCACCGCTTGCCAGGATTGATGACCGGCCACGAGCAGTGCTATCCATGACCCCAGCAGGACTGCTCCAAAAGTAATATAGAGGGGACGCGGCGAAGCGGCGAGCGTAATGCGCGCTCCCACGAGCGCGCCGACGATCGTAAACATCTCGAGAAACATTCCCACCTTGAGGTTCGTAATGTGGTCCCGGACGTACGCCGAAGCCGATCCGCTAGAGGTGGCGATCACCGAAAGGATGCTGATGGCGATGGCGTGTTTGATATCAACACCCAGAAGAGTGAGCGCGGGGATGAGAATGATCCCGCCGCCCATACCGCTCATCGCACCAATGAAACCTGCCAAAACGGAAAGTGGAAACAAGAGGTGAAAGGGGATCATCGGATTCTTGGGTTTTTTCCTCCCGGGCACCGAGGGGAAAACCATCTCCGACCGCGTTCGTTTCCCTCCTCAATTTTCAAACTGCCTCCTCCACGGCAACCAGTTGGGGAGTTTTCCTGAGCATTTGCAACACTGGGGTCGTTGCCAGCGTGGTGACGATGGCCATGATGACCAGCATCGCAAACAGCGTGGGTGAGAGCACGCCGAGATCCATGCCCACGTTGAGGACGATGAGTTCCATCAGCCCGCGGGTATTCATTAGGATCCCAAGCGACGCGGCTTGCCGCCAGCCGAGTCCCGTCAGCCGCGCTGCAACCGCCCCGCCGCCGAATTTGCCGAGCGACGCCACGCCGATGATCAGAAGACAAATGAGCCAGTCTCTCAGGCCGTGGACCAGGCCAATTTGGGTGCGCAAGCCTGTAAAGGCGAAGAAGGTGGGCAAGAACAGCACTACAATGAGGTCCTCGAATTTCTGCTTGATGTCCCGTGCCAGCAGTGAATCATGAGGGATGACCGCGCCAACGAGGAACGCCCCGAAGAGAGCATGAATGCCAATTCGTTGCGTCGTCAGGGCAGCCAGCAACAAGGCCGCGCAGGCCACCACAATCGAGCCCTGGCCCGTTTGGCGTCGCAGGTCGTGCTGACGCGCGAACCAAACCGCGGCTGGCCGCACAAGAATGAACACCGCAAAGATAAAACCGGCCGTCAGTCCCAAAGTGACCAGGACGCGTCCAGCGTGCGCTTTCGCCACGCTCACCACCAGAGCGAAGAGGCACCACGCCGTGACGTCGTCCACGGCGGCGCAAGCCAGGGCGATTGCCCCCATGCGGCTCGTATGCGTCTGCCGGTCGGTGAGAATGCGCGCCAGCACCGGAAACGCGGTCACCGACATGGCAACCCCCATAAAAAGCGCGAAGACGACAAACGGCACGTCGTTTGTGGAGAAGACCGGATAGAGCCACAAAGCCAGCGCGCTGCCCAAAAGGAAAGGCGCGATGATGCTCGCATGTGAAATTGCAACTGAGGCGTGGGTGCGCTCCCGCAGCAAGTCGGTGTTCAGCTCGACGCCGACCAGAAACATGTACAAAATGACGCCAACATTAGCAATCACTGAAACAAACGGGGCCACCTCGTTGGGGAGAAGGTACGCTGAAACGCCAGGTAAAACGCGACCCAACAAGGAAGGCCCCAGCAAAATTCCGGCGATCATCTCACCGATCACCGGCGGCTGGTTGAACCTTCGGAAGACCGATCCAAGGGCTCGAGCGCAGAGGATAATCACCACCAGCGCCAGGAGCACATGGGTCAAGACTCCGCCGGATTCCGCCCGCCCTCCATGGGCGAACCTTCCCAGCCCCGCCGGCGCAAGCAGCGAGTCCCCAGCCGAACGAATCCAAAAAAACAAGCCGAGAGCCGCACCAAGCATCGCGGCGTAAAAGAGTGTTATTTTTGCCTTGATCACCAACTACTCCATCTCCCGTCAACCATCCACCCATGTTAAGAATGTGACACAACTCTGACAAGGGTAAAATTTCTTGCGCCCGAAAGCGGTTGTGGGAACAACGGCTCAAGGAGAATATCCGAGGTGGGTATTACCGAGCAGCTTTGCGGCCCGTCCGCAAACCTGCTGAAGGCAACTGAAGGTACGCCTTCTTAAGTAAGAGTGGCGTAACAAGGGTCGTTACTACGGCCATCAGCACCAGAATGGTAAATAGCTGCTGCCCAATGAAGCCGTTAGACAATGCGATGTTGGCGATAACCAGTTCCATGATCCCTCTGCCGTTCAGGCCGACTCCGACGGCCCAGCTCTCTTCCTTCGTGAGCTTTGCAAGGCGGCCACCTATGTATCCGCCGCAAATCTTGCCCACAAAAGCAGTAAGAAGAATTGCAGCGACTAGTCTCCAATCTTTCAAACTTGCGGCATCGAATTCAAGCCCAATCGCCGCAAAGAAGATAGGGCCCAGGAACCCCATGGTGATATCGGACGCAGTTTTCTGGACCTCCTGGAACTTGGCTTTCCCCAGGACTTCATAGCTGAGGATCATCGATCCAAAGAAGGCGCCCACTACAAATTGCAGGCCAAGGACTTGGGAAAAACTGGCAAACGCGAAGACAAACAGCAAAACAACCGCAAAGACCGACTCCTTTCCTTTCAGCTTAACTAGCAGCCGGGCGAACAGGTTTCGAGACCGCAGAAACCGTTGCAGAGAATAGCGCCTGACGGCCCGGGCCATGAGGCCAAACCCGATCATAAAAGTGAGCGCTTTTGCCAATGCCAAGCCCATGGATACAAACGCGGCGGCGGTGGCAGTAGCATGAATTCCCCGCCTTCCTTTGACATCGAGGATCACACCAAGGATCAAAAGCGATATCACATCATTGAAGACGGCTGCGGAAATGATCCTCTGGCCGATTTCAGTCTCTAGCTTGCCAAGATCCATTAGAATTCGGACGCTCACGGGAAGTGCAGTGATCGCGATACACAGACCGACAAAAACCGAACGGGTCATGTCGAGGCCGAATGCCAGCCCCACGCCAAAACCGATAAGCATTGGAAGTAGAAAACCGGCCACACCCACCCAGGCGCCTCGCCCACGAAAGGACTTCCATAGTGTTTCCAAATCCATTTCCATGCCGGCTAGAAAAACAAGCAGTAGCACACCCAAATCTGCAATCGCTCTGATTTCAGACGAGAAACCAACGAATCCCAGGACGGAAGGTCCTAAAAGAATGCCAGCCACGATTTCACCGATCATGGCTGGCTGCCCGTAGTGCTCCGAAATCTCCCCAATTGCGCGGGAAAGCAGCAAGAGCAAAAGTAGCGATTCAATAAGCGGCACGCACGTTCCCCATATTCGCCATAGAATGTGTAACCCGCAGCTTATAGCTTCTCAGAGCCAAAGAAGAAAAAGAATATCTACCGGCACACACAAGCACTGCGCCTTCAATCAGGGCTGCCGTCGTGGAGATTTCCATGCCCCAGGGCATGACGAGCGCGATGATGAAAAGACTGAAAACATAAGCCAGGAATGAAAGCAGAATTCCCCCGGGAAATGGCGCAAGGTGGAGCGAAGGTCGAGGCCAAGGCCGCCTTCGAAAAGAATAAGGATGACCGCGAGCGTGCCGAAGGCATGCGTGACCGGCTGGAACTGACTGGTGTGGACCAACCCGAAGGTCGGCCCGAAAAGTAAGCCGGTGGACAGCAGAAGGATCACATCCGGCACCCGCGTGCGCCGGAAAAGGCGGTTGGCAGCAAAGGCCAGGACAACCAGTGCACCGAGCAATGCGAAAAGAAGTGTGACGCTCATGATAGGCTGTTTCTAACCTGGCACCGTCCCTTTGCGCGCGGAGCGAGCTCTTCCGGAAGCTCCAATTGAATGGCCTTCGCTCGTGGCGCTGTTTCCAATTGCCGGTTGATCCTGCGGCTATTTTGCCACGATTTCGGTATTTTGGGTGTTCGAAGAAGAATTAGTCCTGGCAAGGGCGTTGACATCTATCCTAAGAATCGCGAGTGGAAGACGAAGCAAGGAAGGTTGGCAGGGGATGTCCGCCAGGGACTCGGGAAGAGGAGGGTCCAACTTCCGATGCGATTCTTGACAATCACTGGGAGTTTCCCCAACAATGACGGTTTGCCCGTTGGGACGGGCGCTCTCAGGCGGTTCTTCTCACCGCCTGAGGGTATTTGAGAAAGGTGAAAGCATGCGTTGGAGCAAGGTTTTTATCCCTACCCTTCGCGAAGTGCCTGCGGAGGCGGAAGCGCCCAGCCATCAGCTTCTGCTGCGGGCGGGTTACGTTCGGCAGGTAGCGGCGGGCATTTATGCGTACTTATTTCTGGCTCAGAGGTCATTCCTCAAGATCTCCCAAATCATTCGGGAGGAGATGAATCGCATTGGGGGGCAGGAATTTTACCTCCCGGCGCTCGATCCCGCCGAACTGTGGAAGGAATCCGGGCGCTACGATCTTTTTGGCGAGACGATGTTCAAGTTCAAGGATCGCAACCAGCACGACATGTGCCTGGGCGTGACCCACGAAGAAGAGATGACGAATATCGCCCGCGGTGAGATCCGCTCGTACAAACAACTTCCCCAGATCTGGTACCAAATACAAGAGAAATTCCGGGATGAACCCCGGCCGAAGTCCGGCCTGCTGCGCTTGCGGCAGTTTATGATGAAAGACTCGTATTCCTTCGATCTTGACGAAGCGGGCTTGGACCAGAGCTACCAGAAACATTACGACGCTTACCGCCGGATCTTCGACCGCTGCGGCTTGAGGTATGTGATCGCGGAGGCGTACTCTGGGGCGATGGGCGGAACGGTTTCCCATGAATTCATGGTGCCGACTGAGGCGGGTGAGGACTCGATTGCGGTCTGTGAATGCGGCTACGCGGCCAACCTCGAGAAGGCGGTGTCCAACTTAGCTCCGGTTGATGATCTTCCGGGCGACCCTCTGCCGGAGCCTTTTCCTACGCCCGGCCAGAAAACCATTGATGACCTGGTCGCGTTCACGGGCGAGCCTCCATCCCGGATGATCAAGACCCTGGTCTACATTGCCGAAGATAAGCCCGTGGTGCTGCTTCTGCGGGGGGACCATGCGTTGAGCGAAACGAAGCTGGCCGCGGCTTTGGGCACGGCAACGTTCCGCGCAGCCAGACCGGAGGAAGCGCTGGCCCTGCACGGCGCGCAATTGGGGTCCTTGGGCCCGGTAGGCGTGCAAGGCGCGCGGATGATCGCCGACCGGGCACTGGAAGGCCGCCGGAACCTGGTCACGGGAGCCAATAGGGATGATACGCATCTTCGCAATGTCACTCCCGGCCGTGACTTTGTGACTGAGTATGCCGACCTCCGGGTGGTGCAAGCCGGCGACCGGTGTTCCCGATGTGGAAGGCCCTTGCGGGTTTCAGTCTCCGTTGAGTTGGGACACGTCTTCAAGCTGGGGCGTCGATATTCCCAGGCCATGCATGCTACAGTCCTTGACCCGCAGGGCAAGGAGATTCCACTTGTCATGGGCTCTTACGGAATTGGCCTGGAGCGCATCCTGACGGCTGCGGTCGAACAGAACCACGACCGGGACGGCATGTTCCTGCCTCGGGCCATCGCCCCCTTTGAGGTGATCCTGACCGCCGCTAATATGGATGACCCCGCGCTCAGGGAGACCGCGGAAAAACTGTATAATGAGATGCGCGAGCTTTCGCTTGACGTCCTGTTTGACGACCGGAACGAACGACCGGGAGTAAAATTCAAGGATGCGGACTTGATCGGTGTGCCTTATCGGGTGACCGTCGGCAAAAGGAAGCTCGAGCAAGGGTTGGGCGAGATCTGCGAGCGCTCGACAAAACAGGTTCAGGATGTTAATCTTCCGCAGCTAGCCAAGGCGCTGAAGGAGCGTATCGCTGGTTAGGATCGAGAGGAGGCATAGCAAAGTTAATGATCGCAGCGCGTGATTCAGGGAGGGGAGGGCTCAAGAGCTTTCTGGCCCTGGCCTTTCTTGCTGGCGTGGTATTCTGTGCCGCCAAGATTATTCCTGCTTATCTTGATAATTACGAACTTCAAACTTTTTTGAACAACGTGGCGGTTCAGGCGACGGTTCAATCACCACCCATGACGGCCGAGACCGTTCAGAACGAAATTCTGGCAAAGGCCGAATCGCTGGGGCTTTCCGTGGAACGAAAAGACATCAAGGTTTCTCTCAGCCGGACCGTTCGCATCGATCTTGATTATTTCGTTTACGTCAATTTGGAATTCTACACCTTGACCCTGCACTTCAAGCCGTCGGCCGAAAACAGCAACATCATATAATCCGTGCCTTCCCCACCGAGATCGGCAATTCGGAAACCCTCCAAGGGCAGAGCCAAGAGCCGGCGCAGCCGCATTGCGGCATGGGTGTGGTGGAAAAAGCTGTTGGTTGCTGCCGGCCTGCTGTCGATCCTGGCGGGTCTGAGCGTTTTTGTTTACCTCTATATTCACTTCTCCCGGATGATTGACGCAAGGCTAAGCGGGGAAGTTTTTAACCACGCCTCGCTCGTCTATGCGGCGCCCACGCCGGTTTACATTAGCGAACGCGCCACCGCGGAGGAGTTTGCCCTCAGGCTTCGCAAGGCCGGCTACGCGCTGGGCGGCGCGGAGACCAAGTTAGGCAACTACGAAGTCAGGAGCAACGAACTGGTAATCCGCCCGGGACCAGACTCCTTT
Organism: Terriglobia bacterium; assembly: GCA_035532595.1. GTDB lineage: Bacteria > Acidobacteriota > Terriglobia > UBA7540 > UBA7540 > JAMCXS01. Next base: position 8,614 of record DATKQU010000044.1, on the reverse strand, counting down.
TTCCAGGGATCGATCGTTCACGAGGAGCCTGCAGTGCTCCATTTTCGCAGTGGCCATCTCACCTCGATCGTTACGCTGAAGCAGGGAACCGCACTTCAAAATTACTGGCTTGAGCCTGAAGTGATCACGACACTCTTTGGCAGAAGCCGTGCCAAGCGCCGAGTCATTCAATACAAAGAATTGCCCAAGGTCCTCATCGACGCGGTGATTTCGGCTGAGGATCACCGTTTCTTTTCTCACCACGGCGTCAACCTGTTCCGCATCCTGGGCGCCGCGCTTGCCGATTTGCGGGCGCAAAGGGCGGTGGAAGGCGGCAGCACGCTGACGATGCAGCTGGCGCGGAATTTCTTTCTGACTCCGCGCCGCACGATCAGCCGAAAGCTTCAGGAGATTTTCATTGCGATCCTCCTCGAACAGCGCTTGAGCAAAGAAAGAATTTTTGAACTCTACTCAAACGAAATCTACATGGGGCAGCGGGGCAGCTTTGCGGTTTATGGGTTTGGCGAGGCGGCGAACGCATACTTTAATAAAGCCGTTTCAAATCTTACCCTGCCGGAGGCGGCGTTGCTGGCGGGGATGATTCGTGGACCCAATTTCTATTCGCCTTACAACCATCCCCAGCGCACCCTGCAACGCCGGAATCATGTGCTGCGGGAGATGGCCGAGACCGGACGCATTGCCGGTGATGAGGCCGCGAAAGCTTCTGCGGCTCCGCTGGAAGTGACCCGCGAAAATGTGGAAGCCAGCCAGGCGCCGTACTTTGTCGACATGATTCAAGATCAGCTCCTGGCCCATTTTTCCGAGCAGGATTTGCTTTCCCAGAGCTACCGGATTTATACGACGCTCGACCTCGACTTGCAGCGTGCAGCCTCTGAAGCCGTCCGCACGGGCATGGCGGAAGTGGACCAGCGGATCGAGGGAAGGCACCGGCATAAGAGCGAGCCGCCGCCGAAAGGTCCCAAGGAGCCCCAGGTTGCCCTGGTGGTTCTCGATCCTCACAGCGGAGCCCTCCGGGCGCTGGTGGGGGGGCGCAACTATGCGGAAAGCCAGTTGAACCACGCTTTGGCGCGGCGCCAGCCCGGCTCGTCTTTCAAACCTTTCGTTTATGCCGCGGCTCTCGATTCTGCGGTGGATGGTTCGCAACCGCTGATTACTCCCGCCACCACGCTGATGGATGAACCGACCACCTTCCAGTTTGGCAGCCAGGTTTATGAGCCGAGAAATTACGAGGACGAATACCGCGGCTTGGTCACGGTCAGGGAGGCCCTGGCGCACTCTCTGAACGTGGCGACCGTGCGACTGGCGCAAATGGTCGGTTACGAGAAGATTCGGGACTTGGCCATCGCGGCGGGAATCAATGATGGCCTGCAGGCCACGCCCGCGATTGCGCTGGGGGCTTACGTGGCGACTCCGCTGGAGATGGCCGGGTCTTACACGGTCTTTTCCAATGCGGGGCTTTATGAAAAGCCGCGGTCGATTCTGGCCGTCAACGATGACTCGGGCCAAACGCTCTATCGCGACCCCGTTGCCTCACGCCAGGTTCTCGACCCGCGCGTAAGCTATCTGATGGTGAACTTATTGGAGAGCGTCATCAATGAGGGAACGGGTGAGGGAGCCAGAAGCCGAGGGTTCACTCTGCCGGCGGCGGGGAAAACGGGAACTTCTCACGATGGCTGGTTTGCGGGATTCACCTCCAATTTGCTGGCGGTGGTGTGGGTGGGCTATGATAATGACAGGGAATTAAACCTGTCTGGCGCAAGCTCGGCCCTGCCCGTCTGGACGGCGTTTATGAAAAGTGCCACCCAGCTTCCTGACTACGATGATGCCCAGCCTTTTTCTGAGCCTCCGGGGATTGTCAGTGTTCCGATCGACTCCCAAGGAAACCTAGTGGCTGAAGATTCCGCCGCCAAAGTGAGGGATGAGGTTTTCATCGAAGGGACGGAGCCCCACTCTGAGAATCCGCTCGAGAGGGTGGGTGGGATTTTGGGCAAGTTTTTTCACTCCGATAAGACTTCCAATGCTCCGGCCTCGGCGAATCCACCGGCTCCGAGTCCTAGCAGGACGGAAGCGCAAAAGGCTGCGGGAAGCATTGCGGCGCCTCAGCAAATTCCTCCCGCGCGGAAGAAGGGCGGATTGCTGAAGAAGTTCCTTTCAATTTTCAAAGGCGGGGACTCAAAGGGCCAGCCTTCCCAGTCGCCGGGCCAGAAACCACCCTAGGGTGGAATCGCCCCGCAGGGGGTGAGCCGTGAAACTCACGCACCGTGCTTGTCTTGCCGGGATTTTATGGGGAACCCTTTTGACCTCAAGCGGAACCATCTGCAGCGCTCAAGACAAACGGATCCAACCACCACCCCAGCCCCAGGGCGTCCAATCGGCATCGCAAGGCTTCCGGCCGCTTTCCGACGAAGAGCGCGCCGACACCTTCATGGCACGCAAGTTGTACGACCAAGCCATCGACTACTATCAACGTGCTCTCAAGGCTTCTCCTGGCGCCCCTGAGAATAATCATGCGGTTGCCGTTTTATGGAATAAGGTGGGCATTGCCTGCCAGCATAAAATGGAGGATCGAGAAGCGCGCAAGGCATACCAAAAAGCCATCCGCCTCGATCGAGGTTTTGCCGACGTCTGGAACAACTTGGGTACGGTTTACTACTTCAAGAAAAAAATAAAGAAATCCGTGAAGTATTACCGGCACGCCATCAAGTTGAATCCCTCCGCAGCGGCCTATCATATGAACCTTGGAACGGCCTACATGGCACGCAAAAAGTATGATGAGGCGTATGGGGAGTACCGTGCCGCGCTGGAACTCGATCCCTACGCCCTGAGAGAGGCTTCCCCCATGGGTTCCCAGGTTGAAGCGCGTTATGTTGACGCCCAATATTACTTTTACATGGCTAAACTGTTTGCGTCGATGGGCCGCGCTGAAGAAGCCATCCGATACCTCCAACACGCGCTGGAAGACGGCTTCAGAGACGAGAAGCGCATTCTTGAGGATCCGGATATCCAAAAGATCAGTCAGGACCCTGCCTTCGTTACCCTGATGCACAATCCTCCCACTCCGATCACGGAGTAGGCCGTCGCCAGGGGAATCTTTCCGGAGCAGCTTTCGGGCAGAAGAACTTCAGTCGCGGCCGGGGTGTTCGAGGAGCAATGCTATAATGGCCTGAGTTGGCTGGAACCGCATGAAGCAGAAGTGTTTCAAATTACTTGTCTTTTTGTTGGCGACGGCTGGAACTCTCCGGGCCGTGCCCCCCCGTGTCATCCTGGTATTCCCGCTGGAAAACTTGAGTGGGAACTCCAACCTGGGGTGGATGTCGGAGGGAATTACCAGCCTTCTAGGTTCTCGCCTGAATTCTCCCACCCGGTACGTCCTTCAGCGTGACGAGCGAAACGATGCCTACAAGAAATTGGGGCTTACGCCGGAGGTTCCCTTGACCCTCGCCAGCGAGTATGAGGTAGCCCAGACCTTGGGCGCCAATGTGGCGGTGGTGGGCAGCTTCACGCTCGACGGCGAGCAACTGACGACCCGGGTCCAATGGCTGGATGTCCTGGAGTTGAAACTCTCCCAGCCCGTGGCGGTGTCCGGCAAGCTGAACGATCTGGCTGACCTTGAAACACAGGTGGCTTGGAAGCTCGTGACTCTTTACGATCAGGGGGAGACGGCTGGGAGTGAAGAGACCTTCAGCCATCGCTTCCCGCCGGTCCGCCTGGATGCCTTTGAAAATTATATCCGAGGCGTATTGGCGACGGATGCCAAAAGCCGGATCCAATTCCTGCGGGAATCCGAGCGTCTTGATCCGAGCGACCACCGGGCAGCATTTGAGTTGGGGCGGTATTATTTCGAACAGAAAGACTATGCCAGTTCGGCCAGATGGCTACAGGCTGTTAAGGCCACCGACGAGGATTATTCCGAGTCGCTCTTTTTATCCGGAATTGACCAGCACTATCTGGGACACGATGTTTTAGCCGAAAGCGCGTTTGGGAAACTTTCCAAACAGGTTCCCTTGCCCGCGGTCATGAATAACCTTGGGGTGGTGGAATTGTCCCTCAACCATTATGACCATGCATTATCCAGCTTCCAAGAGGCTTATAAGGGGAATCCATCGAGCCCGGCCGTCCTCTACAACATGGGGGGGTGCTTCTGGTACTTGCAGAAGTACGATCAAGCAGCGCAATATTTGCGGAAGTCACTTCTTCAGGAATCGGATGATGCAGACACTCACGCCTTTCTGGCGCATGTCTTGGGCAAGCTCGGGGACGTTCAGGCACGCCAAAGTGAATTGCAGTGGGTTGCCGCTCACGGAGAAAACAACCTCGATGACCCCGTTGCCGCGAGTGATGTCACCGCTGGGTTTAAGCCCCGATTGCGAATCATGAAGAAATATGACGGCAGAGCGTTTCGATTGCTGGCGCTGGCGATTCGGCGCGCGACAGAGAGCCGGCTCTCCCAACAACCCGCCCAGGTTGTACAGAGTGATGGGCAAATTCACATGCAGCGGGGCATGGGCGCTCTCGCGGCGGGACGGCTTCCCGAGGCAGAGAAGGAGCTAACCGAGGCGGTCTCGCTGCTTCCCGGAAATAGCGAAGCGCGCCGCGCTCTCGGTCAAGTTTATGAAATGGAAGGCAAACACACGCTTGCCGCTACGGAGCTTGAGGCCTCATTGAACGAGAAAGATTCTGTCCAGGCTCATTTATGGCTGGCGCGGGCCTATCTCTCATTGCACCACCCTGGGGCGGCAATGAAGCAGGCTCAAGCCGTTCTTCGGTCCGACTCCGCCAACACCGAGGCTGAGCACCTGCTGGACCAGATTCGTAAGCAGTCTTCTGCGGACCGAGGCGCGCCATGAAATCGAAAGTCTGGTGGCGGCTTCCGGTGCTGATCACTGCGCTCGCGGCAGCGGTGTGCTTTGCCGAGCCCCACGCTGCCACATCCCCTCCCGTCGTGCTCCAGATTAACTTAGATGGCGTTGTGCAGCCGGTCAGCGCTGAGTACGTGGTCCGCGGCATCGAGGACGCGAACCGCATGAACGCCAGCGCCATCCTGCTGGAGTTGAGCACTCCGGGCGGCTTGGAATCCTCCATGCGTGAAATCATCCAGGCGATTGTCAGCTCTCGCGTGCCGGTGATCACTTACGTTGCCCCGAGCGGCAGCCGCGCGGCCTCAGCGGGCTTCTTCATCTTGCTTTCGGGGGACTTGGCCGTGATGGCTCCTGGAACCAATACCGGCGCGGCCCATCCCGTCACGCTGGGAGGCATGAAAGTCGGGAAGACCGAGGAAGAGAAAATTGAAAATGATGCCGCTGCTTTCATCCGGTCTGTCGCCGACCGGCGCGGACGCAATGCCCAACTGGCCGAGGAAGGGGTCAGGTCCAGCCTTTCGTACACCGACCAGGAAGCTCTAAAGGACAACCTGATCAATGCCATCGCGAACTCGCCCCAGGATATTTTCAAGGAATTTGATGGCAAGACGATCAAGAGGTTCAATGGTTCGACGACCGTGCTTGATTTGACCGATGCTCATATTGAAGTCTATAAGATGCCGGGCGTTAAGAAGTTTCTTTCCTGGGTCGCGGACCCGAACATCGCTTTTATTCTGGGCGCAATCGGTTTGTTGGGATTGTATGTGGAGTTTACAAATCCGGGATTAATTGCCCCGGGAGTAATCGGCGCGATCTCGTTGGTTTTGGCGATGTTTGGTTTCCACCTGATGCCGATTAATTACGCGGGGGTCGCCTTGGTCCTGATCAGCCTGGTGCTGTTCGGCCTCGAGGCAACGTTAACCTCGCACGGGATTCTTGCGGCCGGGGGAGTTGTCTCCATGCTCATCGGGTCCATGATTCTGATCAACTCCCCTTGGCCGGGAGCACGGATACGCCTGACGACTTCACTTTCGGTGACCCTTCCCTTGGCCCTCATTACGGTGCTTTTGGTGCGTTTTGCGTGGGCTGCAAAAATGCGAAAAACCGTTACTGGCGAAGAGGGGCTGGTCAACTCGATTGGCGTCACGCGCACGGACCTTGGACCCACCGGCAAGGTTTTTGTCCACGGGGAGTTGTGGGCGGCGCGCGCCGAACAGAATATTCCCACCGGGAGGCGCGTGAGGGTTCTCAAAATCGAGGGACTCACTTTGCTTGTTGAGCCCGTTGACGAATCTCGTTAGACTGTTGGCTGCAGAACTCCATGGGATGTATTCGGAAGGCATACGATAGTGGGCCCGACAATTCCTGTCGAGAGGTTGCGAAATTGGGGAATTCCCCCCATCAAGTCGAAAGGAGTCCACGATGAATTACCTGGTAATCGGGGTGATGCTGTTTTTCTATGCCGTCGCCTGCCTGAACGTGCTGCGAGAATATGAACGGGCGGTGGTGTTCCGCCTGGGGCGAGTCCAAAAACCGGACAAAGGTCCCGGACTGATCTGGGTCTGGTGGCCCATTGACAAGATCGTGAAGGTCTCACTGCGGATTGATACGTGGGATGTTCCGCCGCAGGACATTATCACCCGCGACAATATCTCCGCAAAGGTGAACGCCGTGCTCTTCTACCGGATTATCAACGCCCAGCAGTCCGTGATTGAGCTTAAGGACTATCGCTATTCGATTGAGCAGCTTGCGGCTACAACTTTGCGGGCGGTGCTTGGCGAGGTTGAGCTTGACGATTTGCTCTCGCAACGGGAAAAACTGAATCAGCGGTTGCAGACCATTATTGACGAGCAAACCGAGCCCTGGGGGATTAAGGTAACCCAGGTCCAAGTGAAGCAGGTGGATATCCCTCAAGATATGCAACGAGCGATCGCCCGGCAGGCTGAGGCTGAGCGGGAGCGCAGGGCGAAGATTATCAACGCGGACGGAGAATTCCAGGCCTCACAAAAACTGGCGGACGCTGCAAAGATTCTGGCCATTGAACCTGTCACCATCACTTTGCGTTATCTTCAAACTCTGGCAGAATTGGGTTCGGAAAAGAACACGACGATCGTGTTTCCGATACCTGTGGAATTGCTTTCGACCCTGATGGGGAAATCCGGTGGTAAGTCGCCGGGCGAAGCGGGTCCCAAGAAAGAATAAAACGCAATCGTGTCATTAGCCAGGATGCCTTGAAGGGAAGTGATTAAGAACATGCAACGATTCCAGGAGGACAGGGGCTTCTCGGCTTGGCATTTGGTCCTAATCTTTCTCGGGGCTGTGGCCGTCTGCGCGGTATTCTTCTCTTTGGGGTTTGTGGTGGGATTCAACCATCAGTCCACGAAGGCTGCCGCCACCACCGAGAACGTAACGCCTACCACCGACGTCCCTCCGACCGTGAATTCTCCGCTTGAAACGTCATCTCAGTTATCGAATGAGACCGTGACTCCTGAAACGGTAACGCCCAGCCCTGTGGTACAGCCGGAAGCTGTTCCTCCGCAACTTCCGGCCCATACGCAAGCTAGGCCGGCAACGCACGTGACTCGGGAATCGGCAGCAAAGCCTGCGGCACGGTCCCGCGCGGAGCACGAACTGACTTCTCGAAGAGAAACGCGTTCAGCACCGGCTGCCGCGAACAGTGGGAATTCGCACTTTGCGGTGCAGGTGATGGCTTCCAAAACCAAGGCAGATGCGATCACGCTGATCAGGCTCTTGGAGGCCCGGAGCTATCACGTCTTCCTGGTGTCCCCCAAGAACGCTCATGCGGGTGATACCCTGTATCGGGTACAGGTGGGGCCGTTTGCTTCGCGCGCTGATGCCGAACGAACTCGCCACAAGCTCGAAGGGGAAGGCTTTAAGCCGTTTATCGTCCACTGAGAATTCCCTGCGCCTCGGCGCATTGCCGATTTTGCGACGAAGGGTAAGGCCCTTGCTGCGCCATTATCTTGCGGCTTTAAGGGCAGTATAGTCCGATTCCGGAATGACCTCCGTTAACCCATTCCCTCCGAGTTGGCTTGACAAACCATTCATCCGCTATAGCGCCAGTGGCTTGAGTGGGGTGTTTTTGTGCGCATGCTTTCCATCGATCAACTGGCCGGCCATAGTCTGGGTTGCCTGCCTTCCGCTGTTGGTTGTTCTCGTATCCCAAAAGCGCTCAGCCCAGGGTTTCTGGCTTGGATACCTCTCAGGGGCGATATTTTTGACAGGGAGTTGCTACTGGTTTGTTGGTGTGATGCGGCATTACGGAGGGCTAAGCGCGGTGGCCGGAGTAGGCGTGCTGGTTATCTTCGTCGCTGTATTTTCAACCTTTTATGGTGCTTTTGGCCTTATCGAAACTCGCATCGCCAAGCGATCCGCGGGATGGGCACTATTCCTCGCGCCGTTCCTGTGGGTTGCCCTGGAATTGGCCAGAACATACCTCATCACAGGCTTTCCCTGGAACCTTTTGGGTTACGCGGTTCGGCCGCAAGGGTTGGAGCAAATCGCCCGGGTGACGGCGGTTTACGGACTTTCATTTCTCGCACTGGCAACAAGCGCTCTGCTGGCGTGGGTTATGCTGATACCGCGTCGAAGATTCGGGTGGATTGCCCTTTTCGCCTGGCTGGTGCTTCTCTTGGCAGGCGATGGTTTGCTGCATCCACCGCCGGCGCAACCTGAGCCGGATGTAGCGCTGCTGGTCCAGCCCAATATTCCACTTGCAGAATCCCGCCTTAAAG
>DATKQU010000043.1:0-12298 GCA_035532595.1 Terriglobia bacterium | reverse complement strand
GCCAAAATGACACCTCCGCACCTTTCTAAAAGCAGTTTGTTTCCGGTTCCGGCCCTGCCATTCGTCATCTTACATGATGCAAAAGCGCCGAACAAGTTTCCGCTGCGCGTGGTAGTGGGTCATTTTGACGTAGAGGCGTCTTTATGCCGCCACATGGCGAGGTAAACACGCCGCTACCCCGCCAAATTGACCCACCACCCTGCGCGTCGAAGGCCTCGAAAGCGGAATCTCTGATGCTTGGAGCCGCACTCCGCGGCGTTGTGGCCCAGGCGATCTCTGTGATAATTTGAGAGGTTGGCTGGGGCGAACATTTTTCACTGAGTTAACATTCCACTTCAGGAGGGAACGAAATGAGCTGGGCTGCCGAACTGGCGCGGGAAATCCGCGGACAGGTTCTTGTGGACGACGCCTCGCGGGAGAGTGTTTCGACCGATTTCGGTCACATCATTGTGCGGAAGCCCGCCGCGGTGGTTCGGCCCGCATCGAGCGAGGATGTGGCCAGCGCCGTCAAGTTCGCGGTTCGCCACGGCCTTTCCGTTTCCACGCGCGGCGGCGGGCATTCTCAGACCGGCCAGTCCCTTTCCGATCAGATCGTGCTGGACATGACTTCGCTCGACCAAATTTCAAAGGTGGACCCCGGCCAGGGCACGATGGTCTGCCAGGCGGGACTCAAATGGCGGTCGCTCGTCGAGCAGCTTGCCCCGCAGCAACTCTCTCCCCCCGTCCTCACCAATAATCTGGGGGTGACCATCGGGGGCACCCTTTCCAGCGCGGGACTGGGCGTGGCCTCCTGGCGGCATGGCACCCAGGCGGACAACTGTCTTGAGCTGGAAGTGGTCACCGGTGAAGGGGAGATTGTGCGCTGCTCGAGCCAGCAGAACCAGGACTTGTTCGACGGAGTCAGGGCAGGCATGGGCCAGTTTGGAGTCATCACGGGCGCCACGCTCAAAATCCGGACTCACCAGCCACGGTTTCGTTCCTACTATCTGCTCTACGACGACTTGGGCGTTCTTCTCGATGATCTGAAAGTGGTCATGGCTGATGAAAGGTTTGATTACCTTGAATCCTGGTGTGTGCCCTGTCCGCAGGGGTTTAAGCAGGTCGGCGAGACGCGCCAGGCCTTTGCGCAGTGGTTCTATCCCTTGCACGCCACGATTGAGACCGACGGAACGCCCAACTCGAAGCTAGATGAAAGGCTTCACGGGCTTAAGTTTTACAAGCACGTACATACTGAAGAAGGCGGTCTGACCGACTTTTTCGCGCGCCTCGATGCGCTGTTTGTCATCTGGAAGCGGGCGGGATTCTGGGAATATGCGCATCCCTGGATGGAATGCGTTCTGCCGTGGCAGACAACACCGCTTTATATCGGCCAGGCGCTCCAAAATATGCCGCCGCAAGCGATCGCCGGAGGGCATATTCTTTTGTGGCCGTCGCGGGGGAACTCTTCGTCAGTTCCATTGTTTATGCGCCCGGCGAGCGACCTTCTGATGGGATTTGGGATTCTGCCGGCGGTGCCGCCCCGCTTTGTGGAGGAGGCTCTGCCCAAGCTGAATATGGCCAGCCAGGCCTGCGTGATGATGGGCGCAAAGCGCTACCTTTCCGGATGGATTGCCTTTGATGCCGCGCAATGGAAGGCTCATTATGGGGAGAAGTGGCCGACGGTCAACAGCTTGAAAAAGAAATTTGACCCGCACCGGGTCTTGAATCCTGGATTTGTGCAGTATGAGTGAAGGCGCGTCGGGGGCTGTCGCGCGGTCGGTAGTGGGTCATTTTGACGTAGGGACGGCTTTATGCCGCCACATGGCGAGGTAAACTCGCCGCTACCCCGCCAAATTGACCCACCACCGCGCGGTCTGGTTTCTTGACACATGGAAGACTCACATGTTAGATTTTTTAGTCTTTATATACTGAAGGATTCTAATCTGTGAGGCCGACCAACACCAATGGGTCAAATCACAACCCAGCTAGGGCAGCTTTTCGCCCAAACCATCCCGACCGTCGTCTTTGTCTTCTGTCTGGTGCTGGTTCTCGACCGGCTGTTCTTTAAGCCTCTCTCTCAAACTGTGGACGCACGCGCCAAGGCTACCAGTGGGGCTCTGGCTGACGCTCACGAACAGGCCGTGGCGGCGGAGGGAAAATCCCATCAGTACGAACAAGCCCTTCAGAAAGCGCGGCAGGAAATCTATCGCCTCCGGGAAGCCGCCCGGCGGGAAGCCCTGAGCGAACGTGAAAAGACGATTCAACAGGCCCGGTCAGAAGCCGAGGCGACGCTGAAAGAAGCGCACCAGGCTCTCCAGGAGGAAGTGACGAAATCGAAGATCGAACTGCGCCTTACGGTGGAATCGCTGGCGGCGGAAGTGGCCGAAGTTCTCTTTGCTCCTGGTTTGGAAAAAGGGGATCAAGGGGGCGCGGAAGTATGAATCGGGCAGCGAGCCGCACGCTTCGGGTGATGCTTCTTGGGCTCTGCTTGACGGGCTTGAGTTTTGCCGTTGCGGCGCCGTCTTTTGCGGCTGCGCCACCGGTGGCCCAGGAACCCCAGGCCGCCCAGGAAACCGGGGTCGATCGCGAACTCATTTTTGACATTGTTAACTTTATTTTGCTGGTCGGCGTTCTTGTGTATCTCTACCGGAAGCGCGGAAGAGGGTTCTACGACGAACGTTCGGAAGCCATCCGCGAAAATCTGGAAGAGGCACGCCAGGCGCTGGAAGCTTCGCGGGCGAAGCTTGCCGCCGCAGAAGGCAAGCTGGCGCATTTTGAGGAAGAAGTGGCGGCTCTCAAAAAACGGGCGGAAGAAGAAATTGTGCGGGAGCGCGAAAGGACGCGCCAGGCGGCTAGCGAAGAAGTTCTTAAGGTTCGGGAAATGGCCAAGCTGCAAATCCAGGCGGCCACCAACTCGGCCAAGTTGGAACTCAAGACTTACGTCGTCGAGCAGGCGCTTGATCAGGCCGGAGGCTTGATCCGCGAGCGCCTGGACGAAAAGAACCGCCGGAGGATGGTAAGCTTTTTTCTTGCCGATCTGAAGTCGAAGATAAGCAAGAACTGACCGTTGCATACACCTGCCATGGGCGCTCTTTTTCGGGAGCGCCGAACAGGAAGGGTCTTTAAATATGTCGATGGCGATCGCCAGCCGGTACGCGCGCGCTCTGGCCGATGTTTTGGGATCAGCCGAGGGCTATCGGACGGCGTTAAAGGAGTTGGGAGACTTTGCCGCCCTGTGGCGGGAAAGCGAAGATCTGCGGGAAGTCCTGGTCACTCCCGCTGTTTCATCCGAGCAGAAAAAAAAGGTGCTCGATACGATTCTGGAACGGCTCGGAACCTCGCTAACGACCGCAAACTTTCTCCGCATCCTGCTGGTGAATTACCGCATCGCGCTGCTGGAGGAAGTCTTGCAGACGTTTCAGGAAGTCGTCAACGAGCGCCTGGGCGTCGTGGAAGTGGAGGTGCTTTACGCCCAGGACCTTTCCGCCGACGAACAAGAAGAACTGCGGGCCAAGTTTGCTGAGCTGACCGGCAGCAAAGTGGAAATGAAGTTCCACCAGGAGGCGAAATTGTTAGGAGGCGTACAAGCCCGGATTGGGAGCACCGTTTATGATGGTTCCGTCCAGGGATACTTGGAACGTCTCCGCAAGCAGTTGAGAGCACCGTGACAGGACGCTAAGGAAGGCGGGGCTGAGGCCATTTTGAAGCAGCGAGGAAAACGGGCAGACGCGGGATTTCCCGCCGCCTGCGGTTTCTCAGCCTGCCAGGCTTCTTCGGCGCCCTGAAAGAGTTTAGACTGAAAAAGTAGAAGCCCTGATGGCAGGGACACCCAGGCTTGCTGCGAGGAATCCCTTCGTGGCGGGCGAAAGTAAAGGCTTATGGCAAAAATACGACCAGACGAAATTACGGAAATCATCCGGGAACAGATTGAAAACTTTGACCGCAGCGTGAGCGTCAGTGAAGTGGGCTCCGTGATGTCGGTGGGAGACGGCGTGGCGCGCATTCACGGGCTGGAGCGTGCCATGGCGGGCGAACTGCTTGAGCTGCCTCACGGGGTGACGGGCCTGGCCCTGAACCTGGAAGAGGACCAGGTCAGCGCGGTCTTGCTGGGAGATTATACGAAAATCCAGGAAGGCGACGTCGTCAAGCGCACAAAGCGGATCATGTCCGTGCCAGTGGGCGACGCCTTGATTGGCCGCGTCGTCGATGCACTCGGCCAGCCGGCGGATGGCAAGGGACCGATCATCAGCAATGAGTTTAATCCGCTGGAGAAGCTGGCTCCCGGCGTGGTGGACCGCATGCCGGTGCGCGAACCGCTGCAAACCGGCTTGAAGGGGATCGACGGCATGATTCCCATTGGACGCGGCCAGCGCGAATTGATCATCGGCGACCGGCAGACCGGCAAGACCGCCATCGGCATTGACACGATTCTCAACCAGCGGGGCGGGGATGTGATTTGTATCTATGTGGCCATCGGCCAGAAGCGCTCGACGATCGCCCAGGTCATCAGCGTTCTGGAAGAATACGAGGCCATGAAGTACACGATTGTCGTTGAGGCCAGTTCGGCGGATCCCGCGCCCATGCAGTACCTCGCTCCCTATGCCGGGTGTGCGATGGGTGAATACTTCCGCGACCGTGGCCGGCATGCGCTGTGCATTTACGATGACCTTTCCAAGCACGCCGTCGCGTATCGCGAAATCTCTCTGCTCTTGCGCCGGCCTCCGGGGCGGGAAGCCTACCCCGGCGACGTTTTCTATCTCCATTCCCGCCTGCTGGAGCGCGCCGCGAAACTCAAGAAGGAAAAGGGCGGAGGGTCTTTGACCGCCTTGCCCATCATCGAAACCCAGGCGGGCGACATTTCGGCTTACATTCCCACGAACGTTATTTCGATCACCGATGGACAGATCTATCTGGAGTCGGACCTGTTCAATAGCGGCGTGCGGCCGGCCATCAACGTCGGCTTGTCGGTCTCGCGCGTGGGCGGCAACGCCCAGATCAAAGCCATGAAGCAGGTGGCCGGAACGCTGCGCATCGGCCTGGCCCAATACCGGGAGTTGGCGGCTTTTGAGCAGTTCGGCAGCGACTTGGATCGGGCCACGCAGGCGCAACTCCGTCGCGGCCGGCGCCTGACGGAAATCCTCAAGCAGGACCAGTATTCCCCTTTGAGTGTGGAAAAGCAGGTCATCGCGATTTTTGCCGGAACCCAGGGCTACCTCGACGATCTGGAAGTGGAGGAGTGCCGGAACTTTGAAAAGGGACTTTACGAGTTTCTGGACGCTTCCTATCCGGCGCTCGAGAGAAAGGTCCTGGAAAAGAAGCAGCTGGATGACGCCTTGCGGGCCGAACTCCAGAAGATGCTCGAAGAGTACAAAAAGAAATTTGCGGCGGACCGCGAAGCCGCAGCAGTGTGAGGCAATAGGGCATTGGCGACCTTACGGGACATTCGACGCCGGATCGGCTCGATCCGGAACACCAAGCAGATCACCCGTGCGATGAAAGTGGTGGCGGCTTCCCGGCTGCGGCGCGCCCAGGAGCGCATCTTCAGCGCCCGGCCTTACGCCAACCAGATGATGGCGCTCTTGCAGAGCGTCGCGGCACGCCTTGAACAACAGCAGCATCCTCTGCTGGCGCGCCGTCCGCAACGCAAGGTTCTTCTGGTTCTGGTAACGGCGGACCGCGGGCTGTGCGGGGCGTTCAACGCCAACCTGATTCGCGCCGCCCAAAGTTATCTGGATGAGTACGGCAGGGAGAACGTCTCCCTGGTGGCGGTGGGGCGCAAAGGCCGTGATTCCCTCCGGCGGCGCCAGGTGGAGATTGTTTCCGAGCATGTGAACATTTTCAGGTCCCTGGATTTTTCGCACGCGCAAACCGTGGCGCAGGAAGTCATTGACCTCTACACACAGGAATCGGTGGACGCCGTCGACTTTCTCTACAACGAATTCAAGTCGGTGATGGCGCAGAACGTGAAAGTGGAGCGGTACCTTCCCATCGAACCGATTTCGGCTCCGGAAGGTGAATACCTGGTGGATTATATTTACGAGCAGCCTCCGGCCGAAATTCTGCGGAGCCTTTTGCCGCGTTACGTCGAAGTTCAGGTTTTCCGCGCCTTGCTCGAGTCTCAGGCCGCCGAATACGCGGCGCGCATGACGGCGATGGATTCGGCCACCAATAACGCCGACGAACTGATGGAAACACTCAGGCTGCGGCTGAACCGCCTGCGCCAGGCCGCAATTACCAAGGAGATTATCGAGGTGGTGAGCGGCGCCCAAGCGCTGGAGTACTGAGCGGGCAGGAAATCACTTGCGCGCTGGGGGGCGAAAGCGAGGCAGCCCAACATCACCGAAGGGAGAATCATGGCGGGAGAGAAAATCGGGAAAGTTGTTGAAGTGATCGGGCCGGTCGTCGTGGTGGGCTTTGAGGGGACCGAACTCCCTCCCATTTACAATGCCGTGCGCATCGTTTCGGAAGGTTTCGACGTTCCCGAGCCGATGAACGTTGTTGCCGAAATCGCGCAGCATTTGGGCGAGGGCCGGGCGAAGTGCGTGGCCATGTCGCCCACGGACGGCATGGTGCGGGGGATGAAGGTGATCGACCTCGGCCAGCCCATCACGGTTCCGGTGGGCAAGCCCACGCTGGGACGCGTGATGAACGTGATCGGTGAGCCGGTAGATAACCTGGGGCCCATCAAAGCGGAAAAGTCCCTGCCGATCCACCGCGAGGCCCCCTCCCTGGAAGACCAGAACACGGACCTCGAAATGTTTGAGACCGGGCTCAAAGTTGTGGACCTCATCGAGCCGTACATGAAAGGCGGCAAGACGGGCCTGTTCGGCGGCGCCGGGGTGGGGAAGACGGTCATCATCATGGAATTGATCAACAACGTCGCCCAGAAGCACGGGGGCGTTTCCGTCTTCACCGGGGTGGGCGAACGGACGCGCGAAGGAAACGACCTCTGGCTGGAGATGACCGAATCGGGCGTGATCCATCCGGGGGACTCGGAAAAATCAAAGGCCGCATTGATTTACGGCCAGATGACGGAACCTCCCGGCGCCCGCCTCCGCGTGGGACTGACGGGGCTCACGGTGGCCGAGTATTTCCGGGATGCGGGCGGTCAGGATGTGCTGCTGTTTATCGACAACATTTTCCGGTTCACGCAAGCGGGGTCGGAGGTTTCGGCACTGCTGGGGCGCATGCCCTCGGCCGTCGGTTACCAGCCGAACCTTTCCACGGAAATGGGCGAGCTTCAGGAACGCATCACCTCGACGAAGAAGGGCTCCATCACCTCCGTGCAAGCCATCTATGTGCCAGCCGATGATTTGACCGATCCGGCGCCCGCCACGGCATTTTCACACCTCGACGCGATCACCGTCCTTTCTCGCCAACTGGTGGAGATTGGCATTTATCCCGCCGTGGACCCGCTGGAATCCAGTTCGCGCATTCTCGATCCTCGCATCCTGGGGCAGGAGCATTACAACGTGGCGCGTTCCGTGAAAGCGATTCTGCAAAAATACAAGGACCTGCAGGACATCATTGCCATTCTGGGCATTGACGAGCTCTCGGAAGAAGACAAGGTGACGGTGGCGCGCGCCCGGAAAATCCAGCGGTTCCTTTCGCAGCCTTTCTTTGTGGCCCAGCAGTTCACCGGCCTCGAAGGCCGTTACGTCAAGCTGGAGGATACGATCCGGGGGTTCCAGGAACTCGTGGAAGGCAAGCACGACAGCATTCCTGAACAGGCTTTTTATATGGTGGGCACCATCGAGGAGGCCTTGGAAAAGGCTGAAAAGCTCAAAGTGGATTAAAGACCTGCAAGGGGTTTGAGAGTTCCTCAGGAACAGGTGATATGGCTGATTCGCTTCCCATTCGGATACAACTGCGCATTGTGACGCCAGACCGCGAGCTGGTGGAAGGGGAAGTCAGTGAGGTTTCCATTCCCGGCAAGGAAGGGTATCTGGGAGTCCTTCCGGGGCACGCCCCGCTGCTGACGGAACTTCAATCCGGCGAGCTTACCTATCGCCAGGATGAGATGCTGTTCCATGTCGCCATCCATTGGGGCTTCGCCGAAGTCCTTCCCGATCGCGTGATCATTCTGGCCGACATCGCGGAGCGGGCAGAAGAAATTGACGTGGAGCGGGCCGAGCGCGCCCGGCACCGGGCCGAGGAGTTATTAAAGCGGCCGTCCGAACTGGATGCCGAATTACATGAGGCGCGCGAAGCCTTGCGGCGCGCCGTGTGCCGCCTGGAAACGGCCCGGCATGCCAAAACGTAGGCCCTCGCAGCGCTGGTCGCAGAAGTCCCCGTTTTCGAAATTGGAGTTCTGTCTTCAGGAAACGGTGAAGTCATTTCCAGCTTAGGCTTTCTCCCTTGGCAGATGTCTGAAAAAAGGCCAGCCGTCATGCTGAGCCCCGCGCCCGTCATTCCGAGCCCGTTCGCCCCTCCGCTTGCGAACGGCCCTGAGCGAAGCGAAGGGGCTCAGGGTAAACTCCGCGAGGAATCTGCTTTCCGCTCAGGATGACGTCGCGCGAGTGGTTGTTCAGCAGCCTGTCCGAGGAACAAGATCAACCCCGAGGCGGAGAGCCTTGCTCCGCGCCGGGGAGACTTTTTCCGCAAGGCACGCCGCCCGGCTTGCTCGCACTTGCTGCGGCGGGTTGAAACTGCTATCTTGAGGGTGTCATGGAAAGTGTACGTTTGATGGGTGTAGCGCTTGACCTTAGGGGCCCTGCGAGCAGCGATGAAGCCGCCCTCGTGGAGGAACTGAAGGCGGGTTCAGAAGAAGCTTTTGTTTACTTGCTCGCGGTTTATCAGAACCCGGTCTATAACTTGATCTGCCACATGATCGGAGGCCAGAGCGAAGCTGCCGATGTTCTCCAGAACGTTTTTCTTAAGGTCCTGCGCGGGATTTGTCATTTCAACGGAAACAGCACTCTTAAGACCTGGATCTACCGCATCGCCGTGCATGAAGCGTCGAATCACCGCAGGAGCTGGGGCCGCCGCCTTTTTCATGAGCCTTTCTCGATGGACGACGAATCGATGCAGCCGAGAGTGTACGCGGCGGCGAGCACCCGGGAGCGGGAATCGCCTTACCGGGTTTATGAGCAGGCCGAGCGCCAGCAAGAGGTGGAACGCGCCGTGGCGAGCCTCGCGCAACCGTACCGCGCCGTGGTGGTGCTCAGAGACGTTGAAGATTTCAGCTACGAGGAAATTGCCCAAGTTCTTGGAATTGCCGAAGGGACGGTCAAATCGCGCCTCCGGCGAGGACGGGAGCTGCTGAAGCGTAAACTGAAGGCGCAGTTGAGCAGGTAAAAGATGATCTTTGAATCTTGCTCGGAAATTCGCAGTTACTTTTCTGATTATATTGACGGCGTCTGCGACACCCCGGCGATCCGTTCCATCCGCTACCACCTTGCGAACTGCCCGCCGTGCAATGAGGATCTGGAGCACTGCAGAACCCTCCGGGCGGAGCTCCGAGGGCTCGAGCGGCAGCACGTTCCGCGCCATCTGGCCTTGCGCTTGCGAGTCCGGGCATCCCAGGAGTTCCACCGGAATGCGCTCCAGTGCGTCATGGTCCGGCTGGAGAACATGCTGCGTCCCGTTTTCATTCCGGCGGTGGCGGGATTGCTTGTGGCGCTGGTTTGCATTAGCTTGGTGCTGGGGGAAGGGACCCCGCGGAGCAATAATATTCCTGATGTCCCCCTGAGCCTTGTCACATCTCCTCGCATCCAGGAGATGGCGCCGCTGAATTTCGATACGGAAGGCCGGCCTCTGGTCTTGGTGACCTACGTCAACGCCCACGGGGAGGTGACGTCTTACAGGGTTCTTTCAGGTCCGCACTCACCCCAGCTTATGGAGCGCCTCGACCGCATGATGTATTTCAGCGTCTTCCAGCCTGCCACATCGTTCGGAGTGCCGACGAGCGGCCGGGTGGTGCTCTCTTTCCGGCGAATTACGGTTCGAGGTTAGCCTGCTTGTTTTCAAGATTTTTGAAGCCCGGCCCCAAAATGCTGACACCACGCGAAGGGAAAAGGAAGGGCGGGCCGGCCGTGACGGTCTGCTTTCTCGCCGGCGCTCTTCTTCTTGCTTTCCTGGCTGCACCGCCGCCCCTCCGGGCTCGGCAGGGGAGAGTCATTCTGGAGTCCAATGAGCAATTGTTCTCTCTCCTTGCTGCCCTCAACGCCGCAGGTTACGACACCGGCGTGGGCGCCGACACGGGCGATCAAACCCGCGAGGGGATTCGGGACGCGCTGGCCAAAGAAAAAATTCCCATCCTTCCTGCCATCAGGGATTTTTACAAGCTCCATCAACTCTCCGGCCATCCGGGAGAGGATTTGGGACAATATATCTCTCTTGCCATGTTTTTGGGGCCTCCGCCGGACTTCCAACTCACGATTTCTCCCAACGATCTTCCTCCGGACGCCCACGCAGTCGCCGGCGTAATACCCCTGCTCCAGACCTTTTACAAGCAGGCGGACCTGGTTGACCTTTGGGCCCGGGCCCAGATCAATTATCAAGCCCGGATCGAACAGTACAGCCCCGTGATACGCAAGAGCATTCAGCTTACCGATGCTTACCTGCGTTTCCCGGAGGGCGCTTACCTGGGCCGGACTTATACCATCTATGTGGACCTTCTTGGGGCGCCCAATCAGGTCCAGGCGAGAATCTACGGGTCCAATTACTACGTCGTCCTCACGCCCTCGAAGAAGCTTGCCCTCAACGACATCCGCAGTCAGTACCTCCATTTCCTCCTTGATCCCCTGGCGGTGAAATACGCGCCGGAGATTCACCGGGCGATCGCGCTGGAGGCGATAGCCCGAAAGGCCCCGGCGCTCCAAAATGACTTCAAGGAAGACTTCCCGTTGCTGCTCACCGAGTGCCTGGTCAAGGCGGTGGAAGTGCGTATGGACAAGCTTCCCGAAGCCCAGGCGCAGAAGCGCCTCAAGCAGCTCGCCAGCTCCGGGCTGATCCTGGTTTCGTACTTTTACGATGCCCTGGCGGATTATGAAAACCAGGGAGCTTCCATCAGCGTCTATTACCAGAGAATGATCGAGGGGATTAATCCGTCGGACGAGGCGGAGCGCCTGGCGAAGGTCCACTTCACCCAGCCTCCTCCGGAAGAGGCCGCTCCCGAGCGCACCGCGGTTGAGCGGCTGCTCGACCAGGGAGACAACGCAATTTACGCCGGCAAGTACGAAGACGCCAGCGCGGCCTTCCAGCAGGTCACTGCGAAGGACCCTCAGAATGCGCGCGCGCTGTTCGGTTTGGCCGTGGCGGCCAGCAACACGCGCAAGCCCGATATTGCGCGGAAATATTTTGAAGAGACCTTGAAGGCCGCCCGCGACCTCCGCTTGGTGACCTGGTCCCATATTTATCTGGGCCGCATCGACGACCTGAGCGGTGACCGCAAGCAGGCGCTGGCCCAGTACCGCGCCGCCTCGCTGACGGCGGCGGCCTATCCCGAAGCCCAGCGCGCGGTCGAAAGCGGGCTTCAGATCCCTTTCGGCTCAGAACCTCAAAGTCAATAACGTCGGCTGGCTTTCCCGGCGGCTGCGATCATGTCGGCCATGCGGGCGGCGGGAATCATCTGCTCCACGTCGTGAACGCGGACGATGTGAGCGCCGTTGAGAATGGCTGCAACCACGGCAGCCGCGTCGCCGAATTGGACGAGAGCCGGATCTCCACTCGCCGGTTTTGCCCGCGCCGGGCTGACCGCGGAACCCGCGGACCCGCGGAGGACATTCTCCCCGCACATGGCAGCCCGCACAAAAGATTTTCTTGAAGACCCCACCAGGATCGGCAGATTAAAGCTCTGCAAGCGGCTGAGATGCGCCAGAATTTCATAGTTCTGGATTCTTGATTTGCCGAACCCAAGACCCGGATCGATGATCAACTGCTGCCGCCGAACCCCGTGGGACAAGGCCCGCTGGACGGACCAGGCGAGTCCTCCCCGGATCGAGCGCCAGACCGACCGCGCAAAGGGCTTTTGCTGCATGTTTTCAGGCCGCCCCCGCATGTGCATCAGAACCAGCGGAATGCGATGGAGCGCGGCCACTTCGGCGAGGTCATCGTCGAAACGCAGCCCGCTGATGTCGTTCAAGATATTCGCCCCGGCGCGCACCGCCTGCCGGGCGACCGCGGCTTTGGTGGTGTCGATGGAAATGGGGAGCGACCGCAGCTTGCGCCGGAGCCCTCGAATCACCGGCAGCACGCGCGCAGCCTCTTCCTCCGCGGAGATGGGAGATGAGCCGGGGCGGGTTGACTCTCCGCCTACGTCTATCCAGTCTGCTCCCTGCCTCGCCATCTCGATTCCGTGCGCGATGGCCGCGGCCGG
>DATKQU010000042.1:0-6290 GCA_035532595.1 Terriglobia bacterium | reverse complement strand
TATGGGCGATCCGACCGGGGCGGCCAAGCACGTGCTGAGCACGCTGAAACCGGGCGGCGCCTGGATGATCGTTGAGCCGTTCGCGCACGATCTGGCCCACGAAAATCACAACCCGGTGGGGCGGATCTATTACTCGGCTTCGACCATGATCTGCACCCCCGCTTCGCTGGCCCAGGAGGTGGGAGCGGCTTTGGGCGCACAAGCCGGCGAGAAGCAAATTCGCCAGGTGGTGATGGACGCAGGATTCACGCGATTCCGCCGCGCCGCAGAGACCCCCTTTAATCTGATCTTCGAAGCCCGTCCGTAGGGCGGACCCGCCGGGGCTTCCTTTCCGAAGACGCGAGTGGCGCGGGGAAACACTTGACAATTTTACCCGGCTATGCTAGGCTTGTAGCCTTTTGGGGCTAGGGGCGGGGCGGTCGAGGGACGGTTTGCCCCTTCACCCACCGCTCGGCGGTTCCCCCTCTCCTCGTGGGCGAGGGTTGGGATGACGGAATTGCGAGCCGTGGGGATACCGTACTTACAACTGACCCCTCCCCCGATCGCTGCGCGATCCCCCTCTCCCCTTGGAGAGGGCAAGGGTGAACAGGGCATGGGAACCGCCGTGGTTGAAGATAGGCTGGCTGGACTGTTAAATTTAGGTATGTCTATGAAAGATAAGGAGCTGTATTTTCACGGCGAAAACAGGCACGAAAAATTTCATTTTTCCAAAAACGAAGCTAAGAAGTTATTGAAAACAAAGGATCGGGATCAAAAACGAACCTAAAACGAACCTAAAACGAAGCTAGCCAAGTTATTGAAAATACGTAGCGGCAAATAAAACGAACCCAAAACGAACCGAAAACGGGCCAGCACTCCTGGACTCTACCGCGCCGGACTCTCCGGGGCGTGGGAATCCTGAACCTTCTCGATCACCGCCGCCGCAAATTCCTGAGTCGTATTCTTTCCTCCCAAGTCAGGCGTGCGGATCTTCCTCTCGCCTGTGACCGCCTTGAGCGACTGCATGATGCGCTCTGCGGCGCGAGGTTCTCCCAGATGCTCCATCATCAGCGCCGAGGTCCAGATGGCGGCAATAGGGTTGGCGATGCCACGGCCTTCAATGTCCGGAGCGCTGCCGTGCACCGGCTCAAAGACGGGCGGGCCGAGCCGCTCGAGCGGATTCAAGTTGGCGCTGGCCGCGAGGCCCAAGCTTCCCTGCAGCGCCGCTCCCAGGTCGGTCAGGATGTCGGCAAAGAGGTTGGAGGCCACCACCACGTCCAGGCTTTCCGGATGCGTAATCATGCGCGCCGCGAGCGCGTCCACATGATAGTTGGCGACGCTCACGTCAGGATAGTCGTGCGCGGCCGTGCGCAACACTTCATCCCAAAGCACCATGGTGTATTGCATGGCGTTCGACTTGGTGGCGCTGGCCAGGCGCTTGCGGGGCCGCGCGCGGGCGCGCTCGAAGGCGTAGCGAATCACTCGCTCGACGCCCTTGCGCGTGAAGACCGACTGCTGCACGGCCACTTCGTCCGGCGTGCCGGGTTTGAACCTGCCGCCCACGCCGCAGTACTCTCCCTCAGTGTTCTCGCGGACAAAGAGCATGCGGATGTCGTCCGCGGTCTTGCCCTTGAGCGGCGGCTCGAGCCCCGGCAGGATCTCTACCGGCCGCAGGTTGACGTAGAGGTCGAAGCCAAAGCGGATGCGCAGCAGCAGGTCGCGCAGGGAGACGTGATCGGGCACGCTGGGATGTCCGATGGCGCCGAGCAGCACGGCGTCAAACGGGCGCAGTTGCTCGAGCCCATCGGCGGGCATCATTCGCCCGGCGCGCAGGCAATATTCGCAGCCCCACTCGAACGGCTCGAAATCGAAACCGAAACCGACGGCGGCGGCTTCCAGAACCTTGACGGCCGCGGGCACCACTTCCTTGCCGATGCCGTCGCCGGGAATGAGCGCGATGCGATAGGTTTTCATCGAGTGGATGATTGTATCCGCAAATGGCCCGTGAGCGCCACCGGCGCGCGAAGCCACACCCAACAGAAACCCGCTTGTGGCTGGATTGCTTTGCATGATGCGGTGTGCTTCAATAATGCCGAGGGCAGCTCACCCAGGAGATGACAATGGACCAGCCGAAGACACCCGCGCAGGCGGGGCCGTTAAAAGGTCTTGAGGAATGGGACGACTTTGTCAAATCGCGCTACGCGCAAGGCGCTCCCGCCTCGCCCGACAAGGACCCGGAAGAATTTCGCGACTACACTGACTCAACCCCCGAGCGCGTCAAGGAGTTCTACCGTTTGAACCACGCGCACCAGACGCGCGACTTTGTTCGGGAAAAGAAGCGCGAGTTTCTGCCAGGAAATCGCGCCCAGATGAGCCTCTGGGAGGCGATGGAGTTTTTGAACACTCTGGTCGATGAGAGCGATCCCGACACGGAGCTTTCCCAGATCGAGCACCTGCTGCAGACCGCGGAAGCCATCCGTAAAGACGGCAAACCGGACTGGTTTATTCTGACTGGTTTGATTCACGACCTCGGTAAGGTCCTTTGCTTGTGGGGTGAGCCGCAGTGGGCCGTGGTGGGTGACACCTTTCCCGTCGGCTGCGCCTTCTCGCCCGCGATTGTGCTGCATCAATACTTCGCGCTCAACCCCGATTCCAAGGTCCCTGCATACCAGGCCCGCCTGGGAGTTTATTCGGAACATTGCGGGCTTGATCAGGTGGAAATGTCCTGGGGACACGATGAGTACATGTACCACGTGGCGAAGGATTATCTGCCCGAAGAAGCGCTTTACATGATTCGTTATCACTCCTTCTATCCGGCGCATCACGAGGGTGACTACGAATACCTGATGAACGATCACGACCAGGAGATGTTCCGCTGGGTGCGCGAGTTCAATCCCTACGATCTTTATTCGAAGTCCGATGAACCGCCCAAGGTCGATGCGTTGCGGCCGTACTACGAGGATTTGATTGCCCAATATTTTCCCGCCCAGCTTCGCTGGTAGGAGAGCTTTGGCCTGTGGGCGTGCGCGAGGGCTGAGGAGTCATGTTACGTATTTCCACGTATAAAGCCATTCTGAGCGACAGTCATTTCTGGGTTCCGGTGGTGGTTCTGGTCATCGGCATTCTGCTGCTGGCGCTGATTCGCTAAGGAGACCTCCCGCCTGTCCTCCGATCTCAAATCAGTAATTCCTTCGCGCGCCCTGCACACCGTTGGGGTGGTTTCCGGACTTGCCGCCGGCGCGTGGCTGGGTGCCGCCGAAGCTCCCACCAAGCTCGTGACCCTGGGCATCTCGCCCTTCCTCATCTCGCTGGGTATGGTTGCCGGAGTGTTTGTTGCCCGCTGGACCGTCCCCACTCTCATGAAGGGCACCGGATATGTTTTCGTTGACCTGCGCTCGAAAGCCCACCTGATCGTTTGGGGCGTCCTGGGAGGCGCGCTTTGGGCCGTCGCCAACACGCTCACCGTTTTCGCCATCCGCGACGTGGGACTTTCCATCGCATTCCCTTTGTGGAACGTCAATTGCCTGGTGGGAATCTTTTGGGGCTGGTTCTTTTTCCGGGAACTCCGCGGCGCGGGAAAGAAGGAACAGGCCAAGGTGCTGGGCGGCGCGGTGGCGATTGCCGGCGGCGCGGTCTTGCTGGCGTACGCCTCCTCGGTAGCGCCGGCTTCGGTTTCCTCTCACGCCTCGGCGGGGATCTTGGCGGCGCTGGGAGCGGGACTGCTGTGGGGCACGATGTATATCCCTTACCGCAAGGCCTATCTGAGCGGCATGAATCCGCTCTCCTTCGTCACCGTGTTCACCGTGGGGGAACTGGGAACCGTGGCGGCGCTGGCGCTGGTCTTTCGCGGCGGGCTCCAACCGGTGCTCCATGAGCTGGTAAAGGCCCGCCCGGCCCTGTTCTGGCTGTTCCTGGGAGGGTTCTGCTGGGTGCTGGGAGATCTGTTCCAGCAATACGCGGCAAAGTATATCGGCATCGGGCGCGGCATTCCGCTCTCCAACACCAACCAGGTTTGGGGCCTCGCCTGGGGCGTTCTGGTTTTCGGCGAGCTGGCGGGGCGCGGCGCCGCCGCGGAAACCACGGTGATCGCCGGATCGCTGGTGATGATTCTGGGGGCCGTGTCGATCAGCAGCGCCGTGGCGCCCGCCGCCGAGCAGGCCTCCTGGGGCGAAGCCGTGGAGCGCGAATGCGCGCGTTACCAACTTGACCGCGATCAAGTATTCCGCGCCCAGTCCGGCGAAGACGTCATGGCGGCGCGGACACGCGGCTGGCGATGGTGGGACGCGCTGATCGTCGCTATGGCCGTCAGCATTTTTGCCTGGCTCGCGCTCGGAGCCCAGCGTCCAGTCATCGCCGTCGACGCCGGATGGATTGCGGCTTTGCTCGCCGGGACATTAATCCTTCTCCTCGCCGGGGGCGTCCTCCTGTGGAAGCGCACGCGGTTTTCCTAAAGTAGTTCTGCGACCTTTTCGTGCTGCAACAAGCCACAGCGTATAGTGTTGTACACTATCTCCTGTGAGGAAGTTCTATGGCTCGCTACGTGAAGAATGAATCCGAATACCGGAAGGTCAGCTTTGAGTCCGCCAAGATCAAAGCGGCCATGAAGCGGAGAAAAGAGTCGCGCAAGCAACCGACTTCGGTGGCGCTCGACCCGCAGTTGATCGAAGAGCTGAAGGCCCAAGCAAAAGCTCGCGGCGTCCCCTACCAAGTCCTGATGCGCATGTTCATTATCGACGGATTCAAGCGCCTGAAGCGTGCAGGATGAGCGCAAAACTCATAACTCATAAGCATCAAGGGGCAATGCCTGCCCCCCCTGTAGAATTGAAACAACGCGACACTCCCATGTCTAAGTCTGACCTCCCGGTTAGGAGGGCCAACAATATACGGCGAATTCTGGTCGCAATGATTGACGGATTCGAAATCTGTCCACGTAGGATGCACCATCTGGATTCAGTTTCGTTGGCCCTCTTTGCTCGGATGGCTGAGTTGCATGAATCGATCTGCCTGCTAGCATCCAAAGGCCGACGACGGGATGCGGTCATCCTAGGAAGAACGCTCTGCGAAGCCGCCATTACTCTTTACTGGCTGACGAACGATCAACAAAGCGACCAGCGAGTAAACCGGTACGTGAAGTTTGGAGGGCAGGTCATACTTGAGAATATCGTGCGTGTTGAAAAACATTTTGGCTATAAACACCTACCAAGAGATAAAGCAGAAATTGAATTGCTCAGGGAAGCTAAGATTCTGTTCAGGGAACACCGTTCCAGGTGGAACGACGTTGCGATAGCGAGAATGGCAGCTGAGGCTGACACATACAATAAGGATAAAGAGGGCAAGGCTCCCAATATCGAAGCACAGTATGAGATCTTCTATTTTTGGTTCTCTTTGCTCGCACACCCATGCATCGAGGCAATTCAAAATTTCCTACCGAGGTGGGGCATGCCATTCAAATGCTCGCGGTCCAAGCTCTACGAGAGTATTCCAGAGCAAGACGTGGTCTTCCTCTCGACTTGTTGGTTGTACAGCATTGCATTAAGAATTCAAACCGTTCTTAAATTGCGAAGAGAAGACGAACTACGGAAGGTTTGGGCCAAGATTAAGGCAAAATGATGCGGTCTTGTTATGCGCAGGAAGTTAGGATGGTCTTGCAACTCCGGGTAGCGTCAATGGACAAAGTAAAACCGCAGAACTTCACAACAAATCCGCACTACTTGAAAGGTCAAGCTGCCAAAGCCAAGCCACTTTAGCTTCTTTGAAACCTCACTCTGACAGCCTCTTGTGGCCCAACGGAAGAGCCGTGGACTCCAAGAACACTTCTACGCCGAGCGAGTGCGAGAAACCTCCCTCACGGCAGGATGTGGCAGGAGCTTGCTTTGATGAGGAGGAAGATGGGAACGCCGGGAGCGAGTTCGAGGGCCTGCGCGGCCTGCGGAGTGATGCGCACTTTGAGATCGACGCCGCAGTCGGCAACGAGCTCCACGCGTTCTTCGTCGCGCAGGAGGTGTTTGACCTTCCCGGCAAGCAGGTTGCGGGCGCTGGTGCGGATGATCGGCTCGCGGGAAACGATGATGTCATCGGAGCGAATGCCCAGCGTCACGCGAGCGCCCTGGGGAAGATCGGCGCGGGGAATGATGATCCGGCACTTCTCAAGGTCCACGACGCTGATGCCTTGCTCGGGCTGATGCTCCGCGATTGTGCCCGTCAGGATGTTCTCGCTCCCCACCACCTGAGCCGCGGGAACGTTGAGCGGCGCGTTGAAAACTTCCAGCGGTTTCCCTTGCTGCACGATGCGGCCTTGGCTCAAGACCAGG
>DATKQU010000041.1:0-17940 GCA_035532595.1 Terriglobia bacterium | reverse complement strand
TTTCAAGCGCCCGTCATTCTGAGCGAAGCGAAGAATCTGCTTTTCCACGACGATTTACAAGCAGATGCTTCGCTTCGCTCAGCATGACATCCGGATTGGCCGCACTTAAAGCGCACAATGGCCCAAAGTGAACAGTGTTGCGCCTTGGCCCGCAAAAGGCCCACGGCACAAAATCGGAGCCGTGGCTGCCAACTCGCAAGGGGCACGAATGGCCCGTTCCGCAGCCCGTGGAAGCACCTGGCAGTGCAAACCCGGCGCCCGGTTGAATTCAACTGGGGCCAGGTGTATATTGCAGGGTAGCCTGGAGGTCCATAATGGAAATTCCGGTAAAAAGGAAATCCTGCTTTAATTCTTCATTTATCGCTGCCTCACGCATCGCGCCACGGGAACGCGCCAAGGTCTGGTATGACAGTTTCATTCAAGCGGCATGAAACTTAGAGTGATCATGCGTCCATAGACTCCGGGACTGGAAGGAGGAATCGTATGACCATGATGACAAGACGGCGCATCCTGCAATACGGCGTGGGAGCCGGCGCTGCTCTGGCGCTGCCCTGGGCGGTCCGGCTGGGGAGGGCGGCCCCCGCGAAAGGCCCCAAGCTGACGAAATACCTCGAGCCCGTTCCATTGCCGGGGGCGGGGATCGTGGTTGCGAGCCCGGCCGGAATGAACCAGTACGCGTTCACGCAGACGGAGATCGCGCGGCAACTGCATCCCGAGCTGCCGCCAACGCCGGTCTGGGCGTATGACGACGGCTCCGGACTGAGCGGCCAAGCTGGCTCGTTCGGGATGGCGGTGGTCGCGCAGAGCGGGATCCCGATCGAGGCCAGCTTCACGCACAATCTGCCAACGACCTACCCGGATTGGCTTCCCGTGGACACGCGGGAGACGCCGCTCGGGAAGCAGGTGCGGCTGATGACCCATCTTCATGGCGGCTTTGTCGCGGCCGACAGCGACGGCAACCCGGCGGTGACGCCCAATGGGTTCGGGCCCGGCGAGACGCAGACCGTGTACTATACCAACCAGAAGCCGCAGATGCCCGCGTCGCTGCTGTGGTTCCACGACCACGGTCTGGGCGCGACGCGGCTGAACGTAGTCGCCGGACTCGCCGCCGCCTACATCCTTCGCGACGAGTTCGACACCGGCGCCGAGCCCAACCCAATCGGGATTCCGGGCGGGCCTTACGAGATCCCGCTGGTGGTCCAGGACCGCCAGTTCAACCCGGACGGCACGCTCCTTTACCCGGCCAGCGACATCCCCGGCGCAGTCTGGATCGGCGAGTACTTCGGCGACGTGATGCTCGTCAATGGCAAGGTCTGGCCGTTCCTGGAGGTCGAGCCGCGCTTGTACCGGTTCCGGATCCTGAACGGTTGCAACGCGAGAATCCTCAACCTCGACATCGGCGGCGCGAGAATGTGGCAGATCGGCGCCGAGGGCGGCCTGTGGGACAAGCCGGTGCCGGTGGCGCAGCTCGTGCTCGCCCCGGCGGAGCGGGCCGACGTGCTGGTCGATTTCAGCCGGCTCGCGGGCGCGATGCTGCCGGTAAAAAACCTCAAGCCGCCAAAGCCGGTTTCGACGCCGGCGCCGCCGCTGACGCAGGTCATGCAGATTCGGGTCGGGAAGACGGTCAGCCAGCCTGGGCCGTCCAGCATCCCGGAGACCCTGCCGGGACGCGCCGCCGATCTACCCCCCGGCGAAGTCGCGATGACACGCTACATCACTCTCAACGAAATCGCCGTGGACACGGTCAACTGGGTCCTGCTCCTGAACGGCGTCGACTTTGAGGAGCCGCCCAGGGAGACGCCCAGGGTCGGGACGGTGGAGAACTGGGTCTATGTCAACTTGACCGCGGACACGCACCCGATGCACACGCACCTTGTCACCATGCAGGTGGTCGGGAGAACGCCGTTCGACGCGGATGCCTATCAGGCGGCCTATGGCGGCACGAACGGCGTCCCTGGCGGGATCGATCCAACCCCGTTCGCGACCGGGCCGATGCTGCCGCCGGACCCGACGGAGCGCGGGTTCAAGGATACCGTCAAGAGCGACTCCGGGTACTTCACGACCGTGCGAGCGAAGTACGACCTGCCGGCCGGCGTGACTACGCCGCAGACCTACGTCTACCACTGCCACATCCTCGAGCACGAAGACAACGACATGATGCGGCCATTCACGGTCATGGCCTGACCACTGCGAGTATGCTAAACGCTGGCATGGCATCCTCCTGGCCCGCCGTGCCGGGCAGGCGCGACAGGGCAGCAGCGCCCATTGAGACACCAAGCGAGACGGGACCCACTGTCGAACCCGCAGCAGCGGCCTGTGTTTTGCCAGGCAGCGGCAACGTCCCGCCCGAATTGCGGACTTGGCTCGGCAACCGCCTTCTTCCGAAGCTCCGTCGGGGACAGAACCTAAAGTTAGGCGTCGATTTCGCGTTGGAAATTTCAGCGACAGACGCTGCACGCCTCCAGGCCGAATTGCGCCAGGCGTTAAGCGATCTGAATCTTTTGGGAACCGTGCAAATTCACAGCAGAATGAACCACCGAGGAGACGCCGTCCAAAAGACGAATGCTGGTTCATACTTCATACTTCGTCCTTCATCATTCCGTTTCCGCCCCCAATCGGTCGAACCTCAATCAGTCAGTCACAAAATCGCAAATCACCAATCCCTAATTCCCGATCCCTTGTGCAGAGCCTAGTTATGTAGTCTCTTTTTAGCCTCTAAGCGGGCCAAATGGGACGCATGGGATTTTGCGGCCAAAAAGAGTCACAATCCTAAGTGATGTATTATCAGTAGGTTAGAATAATGCAAGGGCCGGCGAAAGCGCAAAAATCAGCAATGTTGTGTCTTAACTGAACACCGGGTAAAGATTACATGCTCGCAAGGCGCGCGAGCGGAATCCTCCGTGGCACTCTGCCAGGAGCGTAATCCTCGAAGTCCGGCTATAATATTTGGGCCCATGCCCTCCCTCGAAACCTTGAATGCCGAGAACCTGCCGCTGCGCGAGAAGCAGACTGTGGCGCTTGCTTCCGTGCTGGCCGCCGCGCTCCTGACCGCGCTGAAGTTCTCAGTGGGAATCGCTACGGGGAGTCTCGGCATACTGTCCGACGGCGCGCATTCGGGGCTGGACCTGATCGCGGCGGGTGTGACGTACTTTTCCGTTCGGGTGGCGGACAAGCCCGCGGACACTACCCATCCTTTCGGCCATGGAAAAGTCGAGCACCTTTCCGCCTTCATTGAAACCGCGCTGCTGCTGGTGACCTGCGCGTGGATCGCTTTCGAGGCCGGCCGCCGGCTCTTCTTCCACGAGGTTCATGTCAATCCCTCCGTGTGGGCCTTCGGCGTGATGGCCGTTTCCATTGTCGTGGATACGTTCCGGTCGCGATCGCTTTCGCGGGTCGCCAAGAAGTACAACAGCCAGGCGCTGGAGGCCGATGCGCTGCATTTTTCGACCGACGTTTATAGCTCCAGCGTCGTGATCCTGGGTCTGCTTCTGGTCTTGATCTCGGACCGCTGGCACATCACCTGGCTGGAGCTTGCCGACCCCGTGGCGGCGCTCGCTGTGGCGGGAATTGTGATCAGCATCAGCGTGCGCTTGGGAAGAAAGACGGTGGACGCGCTGGTTGACGCGGCCCCGGAAGGCGCTGCGGCCTCCATCCGGGAGGCCGTTTCAAAAGTCCAAGGAGTGTTGCAGGAAGATCGCATCCGCGTGCGCCAAAGCGGCAGCCGGCTATTCGTGGATTTACGGGTGACGCTCGAAAGCAACATCCCTTTGGAACACGCGCAGTCTGTCATGGATCTTGTGGATGCCAGGGTGCGCGACCTCTTCCCCGCCGCGGATGTGGTGATCCACGCCACGCCTCGCGAGCCGCCTGCGGGCGACATGGTGGAAAAAGTCCGGGCCGTCGCCAACCGCCAGAACTTTCGCGTGCACGAAGTGACCGTCTATGAAGTCAACGGGCGCATCAACGTGAATCTCGACTTGGAGGTCGAGCCGGAGCTAAAGATCAATGCCGCCCATACCCAGGCCGATAGCTTGGAGCGGCTCATCCAAGCCGAACTGCCGGAAGTGGACCAGGTTCATGTGCACCTTGAACCGCTATTGAGGGAGGTTGCGTCCGCCGACAGCGCCCCGCTGGATCAGGACGCCGTCGAGCGAAAGCTCATGAGTATTGCGAGGGAGACCCCGGGATTGGAAGATTGCCACTCCGTCGAGGCGCTCCTGGTGGGCGGGGCCATCCTGGTCAACCTTCACTGCACCGTGGAGGCTGACTTGCCGATTAGCCAAGTGCACGACATCACGGAAGACTTGGAGTTCAGATTTCGTGAAGCCTTTCCCCAAATATCGAAAGTGAGCGTCCACGCCGAGCCCGCTAGCGGCAAGTAGCGTGCGGCGATAACAGTCACCCACTCCCAGACACCCCCAGCCCCACGGCCCCCCGCCGGCCAAGCCGGAAGCATGAAGCGCCAGGGGGCAAGAGATGTGGATAGGGCTGATCCGGTTAAGGCTTGGGTTTTGCGGCCGGCTTTGAGGAGGTCTGGGCGGCGGAAGATTGGTCCGCGCCACTTTCTCCACTCGTCGCGGAAGCCTGCACGGGGTTTGCAGCGTCATACGCCTTCACGACTTCCGGCGTAATATCAATGCCCTTCCCGACATAGTAGACAGGAACCTGGCCGGAATCGATGACCAGCGAATACCCAGCCTTCGGCGCGTACTGGTCGATGACTTTGATCATCTGCTGCCCAATCCTTCGCATCACGTCTTCCCGGTCATTCTGGAAGTCCGACTGGGCGTCCTCGGTCATCCGCCGCAGGATCTTCTGCTTTTCCTGGAGTTCGCGGCTCATCCGGCGCTGTTCGCCTTCACTCAAGGTGGTCATTTGCTTCTGCAGTTGTTCTTCTAACTGCTGAACCTCTTGCTGCCGGCGCTGGACTTCCTGCTGGCGGGGCATGTATTTGCTCTGCAGATCCTGCATCGCTTTTTTGCCCGCCCCAGTGCTGAGAATCGCCTCCTGAATGTTGATCACAGCAACTTTTTCACCCGAGGCGGAAGCAGTCGAAGTCTCTCCGGCCATGAGAAGCGGACAAGCCATCAGGCCCAAAGAGATAAACATTGCAAAGACTCGATTTCTCATTCCTACTCCTTTACCTGTCAGAAAACTCACTCTCAATATTGCCATTACCCCCGGAATCGATGTCAAGCTAAAAAGTTCGCGCCACGGTAAATCCCACCCGCGAGGCTCGCTCCGAGTATCGAAAACCCGCAAAGTACGGGATGGTCTGCACGTAGGATGCGGCATTGGGGAAAAGCGAACTGGGCGGAAGGTCCTGAGGCGGCGTAATAACCTCATCGAGGCGAAGCCAATTGTAACCATAGAAGACCCGGAACGGAATGTTAAAGTGCGGAACAATCACCTGCAACTCGATGCCCACCGAACTGCGAGGCTTGTAGTTGGTTCCGGGCGCTATCTGGAGCCGATTCGGGACCGGGAAATAAGGGTAATTCTGGGTGATCGGCAAGAGCGCATCCTGGCGCAAGTTCAATTGGCTGGTATGCCAAACGAAGTTCATTCCCGCATCAAGGAAGGGCGCGACGGTCACCGGCCCCACGATGGGGATCCGATATTCGAAATTAGTAACAACCTCTGTGTCGCCTCCGGGAAACGTGATGGTGTTAACCGGAAAGCTTGTGGACGATCCGCAGGCGCCGGTCGGACTTCCGGTGGAATCCAAGGCAGGAATGGTATTGCCGGCGTTATCCCGGTTGCACACCGAGGCAATCGTAGGGAAAAAGGCGACCGGACTGATGGAATAGATGTCAAAACCTCGGATGTCATTTTCCCCGCCCATATAGAAGCGCGAGAAGGGAGGAGGAACCCGGCCGGCGTATCCCGAAACCGTCGAAAACAGGGTGTGGAAAGCCAGCGTGTTCCGCTTGTGGTTGATGGGGTGGTAATACTTGGCTTCCACCACAGGCCGGATCGTGTTGACATTGCCTCCCAAAATGCTGCCATCAAATTCCAGGGCAGCATAAATAGACTTCCCACGGTGAGGCTCCATGTAATCGTCCACCGTGCTGTAGTTAAAGGTCGGCATGATCGAGCTTGATCGGATGCCGGTCAGGGAGTTCGGCCCCGCCACGATGTTCTGGAAATTGAGTGCCTGGAAATAAGCCTGGGACGCCAGGCTGAAAGTTGTCAGGCTGCTCGTGGTAAAGCTATAAGTCAGGCCGAGACGCGCAAAGTGGCGTTTCAGCGGGTAGCTGAGAAAGGCCGTAAAGCCTGTGGAATTCTGGGCGAAATTTTGAAATGAACTTGCCCCAAATGCAGAAGCCAGATTGGTCTGGCTAATGCCCGCATAGGCGCTCGTCTGCTGCAACTGGTTGAAGTTAATGTCACTCTTAAATATGGTGAACCCGGTGGTGATGGGACGATCCAGAACGTAAGGCTCGGTAAAGCCAAACGAATACAGCTTCTGGTACTGTCCGGTCTGGACGTTCACGCTGAGCGTCTCGCCCAGGCCCAGGAAATTGTTGGTCGAATAGTTAAAACCGATAAAGTTTCCAGACAGGGCGCTCGTCCCTCCCGAAAAGCCGATCGAGTTGCGCCCCTTTTCCTTCACCTTGACGTTGATATCGACGGTGTCGTTCTTGGCATTTTGCTTGATGTCATAATCTTCTTTTTTGATCGGGTTAAAGAAGCCGAGCTGGTTGACGCGCAAGATGCTCAGGTCCCAAAGGCGCGTGTTGAAGACTTCCCCCTCATTCAGCATCAAGTCGCGCCGGACGACCTTATCCCGGGTCTTGAGGTTGCCCGAGAAGTTGATCCGGTGAACAAAGAATTGCTTGCCTTCATCGAAATCCAGCGCAAGGTTGACGATATGTTTCTTGCGGTTCGGCTCGGGGTCAGGAGTCGCCACAAAGTTGATATAGCCGAACTCCCCATAGAGCTTGGTCAGGTTATCAATCGTGGTGCGAACCTTGGAAAGATCGAAAACATCGCCCGTCTTCATCCCCAGGAGAAGCGCCAGTTGCTGGGTCTTAAAAAGCTTGGCGCCCCGAATGGTAAACTTCCCCAGCTTGTACTGGTCGCCTTGCTCCACCGGAATGGTAACGTCCACGGCCTTCCCATGACCCCAGCTCCACAAGAAAAAAGGCCACCGATGCGCGGTGTTGCGCATCTTCACCGTGGGTTCTTCCGGAAGGGCGAAGAAATAGCCATGATTCTGGTAGAGCTCGCGCACTTTTTCCAGATCGAAAAGGACCTGGTCGTGATCGTAGGTCTTATGAAACCAATAAAACCAAGGGGGCGCGCCTGCCGGCCGCGACAATTTCATCTGCCGGACCAGGGTCATGTTTGAAAAAACCGTGTTCCCTTGGAACTGAATTTTGCCCACCTTCACCTTCGGACCCTCCGTCACGATAAACGTGAGGGCCACGGAGTTGGGAGGAATATTGCGGGTGCGATGCCGCACGGTGGCAAACTGTCTTCCGTGGGCAGCGAGCATATCGTGAAGAATCACCTCCGCCCGCTTGATCACCACGGGATCGTATTGGGCGTCAATGGTCAGGCCCACTTTGTGTTTCTGGAACGCCTCCAGGACATCCGATTCCGTCACCGTACTTAAGCCCTTGTAGCTGATCGCCCTGACCAATTTCTTTTCGCGCACATAGAAAATCACATTCACGCCTTTTTTCCCGTCCTCGACTTCCAAACGAATGTCATCGAAATAGCCGGTATTCCATAGGGCCATGAAGTCGCGTTCCAAGGCGTTGACGTTGTAAGCGTCGCCGGGATGGGAAAAAATCCGGGCCCGCAGCGTTGAAGACGGCACCCGTCGATTCCCGCGGAAGACAATTTGCTCAATGACGGAAACCTCCGGTTTAGCGGGCTGGCCTTTGGCGGGAGGGGCTTTGGGCTTCTCAGGCGCTGGGGTTTTAAGCTGCGGGGTTTCAAGCTGCGGGGTTACAAGCTGCAACTGCTCGGGTTGCGGGGAGGCCGCTTTTGCGGGGGCCTTCTGCTGCTCGCTCGGCTGCTTTTTCTCCGCCGCAGGCGAGGAAGGCTGTTGCTGCGCACCTTGCGACGGAGAACTCTGCGCAAATAGCGCTGGCCCGTGGGAAATTGCGACCAGAACGGCGGCGGCAAGCAAGCCCCCCGCCACACACGTCTTTCCTCTCCGCCTACCTGTCAAAAGCCTCAAGAAACAGCCTTTCTCCACGCTCTCGATGAGAGCTTAACCATCTCCGATGCGGTGAATTCCTCGGGAGTTGGCCGGCGTCCCCGCTCCACAAGGGCCAAGCTCCAAAATCATTTTCCTGAGGATGCGTTGGATATTCAGGTTCTCCGCGGACTCCCTGGCCCCCAAAGGAGTTGCTCTAGTGAGAGAGTGGCGTGGCCGCGACCAGCTTATCGTTCACAGGGCGGTAATATAGCGATTCATTCTCGACCACCACCTCCAAGACCGATGGCGGCTGGATGTCACCCTGGATCAACGCCTCCGAAAGCGGATCCTCGATGTATTTTTGCAAGGCCCGCCGCAGCGGCCTGGCTCCGTAAGAACGGTCCGCACAAGTCTTTTCCAGAATCCACTTCCCTGCCTCAGGGGAAAGCGCCAATGAAATATTCTTCCGTGCCAGATGCTGATTCATCGTGCCCACGAGCAACTCCAGGACCTGGAGCAGGTCGCTGTCAGTGAGGGCGTTAAAGATAATCACTTCGTCCAGGCGGTTCAGAAATTCGGGATTGAACAGGCGTTTGACCTCGGCCATGACCAGGTCGCCGATCTTCTTCTCGGTAGCCCCTTCCACGGCGGACTGGAATCCCACGTTGGACCGCCGCTCCAGGTAGCGGGCCCCGATGTTGGAGGTCATGATGATGATGGCGTTCTTGAAATCCACGGTATTGCCCAACCCGTCGGTCAATTGCCCGTCCTCAAAAACCTGAAGAAGAATATTGAAGATGTCGGGATGGGCCTTCTCAATTTCATCCAGCAAAATCAGCGAATACGGCGATCGCCGCACGCGCTCCGTGAGTTGTCCGCCTTCCTCATAGCCCACATAGCCGGGAGGCGAACCTATCAGCTTTGAAACCGAGTGCTTTTCCATGAATTCCGACATATCAAAGCGGATCAGCGCCCGTTCGTTGCCGAAGACACAATCAGCAAGCGAGCGCGCCATTTCCGTTTTGCCCACGCCGGTGGGGCCCAGAAAAAGGAACGATCCTACGGGGCGCCCCGGAGGCTTCAACCCGGCTCGCGAACGCCGGATGGCGCGGGCCAGGGCTGAAATCGCCGAGTCCTGATTAATAATGCGCCTGCGCAATTCCTCCTCAAGCCGCAGGAGCTTGGACATCTCCTCTTCTTTGATCGAGCTGACGGGAATCCCGGTCCACCGCGCTACGACTTCTTCGATATCCATGCGCGTTACCGCGCCGATGGCCGTCTCGTCGATATTGTATTTTTCGCGCAGGAGCCGCAGATTTTCACGCTCCTTGCGCTCTTCGTCGGAATAGAAACGCGCCTTTTCAAATTCGTGATTGGCGATGGCGTTCTCCATCCGGTGCACCACGAACTTGATCCGCTTCTGCACGTCGATCATCTCTTCCGGCAGGGTGCTCTGGCGCAACTTCACTCGCGCGCCCGCCTCGTCGATCAGGTCGACTGCCTTATCCGGGAGGAAACGATCGGGAATATAACGGCTGGAAAGATACACGGAGTTCGAGAGCGCCTCGTCCGTATAGGTCACCGCATGGAACTTCTCGTACCGGTCTTTGATCCCGAACAGAATCTTAATCGCTTGAGCTTCGTCGGGCGGAGGAACTTTCACCGACTGAAAGCGCCTTTCCAGCGACCGGTCCCGTTCGATGGACTTTCGGAATTCCGCCGGCGTGGTTGCGCCGATGCACTGAATTTCGCCACGGGAAAGCGCCGGCTTCAGGATATTGGCGGCATCGAGCGACCCTTCCGCGGAACCAGCCCCCACCAGGGTGTGCAACTCGTCGATGAAGATAATGGCATTCTGGGCTTCCATCAGTTCTTTCATGATGGTCTTCAGGCGTTCTTCAAACTGCCCGCGGTACTTGGTGCCCGCCACAATCAAGGAAAGGTCGAGAGCCAGGATTCGTTTATCGGCCAGGAACGAAGGCACGTCCCCTTCCGCGATGCGTTCCGCCAGGCCTTCCACGATGGCCGTCTTGCCCACCCCGGGCTCCCCGATGAGCACGGGGTTATTCTTGGTCCGCCGGCAAAGGATTTGCACGACCCTCTCGACTTCGTTTTCACGCCCGACCAGAGGATCCAACTGATTCTCCAGGGCGGCTTGCGTCAAATCCCGGCTGAACTCCGACAGCAGCGAAGTTTCCTTGGAGCGGTTCGAAGACACTTTTTCGCCCTGCGTCCGGTTCATTTCCTCCCGGAGGGTTGACAGCCGCAAACCACGTTCGTGAAGGATTTCCGCGGCGAACGACTTATCCTCGCGCAGCAGGCCCAGCAACAGGTGCTCGGTGCCAATGTGCTTGTGCGATAGGCGCTCGGCTTCCTCCGCCGCATAAGCAAGGACCCGCTTGCACTCCTGGCTGAGCGGCAGCTCCACCGAAGTCGATACCTTTTCCCGGATCGGGGTGCGTCCCTCGACCTGTTTGCGAATGGATTCAATCGAAGCGTGGGAGCGCAGAAAGCGGTTGGTCAGCGCCTTGTCCTCGCGCAACAGGCCGAGCAGCAGATGCTCGGTCTCAATGTAAGGACTGCCGAATTGGCTGGCTTCGTAGCGAGCAAAGAAGATAACACGCCGGGCTTTCTCTGTGTATCTCTCGAACATAGCTCCTCAGTTCTTCCTTAGACTCCGCCCTTTGTCCGCGCTCAGAAGAGCGGGCTGTCAGTTAAACCGTGGAACTACAACCTCGGTAAGTCGGCCGTTCTCCAGACGCAACATCCGAGCCGCGCGTTGCGCGAGTTCCATATTGTGCGTGGCTAGCACCGAAGTTAATCCGTGCACCCGGTGCAGCCGTTCGAGCAGATCGACGACAAGCTCGGCGGTCCGGCGATCCAGATTCCCGGTAGGCTCATCCGCCAGCAGCAGCGACGGGCTGTTCACTAACGCCCTTGCCAGCGCCACGCGCTGCTGCTCTCCTCCGGAGAGCTCGCCTACTCGGCGCCCCAAAGCCTTTTCCAATCCCACCTCCGCCAGGAGTTCCCTGGCCCGGCCTTGTGACCCCTTGACGTCCTTGCCTGCAATCAGCTGCGGTAACATCACGTTTTCGAGCGCACTAAACTCGGGCAGCAGGTGATGCATTTGCCAGACAAAACCCACGCGTTGGTTTCTGTACTCTGCCTGCCCTTCATTCCCGAGTTCACTCAACCTCTGCCCAGCAAAGTATAACTCACCTTCCGTGGGAGTGTCCAGCGCCGCCAGCAGATGCAACAGCGTCGTTTTACCTGTTCCCGACTCGCCCACCAGCGCCACCAACTCCCCTTCCCGCACTTCCAGATTCAGGCCTTCGAATACAACCACGGATTCTCCGCCCGAATGAAAGATCTTGGCAAGGTTTTTGACCCGCAAGATGACGTCTCGCTCCATAAATCAGACTCCGCTGCCGCCCTCCCGATCGTGCCCCGGCGCTTGCCCCGCCGGAACGCCCTTCGACTCCGCCCATTCTAGCTTCCAGGAACCGCCCTCGGCCCCTCAGCATAGCGCCTTCGGGGAATCTTTCAACAGACTTTTAAGCCGTCTGAACTCTTATTCGTAGCGCAAAATTTCCGCCGGGTCCAGTTTTGTCGCCGCGAGCGACGGATAGAGCGTGGCAAGAAAGCTAACCGCCAAAGCCGCCAGCGCGATCCACAGGCCGTCCCACGGGCGTGGATGGAAGGGTACCGATGACAACCCGTAAATATCCGCTTGCAGCGGGATCAGCTTGTAATGCTGTCCCAGCCAGGAAGTGCCATAACCCAGCGCCAGCCCGAGCAATGTGCCCACCCAGGCGATCAGCAAACCGTGCAGGGTGAAAACGGCCCAGATCTGCCTCTTCTTGGCGCCCATCGACCTTAATACCGCGACGTCGCGGTTCTTTTCCATGACCATCATCACCAGCGTAATGAAGATGTTCAGCGCTGCAATCAGAACGATCAGGCCGATCGTGAGGATCGTCACCAGGCGCTCCAGCCGCAAGGCGCTGAACAGTGAGCGATTCTGATCCATCCAGGTGGTGGTCGCAAACCCGGACCCGGCGGCCTTGAGAACGGTCTTGGCCACCGTGTCCGCTTTATAGACATCGTCCAGCTTGAACTCAATAACGGAAGCAACATTCTGCAAATCAAAAAGGCGCTGAGCGGCGTTCAGAGTGGTGAACGCCCAGGTCTGGTCAAAATCGTAGAAGCCGGAATCGAACACCCCCACCACCCGGAAGTGCCGGAACTTGGGCACCACGTCAAAGGGCGTGAGCGTCCCCTGGGGGCTCGTCACCATCACGGTGTCTCCCACAAAAACGCCCAGGGATTTCGCCAGACCTTTTCCGATAATAATCGGGTCCGCATTCGGAAGAGTTTCCGAGAGCCCTGCGAGTGATCCTTCCGTCAAGTGTTGCAGGAGGTCGCCGACCTTAGCCTCCCGTTCGGGCTCGACTCCTTTCAGCACCACGCCCTGCGCGCGCTGGCGGCTGGAAATGAGCACCTCCTCGTAGAGCGCCGGGGCCGCCGCCACCACGTGCGGCAGCTTCGCAAGGCGCGCCGTCAATTGTTCATAGTGATGAATGCCGTCGTTCTGCGCGCGGATCAGGTTGATGTTGGACGTCGCGCCCAGCAGCTTGCCCTCAAGCTCCTCCCGGAATCCGTTGTTAATGGCCAGCGCCACCACCAGCGCGCACACACCCGCCATCACCCCAATCACCGAAATGGCGGTAATCACGGAGATGGCGGCTTGCCGCCGCTTCGCCTTCAGATAGCGCATCGCTACGAAGAGTTCAAAGCGCATAGCAGGTAAACATTATCAGTGACATTGTCATCTAGGGAAAGTTTTATTCAATCGAGTCGCATGCTCAAGGGCCCTGACCTGCGGAAGGTTTTACATTGCGTTAAGTGTGCAGAACAAACGTCATGGCGGAGTAACCCAGCACGATGAGTGCGAACGCCTCAACGAAGTCGAAGGTTGTAACGACAAGCGTCAACTTGTGGGAAAAGAAGCCATCGCCCGGAAGACTCCGGTCATGGCTTCGTTTCCACTCCATGCCAATCCACAAGACCAGGTGTATCGTGGCAAATGCCGCGACTAGAACTTCCATCAACGAAGACCACAATGGCCATGCGGCCAACGCCAGCAGCCAGTAGAAAGCTTCCACTCGGACTACCCACATGGCCGGCAGCCATCGCTTCACCCAGGTGTCCTCCGCCCCTTGCCATTCCGCCACCAGCTTCCAACTGGTCAGATGCAATCCCAGCATCAATGCTGTGTAGATTATCAGGGCCATCGTCAAGGCTGGCATCAGTGTTTGCCGCGCTAACCATCTACGATCAAGTTGCCGGAATCGCCCCGCGCTGTTATGCCGGGGGCTTCTCAGGACGCAGCAAGGGAAACAGAATCACATCGCGAATGGAATGGGAATTGGTCAGCAGCATCGTCAGGCGATCGATCCCAATGCCTTCCCCGCCGGTAGGCGGCATGCCATAACTCAACGCCCGAATATAGTCTTCGTCAATGGCATGGGCCGAGAG
Source organism: Terriglobia bacterium (assembly GCA_035532595.1). Classification (GTDB taxonomy): domain Bacteria; phylum Acidobacteriota; class Terriglobia; order UBA7540; family UBA7540; genus JAMCXS01. The sequence goes on along the minus strand of DATKQU010000041.1, from coordinate 4,247 downwards.
ATCTCCCTTTTCCCGCAGAAGTTGCTGATATCTGAACCGGTCGCGTTGTTCGGCAGGATCATTCAACTCACTGAAGGCGTTGGCAATCTCCATTCCGGCCACGTACAGCTCAAACCGCTCCACAAAGTTGGGATCATCGGGCTTCTGCTTCGAGAGAGGGGAAACCTCCAGCGGAAAGTCCAGAATAAAGGTGGGTTGGATCAAATGATGTTCGGCGACCGCTTCAAAGAGTTCCTGCAAGGCCATTCCAGGCGCTGTTCCGGCAGGCACGGCCAGCGGCGGGTGCGCGCCCGCGGATTGCTCGGACCATTGGTTGTAAGCTCTCACCCAATCGAAGATGGCCTTGGGCTCATCAAGATCCTCAAGCTTGGGCTTCTTCTGTATTTCCTCGGGCCAGAACCGCACAACAGCTTCCTTCATGGTGTAACGCTGGAATTTTTCGAACGAGATGTGATGTTCCCCGTAGTCAAACTCCAGGGAACTCAGAACGGCCCGGGCCACATGCCGCAAGAGGCGCTCGGAAAGCTCAATCATGTCTTGATAGTCCGAGTAAGCCTGGTAGAACTCCAGCATGGTGAACTCCGGATTGTGCTGCGTCGAAATTCCCTCATTCCGGAAGTTGCGGTTCACTTCGTAGACGCGGTCGAGCCCCCCGACAATCAACCGCTTCAGGTAAAGCTCCGGGGCGATGCGAAGGTAAAGGTCCATGTCGAGGGTGTTATGATGGGTGACAAACGGGCGAGCCATGGCCCCGCCCGCCAGGGGCTGCATCATCGGGGTTTCAACTTCCAGATAGCCTTCGGCTTCAAGAAATTCCCGCAAAGCCTTGATCAGGCGCGAGCGCCGCTCAAAAATCCGGCGCACCTCGCTATTGACCATTAAATCCAGATACCGCTGGCGATAACGAATCTCCACGTCCGCCAGGCCATGCCACTTTTCCGGCAGCGGCAGCAGCGCTTTGGCCAAGAAATACAGATGCTCGGCATGTACGGTCAGTTCGCCGGTTCGCGTCCGGAACAGGTAGCCTTCCACGCCGATCGGGTCTCCTAAATCCAGCAGCTTGTACAACTCAAAGTCCCGCTCCCCCACCGCATCCAGGCGCACGTAAATCTGTAGTCGTTCCCCTCCGCCCTGCAAATGCGCGAATCCCGCCTTGCCGTGGGGACGAATCGTCATCACCCGGCCCGCAACCCGCACGGGCACCTTCTCCGCCGCAAGGTTTTCAGCAGTTTGCCCGGAATACGAGGACAAGACTTGAGGAATAGTATGCGTGAAATCAAATTTGCGAGGGTAGAGTTCAAAACCCAAATCTGCGATGGCCCGCAGTTTTCGCTCTCGCTGAAGGACCAATTCTTGGCTTTCGCCACTTGATGTCGACAAAGATAAAACCCTCAACCCACGCTTTTTCAATACCAGATTCGGAGAAAGGCATTATAGGGAGCCGCATGAAAAGGTGTCAAGATAAAGCCATTCCCGCGCCGCTCGCTTACAGCCTGCCGGGCGCGAAAGATGCTGCGAAGTAATTTGAGGTGGGCAAACGAGGTTACTCGTGCCCGTCGGGGTGCTGGCATCCGGGGAAGCTGGTAAAAGCAACCTGACCGTCCCAGCCCAGGTCTTTCATTCCTATTTCCGAGGAATAATAGGCTCCTTTGACGCACCCCTTCAGATTTTCAAAATGGTCGCGCAGGGTCATTTGATCGAGTGCCAAGTCCAAGGCATTCTCTGGAACTGTCGCGGCCTGGGCCGTCGAGGCCACCGTGAGGATCTCGTTCTGCTCGCTTTCCGTGAGGCCTTGAAAAGTCCGCGAGTAGCGCCGCCGGGATTCCGCCTCGATGGCTCCCAGCGAGGCCAAAAACTTCTTTTGCACTTCCTGGGTGTCCACAGAAACCAGCAGGTCCACAAACCGATTGACGTGCGCCTGGCTCGAACCCGGAATGATCCTCTCCGCCAGCAGGGTGAAGGTTTCGTTCTGATGGGGATCAAAAAAGGCGGGAATCCAATCGGCCGCCGCCGATTTCGCGTGGACTTCGGCCACCGCGGCCGGGCCGGCCAAATGCTTCGCGATGGGGTGTGCAGCCGCCACCGCAGGGAGCGCGGCTCCCGCGCTCGCCCCGAGCGCCAGCCGCCGCACCATTTCACGGCGGCTCATTCCCCCCCGCGAGCCGCCAAGTCCGTTGAATGATTCCAAATCAAGATTCTTGTCCATTGAACCTCCGCCTTTTACAAATTCAAACTTGCTCACCCAGCGCGCTCGCACGGCTTCTTCCTACGGGGCCACCATGCTATCACTCAAATATCCGCAAGGACAAACGACTCGCGAAAATTCTTCGTCGCAGGGTTCGTCGCGGTGGGCGTTGGGGGTTCTGGTTGCCACCATCGGTCGGGACGGATCTATTGACGAAGCGCACGATGCCGGCCCTTCCGGCAGGCTTCCAGGTTGACCTTTTTCTTGTATTCTGTCCGGCGCAGCGATACTCTTGCGGCGCACCAAAGCAACTATCGATCGGGGAATGAGATAAAAATCCTGGCAATCATCGGAGAGGTTTCATGAACACTCAGGGAAAACAGACGTACGACGTGCTGGTGGTGGGTTCCGGCGCTTCCGGAGGATGGGCTTGTAAGCGCTTGGCCGAAGCCGGGCTTAAAGTCGCCCTAGTGGACGCCGGGCGCCAGCAGTCTGACAAGAATTTCAACGAGCATGTTCCACCATTCAAATTTAAGTACCGCGACATGGCGCCCGAAGTCGTCCGCCGGACGCGCCCCGTCCAGAAAGACTGTTATGCCTGCATGGAGTACAACTACGACTGGTTCTGCAATGACCTCGATGAACCTTACACCACGGCCAAGGATATGCCCTTCAGTTGGCAGGGACGCTTGCGGGTGACGGGGGGCCGCACCAACGTCTGGGGGCGGCAGAGTTACCGGTTGAGCGACCTCGATTTCAAAGCCGCCTCGCACGATGGCTACGGGAAAGACTGGCCGCTCAGTTACAAGGACCTGGCGCCTTACTACGATCTGGTGGAAGAGTACGTCGGAATCACGGGGATTCGGGAGGGGGTGTACGAATTGCCGGACGGGCAATTCCAGCCGCCGATGGGGCTGAGGTGCACGGAGACCCTCTTCCGCAATCGCGTCAAAGAGAAGCTGGGCTGGACGGTCACGTTGGGGCGCTCCGCGAACCTGACTCGCCCCACCAACGGACGGGCGCCGTGCCATTACTGCGGGCCCTGCGAGCGCGGCTGCATCACGCATTCTTACTTTAATTCCTTCTTCACGACGGTAGCGGATGCGATGAAGTCCGGCAATTGCACGCATATTCCCAATGCCATGGTGTACCAGGTCCTGATGGACCCGGAACGGAACCGGGCAAAGGGAGTACTGTATATCGATCGCGAGACGCGAGAACCGAAGGAAGTTTTCGGCCGAAGCGTCATCTTGTGCGCGCAGGCTTCGGAATCCGTCCGCATCCTGTTCAATTCCGCCAACCGGCAGTACCCGAACGGCCTTGCCAACTCGAGCGGCATCCTCGGCCGCTACCTGATGGACCACATCATGGGCGGCGGCGCCACCGGCGAATTTCCCCAGCTCACGGGCAAACCGAGTCTCAACGGTCCGAATCGGCCCGACGGAATTTACGTTATCCGCTTTCGCAATGCCCACCAGGGCCCTCGTTCCAAGGAGTTCCTTCGCGGCTATGGATATCAAGGCGGGGGCGGGCCAAAGTTCAATTGGAAAGCTCCCGGCTTCGGGGCCGCCTACAAAGATGCCGTCCGGAATCCGGTGGTGACATTATCGTTGGGAGGCTTTGGGGAGTGCCTGGCGCGATGGGAAAATTATGTCGAAATCGACCCGAATGTCGTGGACACTTATGGCATCCCGGTGCTCAAGTTCCACATGAAATACGGCGACAACGAATTCGCCATGGTCAAAGACATGGCCGAGTCAGCCGGAGAAATGATGGAAGCCGCCGGGGCCAGGAATATTCAAATCCAGCACAAACCCTCCACGCCGGGATGGGCCATTCACGAGGTGGGAATCGCTCGCATGGGAGATGACCCGAAGGGGTCGGTTCTCAACCAGTTCCAGCAGTCCCACGACATCAAGAATCTCTTTGTCATGGACGGCGCTGGGTTTACCTCCACGGCGTGCCAGAATCCCACCCTCACGATCATGGCTTTGTGCGTGCGATCTTGCGATCATCTGATGGGTGAAATGAAAAGAGGAAACATTTGAGACGCCGCCCCTAG
>DATKQU010000040.1:0-3427 GCA_035532595.1 Terriglobia bacterium | reverse complement strand
GCCGAGCGATTCTGGACGTTTGACGATCGCCAGGCCAAGTTGGCCCGCGCCGCAGGCCTTAAAACGGCATGAAGTGGTTCGCCGTTTCTGCGGCGGGACGCCCCGGCCCCGCGCCTCAATTAACTGCGCCGCAACATTTCTTATATTTCTTGCCGCTGCCGCAGGGGCAAGGGTCGTTGCGCCCCGCTTGCGGGGCCGCGCGGGCGGGTGAAGGACCGGCCATGACGCCGCGCGGCAGCTTGCTGCGTTCCTCGCGCCAGTATTCGTATATGGCGACGGCGGAGAGCGGCAAGAAATCCATAAGAGTTTCCCTGTCCACCTTTCTGCCGGGAGCTTGGAGAACATCCGCCATGGCATCGGCGCTTGTGAAGGCGACAATGGGGGTCAGCAGGGCGCGGGCCTCCTTGTCCTCGATCAGCGGTTCCCAGTCCGCGGCGCTTAAACCGACGCCATGGCTGAATCCCTCGCACCAATCCCGGGCGGTCATGTACGGCTTTCCGTCATAATCTTCTTCATAGAGCAGGGGCAGAAATTCTTTGGGGTTTTTCTCCAGAGTCTCGCTGATCGAGTTGTAAAATCGCACCAACAATTCCACGACAAGCCCGGCCTCTTCTTCGGAATCGAAGATTGGCTCTTCCCCTCCCCAGACTACGGGCATCCACCGGCTGAGCGGGACGAGAGACGGGCTGGACGCTAAAGCCGTGAAAAAACCGTGCAGCGAAGAAATGTTCAGAGCGTCTCGAGACAGGGCATCAAAGTCAAGAAATCGCTCCAGATCGTCCATCTCGGCTTCGGAAAGAGGCTTCTTAGTTTCCATAATCCTCCAGCATAAGTCCAATCCCTCTGAGGCGCTAGAAATTCTTGCAGCCCGCCATTTCGCCACTTGGCCGCGCCCTCAGGCTTGAGCTTGTGGCCGGTTTTCGGCTACGATGGAAGATTACTCGAACACCTGTGCGCCTGTTCATGCACAACCACTTTGACCGAAAGGGAGACCAGAGAGAATGTCTGAAGAAGCACTCAAGCTTGGCCAAAAAGTTCCAGACTTCGAACTCAACACCTATGATCCTGCTGAGGACAAGTTTCGCAATTTTCGTTTAGCCGACCAGATCGAGCGCAAACGCTGGACGATTCTGTTCTTTTATCCCGCCGATTTCACCTTTGTTTGAGCCACCGAATTCGCCGCTCTGGCAGAGCGGCAGGAGCGCTTTGTAAAGATGGGCTGCGACCTCGTGACGGTCAGCACGGACACGCAGTTCGTGCACCTGGCCTGGAAGAAGAGCGAGGGAGAGCTGGCCGAGGTCCGGTATCCCATGGCCGCCGACCCGACGGGCAAAATCTCGCGGATGTTCGGCGTGTATGACGAAAACACCGGCCTGGCCCTCCGCGGCACCTTCATCATCAACCCGGAAGGCCTGCTGGTGAACTCGGAAGTGAACTTCTACAACCTCGGCCGCAACATCGACGAGCTGATGCGGAAGTTCAAAGCCAACCTGCACATGTCGAAGAAGCCCAATGAAGTCTGCCCGTCCAAGTGGAAAGACGACGGCGACAAGACCCTGATCCCCTCGGAAGCCATGGTCGGCAAAGTCCACGAAGCCCTGGTGGGATAACGCGCCGGGACGGCAGATAGGGGAGCCCTCTGTGCTCCCGCTCGCTGTTTTGGGAAAATGGCTTTCGGGAGTCCTCTAGCCACGGCACGGTTTTCGTGCCGTGGGCCTTTCGCAAGGTAGTACCCCACGAACCCACGGCATAAAGGATATGCCGTGGCTACCATCTTTTGACTTGCGGAAAAATCCCACGTTAACCCAAACCCTGATCCAACTGCGCCGAATTGCTTTGGCATCAGGCTCAAGGAAGCACAGGGCGGACCGGTTCCACAATTCCGCGGCTTTCTGCCTGTGGCGCTCTGACCCAGGGCGGGAAAATTGCCCTTGCTATATTCGTTATTTCTAGTATCATCGAATTATGAGTCCAAACAAAAACACCGAGCAGGTTGCCCGCTACGCCGACATGTTTGCCGCCATGGGCGCCGAGCCTCGGCTGCGCGCGATGCGAATCCTGCTGACCGCGCATCCGCAAGGCTTGGTCGTCGGCGACATCCAGGAAGAGCTGGGGATTCCCGCTTCCACGCTTTCCCACCACCTTGAAAAGCTCAAGAACGAAGGGCTGGTCGCGGTGCGGCGCGAAGGCACGTTTCTCTGGTACACGGCCAACACCGAGGCGCTGCAGGAGATCATCAACTTCCTGTACGCGGAGTGCTGCACGCGCAGCAAGGCGATTGAGCCGGGCGAACTGGTTGCTATCGCACCCAAGGCGGGTCCGCGAAAGGGATGCTGATGAATCGTGAAACCATCAAAGAAGCCGTGAAAGAGAAGTACGGGCAAGCTGCGCGCGAAGCAAGCACGGGCAAGGCCTCCTGTTGCGGCGCGGGGCCCGCCCGGCAGAACGCTTGCGACCCGATCACCTCCAATCTCTATAACATCGGCCAGACGAGCCAACTTCCCGAAGAGGCGGTGCTGGCATCTCTCGGGTGCGGGAATCCCACGGCATTGGCCGAGTTGAATTCCGGGGAGACGGTGCTGGATCTGGGCTCGGGCGGCGGCATCGACGTCCTGCTCTCCGCAAAGCGCGTGGGGCCGGTCGGCAAAGTTTACGGCCTGGACATGACGGATGAAATGCTGAATTTGGCCCGCGAGAACCAGCGCAAGGCCGGAGCGGAGAATGTGGAATTCCTGAAGGGAGAAATCGAGAGCATCCCTCTGCCGGATAACTCCGTGGACGTGATTATCTCCAACTGCGTGATCAATCTTTCCGCCGATAAGGACCGGGTGCTGCACGAAGCCTTTCGCGTGCTCAAGCCGGGCGGGCGGCTGGCCGTTTCGGACGTGGTGGTGCGTGGCGAAGTGCCCGATGAAATCCGGCGCAGCATCGAGCTTTGGGCGGGCTGCGTGGCGGGAGCGCTGGAAGAATCGGAATACCGGGCGAAGCTGGCCGCCGCGGGCTTTGAGGGCATCGACATCGAGCCGACCCGAGTTTACCAGCTTGAAGACGCGCGGCAATTTTGGGCCGAGCAGGGAGCGGATGTGGAGGAGATGGCTGCGCGTGTCGATGGCAAGTTTATGAGCTCCTTCATCCGGGCCAGTAAACCGCACACGGCGGAGTAGTAGCGCCGCCCTTCACGGCTGCATGCCGGGTGTAAAGCCCGGCGCTACTGAGGAGAAGGACCCTGTCAGCCCATGTTGCGAGCAGACTTTCGTTTCTGGATCGTTTCCTGACCGCCTGGATCTTTCTGGCCATGGCGCTGGGCGTGGCGTTGGGCCATTTTATCCCCGCTTTTGGCCGGACGCTCACGGCTTTCCAGGCGGGCACCACCTCCATCCCGATTGCCGTCGGCCTGATCCTGATGATGTACCCGCCGCTCGCCAAG
>DATKQU010000039.1:0-22260 GCA_035532595.1 Terriglobia bacterium | reverse complement strand
TCCGCCTTTCGCATCGCCTCGGCAAACTGATTGAAGTAGGTGGCATAGCCTGCGGCCGTGGAGTAGCCGGGCTCGATGGGCAGCCAGATCTCATTTCCCACCGCCCAATCCTCGACGTTGTAGGGCTGCGGGTGGCCGTTTGCGGCGCGGCGCGCTCCCCATTTGGTATTCTGGCTGCCGTTGCAGTATTCCACCCACTCGCGGGCCATCTGAGGGTCGCCCGAACCAAAGTTGGTGGTGATGTAAGGCCGGGCGCCCACCAGCCGGCAAAACTCCAGGAACTCATCCGTGCCAAAATCGCTGGGGTCCATCATCGAGTCATAGTCGAGGGGATTGCCGTAGGGAAGAATCCGTTGAGGCGGGCGGCGGTCGCGCGGCCCGATGGCCTTGCGCCAATCGTAGGCATCGGCGTAGCCGCCTCCCGGCCAGCGCAGCAGGGGAGGTGCCATGGTCTTGGTCAGCTCAATCACGTCCTTGCGAATGCCGTCCACGTTGTCGCCCGGCATCAGCGATGCGGCGCCAATCCAGAGCACGCCCGAATGGTTGAACTTGATGTGGAATACGGCGGGATGCAGGTCGCGCGAGGGCGTAAGAGTGAAATTGACCCGCTGCCAGCCGCCCGGCTCGACGCTCGATTCCGATTCCGCCGCGCTTTCGCCTTGCGATGATTCCAGGGAAAAGGAGACTTGCTGCCCCGCCGCCTGCGACTTGATCCAGGCGTGGCCGGTGTATTCCTTTCCGCCCAAAACGTCAAAGCCGCTTTGCTGGATGCCTCGCCATACGCCCTCATCTCCCGTCAGCACCAGACGCTGGGAGGAAACGCCATCAATCGAGACGGACTCGTCGACCGCATAGCTGATGTCCTTCGCGTCCTTCTCGCCATCCCAGGGCAGCGCCACATGGAGGTGGTTCAGATCGTCGAACGGGTAGAATTTCCGGTTCTGGAGGAGCTCCGCCCACAGGCCGTGTTCAATAACGCGCTGGAAGTGCTCCAGGAACTGCCCGTAAATTCCCCGGTTAATGGCATGTACAGGGGTATTGGCATCCACCTTCACATCCGCCTGAACCTGCGCCATCCCCGCGGCCGCCAACGATGCCGCCAAAATGACCTCCAGCAAATTTCGCATGACCCGCCAGCGCATGTGAATTTCTCCTTTTTGGGATATTGAGGGTGCAGCAGCTTCGGCTGCGTGGTGCTCTGCTCCCCCGGACAAGGCGCAGGCAAGTCCTCCCCTCCGCCGCATTCCGGACAAGCGACCGATTATAACCCCTTCCAGCCATTGCTGATTGAGCGATTGTGTGATTTGGTGATTGCGCCCTCGCGTCCGGCGAATTCACAATCACTCAATGGCTCAATCCCTGAATCACCAATCGCATGGCATTTCGAGGACTTCGCTCCGTCATTTCGAGCCCCTCGCGTGTCATTCCGAGCCCGTTCGCCCCTCCGCTTGCGAACGGCCCTGAGTGAAGCGAAGGGGCTCAGGGTAAACTCCGCGAGGAATCTGCTTTTCGCTGTACCGGCGAGCTATGCTCGCCGCCCCGGCAAACGCAGTTCGCCGCTACAATAGGCCTCGGAAAAGCAGATTCTTCGGCCAAAAAACGGCCTCAGAATGACAGGTCATGCGGAGGCCTGCTCGGCGGGATTCTCGGGCGTTGCGGGTTCCAGTAGAACGTAGCCCGAAAATTTTCGAAAAGCGGCGCGCCGCTCCTTCGAAGCAAAGAACCCTCGAATCTTAAACAGGATTCTGAGCAGACGCGGCACCTCGATCGGCCGGTGCAGGCGCTCGGCTTCCTCCGGCAAGTAGCGGATTTCACGGGAACGCCAGCCGTGCCCGGCAAAGAAAGCGAACCAGTCGTCGGGAGCAAATTTGAATTGCACGTTCTGCCCCCATCGCTTGGCCCAGAAGCGCTGCCGGTACTTGAGGGTCTGCGGCGCAAAGTAATCGACGATCCAGTAGAGGACGTGGTCCAGCGCCTGGAGATCGTCGGCCAGAGAGCCGGCCTCCTCCATGCTCAGATAAGGCACAACCCCTTCCGTGAGAACCAGCAACTGCTTTGCCTGCGCATTGACCCTGTCAAGCAGGTCGCGGCGTTCGGCAAGATTGGTGAGGTCGAGCTTCACGCGCTCGAGGCGGCAGCGCGGTCTTTCGCCGGCCAGACGCGTCTCTTTGTGTTCGATGATCTGGGGATGGTCAGCCTCCACCCACGTCAACGATTCCGGAAGCTCCATGCGATAGGGCGTGTGTCCAGTCCGGCGCCCAGGTTGAGAACCGTGTCCACGCCTTGGACAAGAGCCAAGCGGAGGTAATCGTCAATCAGGCAAGTGCGGATCACCACCGTCCAGCGGGTCATGAAACTCATGGGCATGCCGGTGGCGATCTTCTTGCCGCGCTCCCCGGCCAGAAGACCGGCCAGCGGATCGCGGAAAAGCGCGTCGGGCCGCGCGCTTTCCTGGGCGCGGTAGTGCGCGATCCAAAAAGCCGTGTCGGAAACGTTTTCGATCAGAAGGTCCGCCATGCGCTTCCCCGATGCTTCACTCTCTCCTGAGACGGCAAATTAACATGGTCTTTCCAAAAGATTCAACCGGTAACGGGGATCGGGGTAACCACCGGCCGCGCCGCAGGGAGCCCCCGCCGGCGTGAGGTTGCTGCCTGCCCTGGCCGGAAAGGGCCGCGCACAAACAGCTTGACATTTATGGCCTAGTGTGCTAGCCTTCCAGCATGCCTGCCGGACGGGCCCTACGGCCGGACGGCGCGGGGCCGATGGAAATGCTACAAACTCGAAAAACGCCTCAAAAACCTGCCAGTCAATTAAAAGCAAAGGCTATTCCAACTTTTGCGCCGCAAAACAGGAGAAAAAGAATTGCCTTTTTTCAAAAACGAAGCTAAGAAGCTGTTGAAAACAAAAGATTGAGGTCAAAAACGAAGCTAAAACGAACCGAAAACGAAGCTAGCCAAGTTGTTGAAAATACGTCGAAGCGAATAAAACGAACCGAAAACGAACCTGCCGCGCCAAGCCTCTGCCGCCGTGCGCCGCTTCCCTGCTACCGGGCCGGCAAGCGGTCGAGAGCTTCCGTAATCACGTCGTAAACGTAGTCCAATTCCGAAGTCGTGATGGCGTAAGGCGGCAGGATGTACACGATGTTTCCGAGCGGGCGCAGGAGCACTCCCTTTTCCAAAAAGAAGCCGTAAAGAAACGGCCGCAAGTCGGAGAGGTATCCGGCATCCACGGCATCAAGCTCAATGGCCGCCACCGTGCCGATGGAGCGAACTTCCGCAACGGCTGGATGATTTTTGAGAGAAGACAATCGCTCAGCGTGGATGCGCGCGATCGCCGCGATGCGCTCGAAGACGGGCTCCGATTCAAAAATCTTCAGGCTGGCGATGCCCGCCGCGCACGCCAGTGGATTTGCCGTGTAGGAATGCCCGTGGAAGAAAGTGTGGGTGCGGTCGCGGGAGCGGAAGCCCTCGCGGATCGAGGTGGTCGAGAGCGTGGCGCCGAGCGGCAGGAAGCCGCCCGTCAGCCCTTTGGAGAGGCACATGATGTCCGGCGCGATGCCGGCAAGTTCCGAGGCGAACATCCGTCCGCAGCGCCCGAAGCCGGTGAGGACTTCGTCGGCGATCAGCAGGACGTTGTGCTTGTTGCAAAGCGCCCGAATCCTCTGGAGAAACTCCACGGGATGCACGATCATGCCACCCGCGGCTTGCAACAAGGGCTCGACGATGACTGCCGCAATCTCCTGGTGCTTCTCTTCGAGAAGCTGCTCGAGCGGCTCGAGGCAGTCGATCTGGCAAGTGGCCCGCTCCAGGCCCACCGGGCAGCGGAAGCAGTAGGCGGAAGGGACGCGCCAGACGGGAAACCGCAGGCCGGCAAAGGCCGCCACAAACGCGGAGTCGGCGCCCACCGACATGGCCCCAAAGGTATCGCCGTGGTAGGCATGCTCGAGCGCGATAAACCGGCGCTTCTCGCTTCTTCCCTGGTTCCACCAGAACTGCACGGCCATCTTGAGGCCTACTTCCACGGCGGTCGAGCCGTCATCGGAAAAGAAGATGTGCTCGAGAGAGGGCGGCACGAGAGGCTGCAAGCGCCGCGCAAGCTCTTCGGCGGGCGCGTGCGTAAACCCGGCAAAGATCACGTGCTCGAGTTCCCGCGCCTGCCGGGCGACGGCCTCGGCAATCAGCGGGTGCGCGTGCCCGTGCAGATTGACCCACCAGGAAGAAATGGCGTCGAGCAGGCGGCGGCCGTCCGCCGTGTAAAGATAAACTCCCTCCGCCCGCTCAATCGCGATGGGTGCCGGATCAAGCGCGTCCTGGGTGAAAGGATGCCAAATGGAAAGCTCTGCCATTCAGTTGAACTTGTCCTTGTCGAATTCCGAATTGAAAACTTCCAGCAGCGCCTCGCGGTTGATAACCTCCAGCAGTGGTACTCGCCCAACGATGGAAGCTTTGCCGTAATGCTCGATAGCGCGTTCGTTATCCTGATTTCGATGCCCCACCACGACCACGCCCTGAACGCTCAGTCCGGCGGCGCGGATGGCGTCGAGCGTCAGCACCGTATGATTGATGGTGCCCAGCGCGCTCCGGGAAACCACGATCACCGGCATCTCGAGCGCCCGCATCATGTCCAGGATAAACTGCGACTCGTTGACCGGCACCATCACGCCGCCCGCGCCCTCAGTAATCAAGCGGCCGGGAGGAGCGTTCGCGGGGCGCCGAATCTTGCCGAGATCGATCGCCGTTGCAGCCCATTCAGCGGCCAGATGCGGAGAAACCGGAGGATCGAAGCAGTAGCATTCCGGAAGCGTTCTTTCTTCCGGCAGTTCCGCCAACTGCATAACAGTCCGGCGGTCCGTTCCTTCCTGAACTCCGGTCTGGATCGGCTTCCAGTAGAAAGCCTCGAGCGCCGCGCACAGCAGCGCCGAAACCAGCGTTTTGCCGACACCCGTGTCCGTTCCGGTAACAAAGAGGTCCGTGGCCATATGGATGTTCGAACAACATACCGGGGTAGCGCAGACTTCGCGCTTTTCGAAGTCTGCGGTTTTCCTTCGGGAGTTCACCGACAAGCCGCAGAGTTTCCCAACACGGGAAACTCTGCGCTACCGTGCTCCCGCGCGGCGGCCAGTGCGGTTGCGAGCTTTTCCAAAACTTCCGTCGAAAGTTTTGCGTTCAGCGAGAGCCGCAGCCGCGAGGTGCCGACGGCGACCGTCGGAGGCCGAATCGGCCGCACCGCGAAGCCTGCGCGGCAAACTTCCTGGGCAAAATACAATGCCGTGTCGTTCCCGCCCAGCAGCACGGGGACGATCTGCGAATCGCTCGCGCCGGTATCGAAACCTGCCTGCTGCAACTCGCGGCGCAGGAAACCAGAGAGGCTCTCAAGATGTTTACGTTCGGCATCGGCTTCCGCCGCAATCTCCACGGCGCAGCGAATCTGCGCGGCCAGGTAGGGAGGCATTGCCGTGCTGAAGATGAAAGAGCGGGCCCGGTTGATGAGATATTGCTTCAGCGTTTCCGAGCAGCACACAAAGCCTCCCGCGGAAGCCAGCGCCTTGCCGCAGGGATGCACGGTTGCCAGCACGCGACGCGTTCCGCCGATGGCGGCGACCAGCCCGCGCCCTTGGGGGCCCAGCACGCCCGTTGCATGGGCCTCGTCAACAATGAGTTCCGCGCCGAAGCGCTCCGCCATTCCCAGCAAGTCATCAAGCGGCGCGCGGTCGCCATCCATGCTGAAGACGCTCTCCACCACAATCAATTTCTGGCCGGCGTAAGCGTTGCCGTGCCGCAGCGCATCTTCGAGAAAGTTGAGGTCCAGATGAGGAAAGATCACTTTGCGCGCCCGTGACAATCGAATGCCGTCAATGATGCTGGCATGGTTCGACTGGTCGGAAAAGACGACGTCTTCGGGGCGCAGCAGCGCGCTCAGCAGGCCCACGTTGGCGGCGTAGCCGGAGCCAAAGTAAAGGGCCGCTTCGGTCCCGATGAAACCCGCGAACTCCGCTTCCAACTCTACCCAGATCGGCGCATTGCCGGAAAGCAGCCGCGAGCCGGTAGAAGCGACGGGCACGCCAGCGGCCAAAGCGGCGATGGCGGCCTCCCGCAGACGTGGGTCGGTGGAAAGGCCAAGGTAGTCGTTCGAGCTGAGATTGATCCCCTGCATCTCGTCAAGATGCCGCAGGCCGGACTGCGCCTTGAGCGAGGCCAGTTCACTCTCCAGACGCCGGAGGATAACGCTAGTGTCCGTTTTGCTCATAGGGCATAGGCCGCAAGCCAAGATCGCGGAAGAGTTGCTGGTCTTCGTCCATCTCAGGGTTGGGAGTGGTAAGCAATTTCTCTCCCGTAAAGATGGAATTCGCTCCGGCAAGAAAACACAGCGCGGCAGCCTCGCGCGTGAGCGAGCGGCGGCCGGCGCTCAGCCGCACCATCGAGGCGGGCATGAGGACGCGCGCCGCGGCGATGGTTCGGACCAGAATGAGCGGATCGACCGGCGCGGCTTCTCCCAAAGGCGTGCCTTCCACGCGCACCAGCATGTTGATGGGAACGCTTTCGGGGTGAGGGTTGAGGCAAGCAAGCTGATGGAGCAGACTCGCGCGGTCCTCGTCGGACTCGCCCATGCCGATGATCCCGCCGCAGCAGACGGTGATGCCCGCCTTGCGAACGTGTTCGAGCGTGCGCAGGCGGTCTTCGTAGCGCCGCGTGGTGATGATCTTGCCGTAATATTCGGGCGATGTGTCCAGGTTATGGTTGTAGGCCGTGAGGCCAGCGGCGGCCAGGCGCTCGGCCTGCACTTCTGTCAGCATGCCCAGCGTGCAGCAGACTTCCATCCCGAGCGCCGCCACCCCGCGCACCATCTCCACGACCTGGTCGAAATCTTTGCCGTCGCGAACTTCCCGCCAGGCAGCTCCCATGCAGAAGCGCGTGGAGCCTTCGTTCTTGGCCTCGCGGGCCTTGGTAAGCACTTCGTCCACGTCCAGCATCGCGCCGCGCTCCACCTCCGTCTGGTAATGGGCGCTCTGCGGGCAGTAGCCGCAATCCTCCGGGCATCCTCCCGTCTTGATGGAAAGCAGCCGGCACATCTGGACTTCGCCCGCTTGGTGATACAGGCGGTGGACTTGCTGCGCGGTGAAAACAAGTTCCAGCAGTGGGAGATTGTACACGGACTGGACTTCCTGCTTGGTCCAGTCGTGCCGCAAAGCCTGTTTTGATATGGGTAAAGTTGAAACAGCTTTCAAAGAGTTTTCCTTTCATGCGCGCCTGACCGCGCGGGTCGCCGCCCACGCACACATCGCGAAAAGGGCGACGTATGCGCCACCCGCGCTTGTGCACAAGACAGGCCGCAGAGTTTCCAAAAGCGGGGAGTTCTGCGCTACCTCACTACCAGATCAGCGCGACGTTCGCCTTGCCGGCCATGACTTCTTCATCCAGGTCATAGCCGAATCCGGGGGCATCGCTCAGCTCGACGAAGCCGTTCTTGGGCTGCGCGTCGCCCTTCAGCAGCGGCCGGCCGCCCTGCGCAAAGATGTCCACAAACTCCGCGCGCGGCGAATTCGGCGTCGCCATGATGAAGTGATAAGTGGGCGCGCCCACGCCATGAGGAATCACGGGAAGGTTGTGCGCGCTAGCCATGGCTGCGATCTTCTTGAGTTCGGAGACGCCGCCCGCCCGGTAAATATCCGGCTGAAGAATATCCACCGCCTGCTTCTCGATCAGCTCCCGGAAGCCGTAGCGCGTGTATTCATGCTCGCCCCCCGTAATCAGGACCTCCGTCACGGCGTCCCTGATGCGACGGTAAGAATCGATTTGATCGGGAGGAACCGGCTCCTCGATCCACAGCACCTTGAAATCCTTGACGGCGTTGGCGAGCGCGATAGTATACGGAACGTCCAGCGCCATGTAGCAATCGAGCATGATGTCTCCGTCCGGGCCGATCAGCTCGCGCGTCTTGCGAACCATCTCGATGTTCTGGCGCAAGCCTTCCTTGCCGTCCGCCGGGCCGTGCGGCACCGCCAACTTGACGCTGGTGAAACCTTCTTTGAGATGGCGTTCCGTCAAGTTGCCGGTGACGTAGGCCGGAATTTTCTCCTTGGTGCGTCCGCCGATCAAATTGAAAACCGGCTGGCCCAGCGCTTTACCCAGCAGGTCCCAGAGGGCGATATCGATGCCCGAGATAACGTCAATCACCACGCCGCGCCGTCCGTAAAACTGCGAAGCCCGGTACAGTTGCTCCCAGATCAGCTCAATGTCGAAAGGGCTCCGCCCCACGATCAAGGTCTTGAATTGATCTTCAATGACGGCAGGCGCCAGCCTCGCCCTGCCTCCGCCCACCGTGCCGAGCCCGCGCAGGCCCTCGTCGGTTTCAATCATCACCACGGCGGTGGTCATGGGGCCGTACCAACTGGAACGCCGCTCGCGGTACTGGGGATAAATCGACATGGGGTTGGCGATCAACCCGTTGCTCAGCCATGAACCCGTCATTTCAATCGGGAATGCTTTGATGTCTGTGATTCGCAAAGAAAAATCCCCTTTCTAACTCTGAAAGCTAATCTCTGTGTTGCTTCATTCTTTATCGGAATCGTTACGACTAACAACTTTGCTGCCAGAGGGCGATACCCGGCGACCCTAGAGCCGGGTGAAACTCCGCGAAGCATCCGTTGCTTCTTGCTGAAAATAAACAAAGCAGATCCTTCGCGGAGTTAACTCTGAGCGAAAAGCAGATTCCTCGCTGCGCTCGGAATGACGGCGAACGGGCTCCGGATAACATCGGTTTTTTCAGCAACCTGCTGAGCAATATCCCTCTACCGTGGCAACGTGACCACCGCGACCGCGAATCCCTGCAGGGTGACGGTGTCTCCCGCAAGATGAGTGGAGGCCGGCGGATCATAGCCAGTGCGCTGATCCACGTACTCCTCAGTCGCCTGCGAAGCGCCGGGCAGCGAAACCTCGATCTCCCGGTTGCGCTCGTTGATCAGCAGCATCTTGCGCGCGCCGCCCGGCGTCAAAAATCCTTGCGCGAAGACTCCGGGGGTGGCAATGGAAGTCTCCACCAGTTTGTCGCCAGGGCCGAAGTTGTCCCGAAGCAGCTTCAGGGCCCAGGACCTCGCGTTCGGCTGTCCGGTCTCCCAGTTCACCATGGTAACGCTTGGAAACTGCGTCGGGTACCCCACCAGTTGGGATTCCCCCACCGCATCGATTCCCAGCCAGCTCAGCCGCGCGTAAAGGTAGGCGTACATGGCGGCGCAAAGGTTCCAATAGGAATCGGGGATTGGGTTGCGGGAGGAGACATTATCATCAGGCAAAATCGCTCCCACTTCGTCGATGGTGGTTTGGGTTTCAGGCGACAAACGCTTGCGGACGGTTTCGATGAAGCGAACCTCATTCAGAAAATTGTCGGCCTGGGCAAAGAACGTGTAGGGCCAGGAATCGGCGCTGTCGTCAGCGGACGGCAAAGCGTAAAAGTGATAGGAAATCATGTCCAAGGGAACGCCGGGCTTGTGGTTTTGGTGGTTCAGGAAGTATTCAAAATACCCCGGAATATCATCCGCAAAATTGACGCCGGGAGAGGTTCCCGCCAAAGCCAAACCAATGAACTTCATGTTCGGATCAACCTTGCGAATGGCCGTCACGATCGCGTCGTAGAGATGGGTGTAAAACTCCGGGGACATCTTGTGCTCGAAGTCGATCTCGTTCAGGACTTCCCAGTATTTGATCTTGTAGTGATGACCCGACTCGTGGCGCTTGCCGTATTCATCCGTGAACCCGCCCTGCGTGTACCAGCTCACCAGCCGCGCGTAATAATCGGCCACTTCCTTCATGCTGGGGTCGCGCAGCTCCGCGCCTTGCTCATAGTCCCAAGTGACCTTGTCGGGATCGGCGGGATAGGCCACCGGCTTGGGCGTCTTGAACATCCATTGCGGGATGGTGCTGAAATTCAAGATCACCGGGTGGCCCGCGGTAGCGTTCATAAAGTCTTCAGTCATAGGATCGATCAGCGAGAAATCCCATGACGTCTTGCCATCTTTCGGAGGCTCGAGCTCCGCCACCGCCAGCTTCGGGTACGGCAGCCACGGAACGTAACGCACGTCATTGCAATGGAGGGCCTTCAGGGCCTGGAAAGCCCGGTCATGAATCGCCGAGCCGCGCCGCAGCGGGGGATTGACGACAACTTGCAGAGTGGCCGTCGTCCGGGAAATCCGCTCAACCTGCAACCAGTTCACTTTGACAGCGGTAGGCTTGGCCGCCATCGCCATGCTGCTCCACAGCGCCAGCACCGGCAGGAGAATCCACGCAGAACGACCAAACTGCAACTGTTTCGTTGAAAGACTCATCATCATCTGCCTCGCTTGGAAGAAATCACAAAGCATTTCATGGCCGGCGGTCACCGGCATGAATGACGAATAGCAAAAAGCTTTGAGGAACGATACTAACACGCCTCCAGCCTCGCCAAAAGCCGCTTTTGGGTAGGGTTCGCCCGATGATTCCAGCGGGCCTTTCGGTCGCTCTGTCAAAGCGATTTGAGGCGGCAAGAACTCGGTTTAATTGAGGATGCCGCATGGTGTGATTTACGTCACAGAATGTCCTCGCTAGCTTGCTTTAGAATTTGCGAAGAGTGGAGGCAAGCAGGTTGCTAGTTGGGCTTTGGGCAAATTGGATCGTGGGACGCGAGGTGGCATGTCTCCCGCGCTGACGACCCATCCAAAGGAGGCTTTTGTGGTACTCGACCTGCAACCTGCTGCAACGAATAGAGAAGGACCGAATTGCATTGACGCGACCCTTGCGAGGGTGCAAAATTGGATTTTCCAGCCTTGCGAGTAGGGCGGTCCCACTGAAGGCATGCCTCACGGGGAAGGAGGCCAAAACTAGTGGCTAACAACAAAAGGAAGATAAAGTTTGGAATCGGCATCGCCATCATCCTGGCGGTGGTGGCGTGGGAAGCGATTTCAGGCTTCCAGCAATCCAAGACGTATTACGTCACCGTCAAGGAGCTCACCACAGGCAAAGTCTCCCATCAGCATGTGCGCGTCGGCGGCATGATTGAACCCGGAAGCATCCAGCGCAATGGCGAGATTTTGACCTTCCGTATCTCGCAGGACAAAGAATCTATTCCCGTGACCTATATTGGGACGGCAAGCCTCCCGGACGATTTCAAGGGCGGCGCCAGTGCCATCGTGGAAGGAACCTACCTGGCCGACGGAACGTTCCGCGCCGAAAACGTTCAAGCCAAGTGCGCCTCCAAATATCAGGCCGTGCCCCCGGCTCCAAAGCAAACGACCGCGGCTCCCAAGGTGGCCTCGTACGGCGAGCCCAAGTAGCATGAACGTTGATGTTTGAAACGGTCATTCCCCGCAGGCTGAGCCTCTCATCTTTTGCCGTTTTTGCCGTAAGGCGGGTCTTCAAAGCGAGGAGAGCTTAACAACTATGAACCAAGTCGGAAGCGTTGGACTCATCGCCGCCCTGGCCTTCGCAATTTATGGCGTGGTGACTGGAGCTTTGGCCGGGAAACTGCGCAGCCCCCGAATGCTGAAGAGCGCCCAGCGCGCCGTCCTGGGCTTTTTCGTCATGATCACCCTGGCGGTGGCCGCTCTTGAGTACCTGATCCTGACTAATGATTTCCACAGTGCCTACGTCGCTTCCCATTCGAGCGTTGCCCTCCCGCTGATTTACAAAATCCCGGCCCTCTGGGCAGGCCAGGAAGGGTCGCTGCTGTTTTGGACCTGGCTGCTCTCGATTTACGCCGGCATCGCAGTCTGGTTGAATCTGCGCAAAAATCGCCAGCTCATGCCTTACGTGATTTCGATTTGCATGGGAGTGGGGACATTCTTCTCCCTGATTACCTTCTGGGTAGCGAACCCTTTCAATCAGCTTTCCCTGGTAAACGCCGGCGGAACCACTCCCTTCACGCCTGCCGACGGCAACGGCTTGAATCCTTCCCTGCAATACCACTCGATGATTATCCATCCGCCCATGCTTTACCTCGGGTATGTCGGGATGGCTATTCCCTTCGCGTTTGCCATGTCGGCTCTGATGACGCGGCAACTGGGCGATAACTGGATCCGGGTCACCCGCCGCTGGACCATGGTGCCCTGGATGTTCCTGGGCACGGGCATCATCCTGGGCGGGCAATGGGCCTATCATGTGCTCGGCTGGGGCGGCTACTGGGCCTGGGATCCGGTGGAAAATGCTTCGCTGCTGCCCTGGCTCGCGGGCACCGCGTTTCTCCACTCCGTGATGATCCAGGAAAAGCGCGGCATGTTGAAAGTCTGGAACATGGTGCTGATCATCCTGACTTTCTTCCTGTCGATTTTCGGCACCTTCCTCACGCGCAGCGGGATTATTTCCTCGGTCCATGCCTTTGCGCAGTCCGCGATTGGCCCGTATTTCTCCGTGTTCCTGGCCATCATTGTGGCGTTTTCGTTGACCGTCCTCTTCCTGCGACTGGACTTTCTCAAGAGCGATAACCGGCTGGATTCCATCGTCTCGCGCGAAAGCGGTTTCCTGTTCAACAACTGGATTTTGCTTGCAGCAGTCCTCGCGGTGCTCTGGGGCACGATCTTTCCGGTCATTTCCAAGGCCGTCGAAAATCAGACGGTGACGGTTGGCCCTCCGTTCTTCAACAAAGTGATGATTCCCATTGGGCTGCTGCTGCTGTTCCTGACGGGCGCAGGGCCGCTGCTGGCTTGGCGAAAGACCTCCTTTCAAAGCATCAAACGCAACTTCACCATGCCGCTGATTTTCGCCGCCGTGGTGGGAGGTGTGCTCTACTGGATGGGGGTGCACCAACTCTACACTTGGATGTCCTTGTTCCTGTGTGCCTTTGTCGCCGCCAGCATCATCGGAGAGTTTTACAAAGGGGCGCGCACGCGGATGAAGATCAGCAAGGAGACCTTTTTCACAGCGGTCTACAACCTGACCATGCGGAACACCCGCCGCTACGGAGGTTACATCGTCCACTTAGGCATCGTGCTGCTCTTTATCGGATTTGCGGGGCAGGCCTTCAGGTTTGAGACCCAGAAGCTAATGGGGCCCGGCGATCTGTTGCAGGTGAAGGATTATTTGATCCGCTGTGAGGGGCTTACCTCGGGCCAGCACGCAAACTACACTTATGAGACCGCCATATTGTCGGTCACCAAAGACGGGCATGCGCTCGGCGAGATGCGTCCGCAAAAGCGCCTCTTTTTAGCCAGTCAGCAACCCCTCAGCCACATCGCGCTCCGCTCCAATTTGGCCCAGGATCTCTACGTGGTTCTGGCAGGACAGGACCCGGATAGTGGAAAAGTCCTCATTCACGTCATCATTAATCCCCTGGTGGCGTGGGTGTGGATCGGCGGACTGGTACTTCTTTTAGGAACCTTGCTGGCGCTGGTTCCCAGCCGGGTTGAGCGGCAAATGGACGAAATCCGCAAGACCCAGGATGAGGCTGTCGAGGCGAAACATGCCCTCTAGAAAGCTCCTGGGGGCTCTAGTCCTATACCTGGCGATTTCCAATATCGCCCTGGCGGCCGCAAGCCCCGAGCAGATGGAGCAGGACATCGGCTACAAAGTCTACTGCATGTGCGGGTGCGTCACTGCCTTGAACCATTGCCCGCACGAGAACTGCCCCGTCAAATCGGATATGCATAAGATCATCCGCACGGATCTGGCGGAAGGCAAGGCGGAGCCCGCCATCCTCCAGGACCTTGTGGCCCGTTACGGGGAAAAGGTGCTTGCCAGCCCGTCGCCGCATGGGTTTAACCTGACGGCGTGGTTTCTTCCGGGTATCGGGCTGATTATCGGCCTGTTCCTGGCCATCACCGTGGTGCGCCGCTGGCGCCGGCCGGCTCTCGCACCCGCAGGCCCTGCCAGCCCCATGGATGCGAACGTGCGGGCAGCAGTGGAAGAGGAAATGAAGAAGTACGTTGATTAAACGGTTTCAGAGAGAAAAAGGGAACTGAAGATGGAGTTGGGCATTGCAATCCTGCTCGCAGTCGGCATGGCCGTGTTCGTGGCCACGCCCGTGCTCGCCCCGGAAACCCCGGGGGAGGGCGCCTTGCCCATTGATGTCACCCCGCTCACGGACTTGAAGCGACGGCGTATGGTTGTCTACGAAAACATCGAGGACCTGGAGTTCGAGTATAAGGCCGGAAAAATCGCCGAGAACGACTACCATGCGTTGCGAGAGAACCATTTGGCAGAAGCCGCTCAACTGATGTTGGCTTCCCAGGAGCAGGAGGAAGTGAGTGAGGATGACGTGCTCATTGAGCGGCAGGTTGCATTACGCCGGGCGCAAAGGAAGCTGCAGCCTCCTGATCCGTACACTTGTCCCGGGTGCGGATTTGAGAATCCTATGGCCGTGAAATTTTGCGGCAATTGCGGAAATCAGCTCCCTCAGCCCACTCCTAAGAAGTAGCGCCGCCTTTTAGGGTGGCCTGCCGGGCATAGACCCCGGCGCTACAGCCGAGAGAACGCAACACAAACCAAGATTTGAACCCAACGTGAGAAAAACAATAACAGCCAGATTCCTGATTCTTGTTCCGGTCCTTGCCCTCTTCCTGGGTGTTCCCGCACTTTCAACGGCGGCCCAAATTGCAGGACAGATCACCAACGACTCGACCCATCAGCCGTTGGCCAACCAAAAGATTGAACTGATCAGCCCGCAGGGAGGCATGGCCGTGGCGGGCGATGCGACCACCGATGCGCAAGGGCGATTTGTCTTCAAGGGCGGCCAGATCGATACCGGCCGGTTCTACTTGCTGCAGACGACCTATAAAGGGGTCGATTACCACGCCCCGGTGAAGTTTGATCCCAACGGAAACGCTCTCGCCAACATCACAGTCTTCGAATCCACCCACCAGAAGCCGGCGCTGCGAGTCCGTTCGGCCCGCGTGATTGTGCGCCCGGAAGGATCCGAAGCCCGCGTGCAGGAGCTTTTTGCCCTCGCCAACCCGCTGGAGCGCGCCTATGACAATCCCAAGGGCACCTTCTTTTTCCATCTTTCTCCTCAGGTTGAAAACCCCACCGTCGCCGTCGTGGGGCTCATGAACATGCCTCTGCCGCAAACGGCGGAGAAAGGGAATTCTCCCGGCGATTATCATATTGCCTACGCCCTGAAACCCGGCCTCACCGTCATCATGGTGGCCTATAACAGCGATTACAGCGACAACAAGTTCACGCTGGCCGATAGCATTCCTTATCCGATTGATCAGGCTGAACTCTTTGTTTTTCCTCCCGACCTGGCGGTTACCTCCAGCCTTTTCACTCCCGCCGGCAAAGACGCCGAGACCGGCAGCCAGAGGCTTGAAGCGGCAAATCTCCCCGCCGGCGCCCGGATTGCGGCGGAGGTCACCGGGCAAGCCGCTGCGGCAGCTTCCGAAGAAGCCGGCGCAAACTCGGAGGAATCGGCAGAATCAACGGTCAAGGTTGTTCCTGACTCAGTGTCGGCCGTGGGAGTTCCGCTTCTCTTATGCTTTCTGCTGGTCCTTTTGTGGGCGCTGGGCATCCGCGTGGCCAAGGAATACCCGCGGTGGAAAGCCAGGCAGGAAGGAAGCCCGGTACGAAGAAAGTTTCAAGCCAAGATGGAAACTCTTTTGAATTCCATCGCGGATCTGGACGAACTCTTCGCCTCTGGCAAGCTGCCGGAAAAACAATACTGGAAGGAACGCCTGGAACTTAAGGCCAAGGCAACGGCCCTCTTGAAAAAGGAACCTCCTGCTAAGGCAAAACCGATGGCCCCCCGGAAGGCAAGTCATTAAGCCGATGCTTGAAACCCGCAACCTTACGAAGTTCTTCGGAGATCTGGCGGCGTTGAAGGAAGTTTCCTTCGGCATCACGCGCGGGCAGTCGGCCTTTCTGTACGGTCCGAACGGCGCCGGCAAGACCACGCTCCTGCGCATGCTGGCGTCCCTGGCGCGTCCCTCTTCGGGGCAGGTTCTCTTCGACGGCCGCGATATCGAGCGCGACGGAACGAAGGCCAAGGCCGCGATCGGGTTCGTCTCGCACACCACCTTCCTATACGGCGAACTAACGGTTCGGGAAAATCTAAAATTCTTTGGAAGCCTCTTCGGGCTCAGCGGCCTGGAGAAGAAAATTGACGCTGCCCTGGAGATGTTCGATATGCGTGAGCGCAGCGCGGTTTTCGCCCGCGATCTCTCTCGCGGCCTGCAACAGCGAACTTCCCTGGCCCGCGCCTTTCTTCACGACCCGGATTTTGTCCTTCTCGACGAACCTTTCACCGGCCTCGATACGCAGTCGGTGAAAAAACTGGAAGAGCTTCTGCGGCGCCTGCCGCAACAAGGCAAGGCCCTGCTGTTTTCGACCCACGACTTTGAGCAAGGCGCCGCCTTGGCCGAGCGCCTCATCGCCCTGAAGGCGGGCCGGGTACGCTATAATGGCCGCCTTGCCGCCGCCCCCTTCGAGAGCCTCGGGATTGTGCGGGCTGCCGGACCGAAAGCCGATGGCTAGCCTGAAAATCATCTGGAACATTTTTGCCAAGGACCTTCGGGTCGAGTGGCGGAACCGTGAGACGCTGGCCTCGATGTGCGTCTTCGGGCTGCTCATCATCTTTCTTTTCAATTTTGCCTTTGAAGGCGCGCGTGAAGAAACACTCCGGCTGCTTCCGGCCGTCCTCTGGGTGGCGATTGCGTTCGCCGGCGTTTTGGGCTTCAACCGTTCTTTCGCTTCGGAACGCGAAAACGCCTGCCTGGAAGGCATGACGCTGGCTCCGGTGGACCCCAGCCTGATTTTCCTGGGCAAGATGCTGGCCAATCTGTTGTTTCTCGGGGTTGCGGAAGTTGTCATGGTTTTCGCTGCGTCGCTTTGGTATAACTTTTCCTTTCTGCCAGCGTTGGGGCAACTGGTCCTGATCGCCTTCTTCGGCACGCTGGGCTATGCGGCGCTGGGTACAATATTCGGCGCCATTGCAGCCAACACCCGGATGCGCGAAGTGATGCTGACCGTCTTGCAGTTTCCCATCGCCTTCTGGATTCTGATGCTTTCCATCGACTCCACCGCCGACGCTCTGCGCGGCAATCCAAGCGGCGACTGGTGGAGCGGCATTGCAAGGGTGGCAGGCATCAGCCTGGTTTTTACGATTGCATCGTTCTTGCTTTTTGAATATGTTCTGGAAGAGTAGGTCGTTGGTTGAGGTTTGGCGCCTGGGGCTGAAGATCGAGGATCGATTTCCCAACCGCTAACAACCGCCGGCAACAGGAACGCTCCATGAAGAAGAAGTTTCCCATCTCGCTGCACGCTGCTTTGACGCTGGCTGGGCTGGCTATCGCTCTCTACATGATCTTTCTGTATGCGCCCGAGGAAATGACGATGGGCGAGGTGCAGCGCATCTTTTATATCCACGTCCCTTCCGCCTGGACGGCCTTATTGGGTTTTCTCATCATCTTTTGTTCAAGCATCGCCTACCTGTGGAAGCGGTCGCAGTTTGCAGACGAGCTGGCGCAAGCCACGGCGGAGGTCGGCTTCATTTTCTGCACCTGCGTGCTGGTCACCGGCCCTCTCTGGGCCAAGCCCGCCTGGGGAATCTGGTGGACGTGGGATGCGCGCCTGACTCTCACGTTTCTTCTTTGGCTGCTCTACGTCGCCTACTTGATGTTGAGGAACTACCTCATCAATCCCGGGCGGGCGGCGAATCTTTGCGCGGTGGTGGGAGTGATCGGTTTTGTGGACGTCATCATCGACTACATGGCGATTCGATGGTGGAGGACGCAACATCCGCAGCCGGTCATTGGCGGCGGCCCCGGATCAGGACTTGATCCGCGGATGGCAACCACCCTCCTGGTCAGCTGGATAGCTTTCGTCTTCCTGTTTTTCCTGCTGGTTCGCATCCGTTTGGGAATTGCGCAAATGCGGAGAGAACTGGGAGACATCCGCCACATTCTGGCGTTCCGGGCTTCGGAGGACTAGCGTGGTCAACAAATACCTATTTCTTGCTTATACGTTCGTGTGGCTCATCTTTACCCTGTACGCCTGGAATCTCAGCCGGCGCCAAGCTCGCCTGCGCCAGGAGTTGGAAGAACTCAAGCGGAAAGTATCGGAGCCAGCTTCTTCCGAGTCGAAGTCCTGAGACCCCAAGCTGGCCCCAACTTTACTTCCTGCCGGACAGCAACGTTTCCCTTTGCCAACCATCAAGGCCGGCGCCTTTCAGCTAGCCGGCTTTCATGACCGTAAAGGAGACCGGAGCGCTCAGCCTGAAATTCAGCGTGGTTTCCGGCGGGAGTTCGATTTCCTTTTTCCCCGTCGCATAGGCGCCTGCCGTGCCCGCTCCGGCGCCCACCATGCTTCCGATCGCCGCGCCCTTGCCTCCGCCCGCAATCGCTCCGATGACGGCTCCTAAACCTGCGCCGCCGCCGACCATTGTGATGTCGCGCTTCTTGTGCGACTTACCTTGCATGGCCCAAGTATGCGTCGAAATGGGGGTCTGTTGTCCGCCTTCGGGTGTAATGGAGGTCAGCACGAGGGAAAGTTCTGCCGGGCGCTTCAGCCGGCCGGAGCTGACCGCATTCGTTACCTGGCCGCTCACTAAACTGCCTCTTGGGGCTACGGTGACACCGTTGACAACCAGCGGCTCCGCCAGCGAGCCCTGAAAGCCGGTTCCCGATGAAGCCGTGGCTGAACTGATCGCGGAACTCAACCGGATGCGAACTTCCGTCCCCGCAGGAACCGTAACCGTTTGAGTCGCGGGGGCGGCCGGAGGGGCTTCCGAAGTCCGGCGCGAGAGGCCCGGGCGCTTTGTGCTCGAGGCGGTCCCGCTCTCGGGGCCAGCCCCGGCGGTCGGGGAAGCCGTTTCTTCCGTGTGGCCCTGATTGCCCGACTGGCAGCCCACCAGAGCAATGAGTGTGAACGCAATCGCCAATGCCTGGATTGATCGTTTTTTGTCCATTTGAAACCTCCAATATGGGCGAACCCCTGCACTGGTTTGCCCTCTCGATTGCGCGTCCCCCTCTTTGTCGACGACCAAAGCCCCCAGGTGCATAATCACTTCCACTCACGGTATACAAACGTTCCGGAAAAATCAAGTCGGCCATGCCGCTGCGAAGGCAAAATCCATCGACGCGGGCAGGCTCCGCATGTTACGCTAATTGAGTCAGGAATTCCGCTGCGCGCAAAGGCAAGCGGTTTGACAACGTATCAGACTTCGGGCTCTGTGCAACGAATGTTCGTGAACCCCGCCAGGTCCGGAAGGAAGCAACGGTAGCGAGCCGCTTTGTGTGCCGCAGAACAACCCGAAGTCTGACCCAATTTCGGGATTAAGGGCCAAGGACTTGGGATTCGGCAGATATGCCAGGCTTCATGCCCTAGTTCCCAATCTTGGGCCTAACACCTAGACCCTAACCCCTGTTCTTATGTCCTATCAAGTCATCGCCCGCAAGTACCGGCCCCAGATTTTTGACGAGGTCGCCGGACAACGGCTGATCACTGACACGCTCAAGAACGCCGTCCTCAAGAAGCGCGTGGCGCACGGGTACATCTTTTCCGGTGGGCGCGGGGTGGGCAAGACCACCACGGCGCGCATCCTGGCCAAATCGTTGAATTGCACCAACGGGCCCACCGTTTCTCCCTGCGGCGTTTGCCCCTCCTGCCAGGAAATCGCCCAGGGGAATTCCGTGGATGTGTTTGAAATCGACGCCGCGTCCAACCGCGGGATCGATGAAATCCGCGAACTTCGCGAAACCGTGCGTTACCTGCCGGCACGCGATCCTTACCGGGTTTTTATCATTGACGAAGCGCACATGCTGACCACAGAGGCTTTCAACGCTCTGCTGAAGACCCTCGAGGAGCCCCCGCCCCGGTCGTTGTTCGTGCTCTGCACCACAGAACCCCACAAGCTGCCCACCACCATTCAATCCCGCTGCCAGCATTTTTCTTTTCGCCTGCTGGATTACGCTGAAATCGTGGAGCGCCTGGAATGGGTCTTGAAGAAGGAACAGATCGAGGCCGATGAAGGCGCCCTGAGCGCCGTGGCGGAGGCGGCCGAGGGCAGCTTGCGCGATGCGCTTTCCCTGCTGGACCAGGCCATCGCCTCGAGCGGCGAGCGCCTGGAGGAAACTCACGTCCGGCAACTGCTGGGCGTGGTTCCCAGCCGCGTGCTGGTGGAACTGGTCGAGGCCATCGACGCCGGAAATGCCGGACAGGTTCTGGAGATCGTGGGGCGGCTTTCCGCTGAAGGATACGAACTGAATCATTTTTGCGGCGAATTCACGCGCTACATTCGCAACCTGGCCGTCGCCAAGAGCTGCGGCTCCGCGAGCGGCCTCCTGCAACTCCCGGCAGCCGAGCGCACCGCCCTCTCACAGCTCGCGGAACATTTCAGTGAACAGGATCTCGCGCGATTCTTCCAGATTCTGATCCGCGCCGAGGGCGAAATGCGCTACGCGCTGCAGCCGCGGTTCCAATTGGAACTCGCCCTCCTCAAGATGGTACACGCCCGGAAACTGATGCCGCTCGAAAGCCTCCTGGCCGATTTGCGCGGCAGCCGGCCGCCGGAATCCCCCAAAGGTGGGGCGAAGCAGCCCGGCACCTTCGCAAGCTCTTCCACAAATCCCGGGACGAGAACTTCGCAGCCGCCGCCTCCCCCGCCCGTCCGCTCTGCCAACGTCAGGCCTGCAATCGATGCCCAAGCCCCGGGCCGTCATTTTTCCCGCGCCGCCGCACCGACGAACCCGCCGCCAGCTCCGGCTTCGGTCCTGCCGGAGGTCGAAGATCCGCTCCTGAACAAGATCAAATCCCTGGCCTTCGGGCAATCCAAACTGCTGAGCAGTTGCCTGGATCCCGTAGCCGGCTGGCGCTTTGAAAACGGCGAAGTCCGGTTTCTCTTCTCAAAGAGTAATTCCTGGGCCGTCGATTTCCTGAGTGCGCGCGAGCAGCAGGAAAAACTCCAGTCGGTGTGCGCGGAGGCTCTGGGGCAACCCGTCAGGATTTGTGTTACACTCGATGATCGAGAGGGGTCTGAACAAAAGATTCGCCGCAGCGCTCGCGAGCGCGCCGAGAGTGACGCAGGGGTGGAAGCGATCGTTAAAAAATTCCAATGCACCCTGGTTGACGTGATCGATTTGACCCGGGAGTAAACGATGAAAAACCTGCAACAGATGCAACAAATGCTCAAACAAGTACAGCAGTTCCAGGAGCAGCTTCAGAGGCAACTGGATGATCTGGTCATCGAAGCCGCAGCGGGTGGAGGCATGGTTTCGATCAAGATGAATGGCCAGAAACATCTGGTTTCCGTGCACATCGATCCGGAGGTTTACAAGTCCGGAGATATCGAGATGCTTCAGGACCTTCTGCTGGCAGCGGTGAATGAAGCCAGCCGGAAGGTGGACGAGCACTTGGCCAGCCAGATGGGCGGCCTGGCCGGCGGACTCAATTTGCCCGGTTTCAACGTAACATAGTTCCTCCCGCTTGATGGCTGACGAAGGACTTCCCTTACATGAAGGAATACACGGCCCCTCTTGCCCGTCTTGTCGATGAGCTCAAGCATCTGCCCGGCATCGGCCAGAAGTCGGCGCAACGCATAGCTTTTCATCTTGAACGCGCCCCGCGCGAGGATGTGCAGCGCCTGGCCGAAGCGCTTCTCGACGCCAAGGACAAGATTCGGCTGTGCAGCCTCTGCAACAACCTCACGGAGCTCGATCCCTGCGAATATTGTTCCGATCCCCGGCGTGATCCGGAAATCATCTGCGTGGTGGAAACTCCCTACAACGTGGTCTCCGTTGAAAAGGCCCACGAGTTCCGCGGCCAATATCACGTCCTGCACGGCGTGCTCTCGCCATTGCAGGGTGTGGGCCCTGAACAGCTCAAGCTCCGGAACCTGATCGAACGGCTGAAGGACGGCAAAGTTCACGAACTCATCATCGCCACCAGCCCGACCGTCGAAGGCGAGGCCACTGCGGTCTATCTGGCAAAGCTGGTCAAACCTCTGGGCGTCAAGGTGAGCCGGATTGCCACGGGCGTGCCCGTGGGTTCGGAACTTGAATTCGCGGATGAGGTTACCATGCTCCGCGCCCTCGAAGGCCGCCGCGAGATGTAAGGCGGCGCGTTTCCTCAGGCCTCGCTCTTCAAAAAGTATGGGCACCCTCGGCCGCACGGAATCTCAACGCGCGGCAACCTTCCCCAACAGTTCCTTCAGGGTCTCTGAAACTTCCGCAATCTGCCCGTTCTCAAGTTGATTAAAGAACGGCAGCGCCAGCGTGCGCTCCGCAATCCGTTCGGTCAATGCGAGATCGTTCTTGCGAAATACCGCCGGCCGATAAGCCGGTTGAAGGTGGATAGGAGCAAAATATCTTCC
>DATKQU010000038.1:0-15684 GCA_035532595.1 Terriglobia bacterium | reverse complement strand
AAGTCGTTCGGGAAGTGATGACCCCGCGGCCGGAAATCGCCGCCATTGAAATTGACATGCCGATCGAAGAATTGCGCAACCTGTTTCGGGACCGCCGCTATACGCGTTACCCGGTTTATGCCAAGGAACTCGATCGCATCGAAGGGGTGGTGAGCATTCGCGACCTGGCGGAACTGTCGCCGGAGGAGCAGGGAAGAGTGACGTTGCGCTCGCTGGCAAAGCCCATCCGCTTCGTGCCGGAGACTAAACCGATTCGCGACCTGATGAAAGATTTGCAGAAAACCACCCTGCAATTGGCGATGGTGATTGACGAATACGGCAGCGTTTCCGGGCTGGTGACGATCGAAGACCTGGTGGAAGAACTGGTCGGTGAGATTCGCGATGAGGTTGAACCCCACGACCGGGATATCGTCAAAGAATCTCCCAGCACCTACGTTGTCGCAGGCCACACGGAACTCGCTCACCTTGCGGACCAATTGCACGTGGAGTTAGAGAGCGGAGATTATTCCACCGTCGCCGGGCTGGTGCTGGCTCGGCTGGGCCATATGCCCGCTGCCGGCGAGAAAGTGGAAGCCAGCGGGCTGACGCTCGAAATCCTGGAAGTGAACCGCCGGACTGTTTTAAAGGTTCGTTTGGTCTTCCCTTTGCCTGCTCCGCACACAGAAACTGCCCATGTCCGAGCCCAATAAACCTTTCCGGTCAGGCTTCGTGGCGATCGTTGGCCGCCCCAATGCCGGCAAGAGCACGCTGCTCAATGCCTTCGTCGGGGCGAAAGTGTCGATTGTCACTCCGGTGTCGCAAACGACGCGCAACCGGATCGTGGGAATTGTCCACCGTCCCGACGCCCAGGTTGTGTTCATGGATACTCCGGGAATCCACCGGCCGCTCTGCCGGCTGAATGAACAGATGATGACCTTTGTTCGTGAAGCGCTCGAGGAGCGGGACCTGGCTCTGTTGATTGTGGACGCTTCGGCTCCCTTCGGTAAAGGTGACGAATTCGCTCTCCAGCTTCTGGCCGAGTACTCTCCCCGCACGATCCTCTTGCTCAACAAGATCGACCGGGTGCGAAAGCCCAAACTCTTGCCTTTGATCGACCGCTATTCCAAGCTGCACACCTTCGAGGAGATTTTTCCCGTCTCGGCGCTCAAAGGCTTCGGCGTCCAGGAAGTCCTCGACGCCGTCATCGCAAGGCTGCCGGAAGGGCCGCCCTACTTTCCTCCTGAGATTTATACCGACCAGCCGGAACGGTTTCTTTCCAGTGAGATTATCCGCGAAAGCGTGATTCGCAACACGCGGCAGGAACTGCCTTACGTCAGCGCCGTGCTGATGGATGACTTTGAAGAATCCCAAACCCTGACCCGCATCGAGGCCACGATCCTGGTTGAAAGAGAGTCACAGAAGCCGATCATCATTGGCGAGGGTGGGAGCCGAATCAAGCAGATCGGCATCGAGGCGCGCCGGGAATTGGAGAAGATTTTCCCTCCCAAGGTTTTCCTCCAGCTCTTTGTGCGTGTTGAACCCCACTGGCGGGATGACAGCTCCGTGGTTGCGGCCCTTGATTATCGCAGCGAAGGTTAGAGGCCGGGGCGGTCTTCCATCAGCCGGCTGCGCATGACTTTGAATGGGGGGGATGAGCCAGCCCGCTTATTCACTGGGAGTAATTCCCAGGGCTTTCATCTTCCGATAGAGATGGCTGCGTTCGAGCCCCAGGACTTCCGCCGCGCGGCTGACATTTCCCTGGTTTTCGTCGAGTTTGCGGAGAATGTAATCACGCTCATAGGCCTCCCGCGCTTCGTGAAGCGTGGAAAATCCGGACATCGCGCCGCGGGCGGCTCCGGTTTGGCCGTAATGGTTGGAAAGCGTTTGAGGAAGGTGGCGGCGCTCGATACGCTCCCCCGGAACCATAATCACCATCCGTTCAACCAGATTCCGAAGCTCCCGGACATTCCCCGGCCAGCGGTAACTGAAGAGGACCTTCAGAGCCGGCTCGCAAAAATGTTTCGGCCGCCGGCCATAAGCGCTGGCAAATCCTTTAAGAAAATAGTCCACCAAGGCAGGGATGTCTTCGGGATGCTCCCTTAGCGGCGGAACGTAGAACGGGATCACGTTGAGACGGAAAAACAAGTCTTCCCGGAAATTCCCCTTCTGGATTTCGTCTTCCAGATTCTTGTTGGTTGCCGCCACAACCCGCACATCCACTCGAAGGTCCGTCTTGGAGCCCAGGGGAGAAAACCGCTGCTCCTCAATGACACGCAACACTTTGGACTGCGTGCGCAGGCTCATATCGCCGATTTCATCCAAGAAGAGGGTTCCGCCGTCGGCCTGCTCGAACTTCCCGACTTTGTCTTCCACGGCTCCGGTGAAGGAGCCTTTGACATGCCCGAATAATTCGCTCTCGATCAAATCCTCCGGAATCGCGGCGCAATTGACTTCCACGAAGGGGCCTTCCGAGCGCAAGCTCATCTGGTGGAGGGCGTGGGCGACCAGCTCTTTTCCTGTCCCACTTTCCCCGTAGACCAGCACGCGCCCATTGGTCGGAGCCGCAAGGCCCAGCTGCTGCCGCAACGCCTTCATGGGAACACTATCCCCGATGATCCGGTATTGCCTTTCGATTTTCTGCCGCAGTTGTTGGTTCTGGACGGATAGTTTGAGTTCTTCAACCGCATGTTTCAGCGTGAGAAGAGTCTTCTCGATCGAAAGCGGCTTTTCAATGAAATCAAAGGCGCCCTTCTTGGTAGCCCGGACGGCGGTCTCAATGGTGCCGTGGCCGGAGATCATCACCACAACCGGTGATTGTTCGAGCGCGCGCACCTGCTCCAGCGTTTCGAGGCCGTCGATGCCCGGAAGCCAGACGTCCAGCAAAAGGACATCGCACTTCTCCCGGGCAAGAAAATCCAGGCAGGCCTCGCCGCTTCCCACGGCCGTGACCCGATACCCTTCATCCTGAAGCACATCCTTGAGCGACTGGCGAATGCCTGCTTCGTCGTCGACCACGAGCACCGAATAGTTCTCCAATTTATCGCCCTTTCAAGCCCTCGCCAGGAATGACTTCCGCTTGACCTCGCCACGATGCTCGCAAGAGTCAAGCACCGCCTGGCGTTCCGCACCCCTTACGAGTTTGCAGTGGTGGCTGGAGCGTGTTCAACCGGCAGTTCGATTATAAACTTTGTTCCCAGCGGACGGTTTTCCTCCACGCGGATCGAGCCGTTGTGTTCCGAAATGATGCGGCTGACAATCGCCAGGCCCAACCCGGTTCCCCGGCGCTTAGTGGAGAAAAAAGGAAGGAACAACCGTTCTTTGGCTTCCTGGGAGATCCCCGGCCCGCTGTCGGCCACGACGGCCACGACCATATCGCGCTCCGGGTCGAGCCATGTCTGCACCCAGATCTCTCGGATGGCGGAATGTTCCAGCGCCTCTGCGGCGTTGTCGATCAGGTTGACCAGCACCCGCTTCATCTGCTCCGGGTCGGCCTGAATGGGGGGCAACTGGGCTGCCAGATCGCGCCGCACGATAACGCTGTCGAGCCTTCCCTCGAAGACGTCCAGAGCCTTTTGGACGATGGTGTTTAGGTCGGACACGACGGGCCGGGATCCCGGAAAGCGCGCGAAATCTGAAAACTCGTCGACCAGAGCCTGAAGCGTGGCAACTTCGCGCTCGATCAGAGAAGCGCTCTGCCCGATGGCCACCACCAGATCCTGGTTGGGCAGGTGGGGCGCCGCGCGGTCGATCCAGCGATGAATGCGTTCGGCGGAAAGCTGGATCGGCGTGAGGGGGTTCTTGATCTCGTGGGCGATTCGCTGCGCGACTTCCTGCCACGCCACGGCCTTTTGTGCGCGGAGCAATTCCGTCAAATCCTCCAGGACCAGCAAGGAGCCGACCGCGCCATGCCGGGCAACGATGGAGGAGAGCGTCAACGCCACGAAGGCCCGCCGGCCTCCCAGTCCGAGTTCCATCTGCCGGGTCACGACCCGCTGGCGCAAAGAGCGGCGGACCAGGCGCGCCATCTCGCGGGCCTCCTCCGCTGAAAACAGATCGGCGAGCCGCCGCGCGTTTCTGATGGTGTCAAGGCCGAACATGCGCTCCGCCGTGGAGTTGACCCGTACGATTCGGCCTTGCGGATCGAAGGAGATCACCCCGGTGGGGATGTTTTCGAGAATGGCCTCCATGATGTTGCCGCGCTCTTCCAACTTGCGGTTGGCTCCCTGGATCTCCTGGGCAGCCCGCTCCAGAGCAAGCCGGTTTTCCTCGAGTTGCCGCGTCATTTCATTGAACGACTGAATCAAGCGGCCGAGTTCGTCGTCGCCCCGCGCGGTGATGCGATAACTCAGATTACCCTTGGAAACTTCATGCGTGGCATTGGCCAGGGCTTGGATCGGTACCGTCACTTGTTTAGACAGAAACAAGGCAAACCAGGACGCCGCAAAGAGAATCAGCAGGGTAAGCAAACTAAGGGACAAGAGATAGACGCGCCGGACAGCTTTGCGTTGCTGGCTCAACTCATCATATTTCTGGGCTTCACTCTGAATCTGAAGCGCGATCCGGGCGATATTTACCGGCAGACGGGTGATCGCAACCACGCTGCCAAGAGTTTCCCCCTCCGGCGACTTGAGAGGTTTAATGGAATAGCAAATATTCTCGTCCCGGAATTTTTCCTTGCCCGAAATTCCACCGGAGGACAGGCCGCTGAAGGCATGGCCGGGCAGAAGTTCCCGAACCTCGGAGGGCCCGAATTCCCCGTTTCCGGCGGTCGCCAGGAGGGTTCCGCGCGGGCTGAAGAGCAGCGCGGATTCGGAGGTCAGGTCGGAAACTTCCCCTTGCAGAGTTGCCTTGGCCGTCGCACGGTCAGAGGCTGCCGCGGCCTCCTGTAATTGCACGTTGCCCGTCAGGTGGTCCGCCAGATGGCGGGAGCGGTTTTCCGCCTGAATCTCAAGCTGCCGGACAACTTCGGTTGCGTCCGCGCGGACCACGTCAAAGGGAATGCCAAACCATTTATCAATGCTGCGGTTGAGCAGTCCATAGGCAAAAGCAAACAGAAAGCAGACCGGAATCAAGGTCAGCGCCAAAAACGCCACGACCATCTTGGTCTTGAAGCGCGAGCCGAGTTTCTGTGTTTGCCTTTCGGCGTAAAGCTTCAGCAGGTTTCGAGCGAGGATCAGCGCAAAAATGACAAAGGCGAGAAAAATGAGAGTGGAGACGACCAACAGCAGCAGCGTTTGTCCCGCATTCTCAGGGCGAATAAAAGAAAGGTTTAGTGAAGCCTGGCTCCAGCCGATAAATAGCAGTATAGGGACCAGGATGAGCAGAAAGATCAGGAAGGCTCTTCGGGGAGGTCGCGGCTGGTCATTCGTAGCCATAGGTTCTTATCCGGGCCTCACTTCGCGGAGCAGGCCGAAGGCGGTGCTGAGGTTTGAATTCCTTAATCCGGTGCAAATGGCCGCGCCTCTGTCCGGAAGGCAAAAAGTTCTGAAGCGGGCAGTTTTCGCATTGCGGCGCCTGGCGCCTGCAATAGCGCTTTCCGGTTTCGACCAGAAGAGCGTGGAATTCGTTATAAACGGCTTCATCCGCCGGCAGATGCCGGTGCAGGAATTGCTGGGTGGCGGAATAGCCGTCCTGCGGCGAGATCAGCGCATGCCGTGCCAGGACCCGGCGGGTATAAGCGTCGGCCACAAAGAAGGGTTGCTTTCCAGCGTAGAGCAGGATGGCATCCACAGTCTCCGGTCCAAGGCCTCGCAGTTTGAGGAGTTGGTCCCGGAGCAATTGAGGCGGCTGGGCAAAAAGCGCTTTAAGAGAGCCCCGATGGACGCTTTCGAGCCACGCTACAAACGTCTGAATGGTGCGGGCCTTCTGCCGGAAATACCCGGCGGGGCGGATGCAGGCTTCGAGTTGTGTCCTGGAACCTGTGCGCAATTGTCTCCATCGAAGGAATCCGGCTTGACGAAGGCGTCGGATCGCCACGGTGACATTCCGCCAGCTGGTATTTTGAGTCAGGACGGCGCCGAGGATGACTTCCAGGCGAGTGCGTGCCGGCCACCAACCTTGGGGGCCGAATTGCAGCAGCAGCGTTTGATAGTACTGCCCAAGCACTTCACCCGGCTCAACTCCAAGCGGCTGAGCCGCGCGTTGCATAGACTCGAAATTAATACGGTCTTTACGGGAAAGTCAAGTTCCGGCGGAGAATACCGATAATTCTAAGTTCTTTCAAATTTACGTCTGAAGTTGACGGCGGTCAGCGATGAGGCTACCGGACCCAGGCATGAGGCTCTTCAATCCGATGGAGGCGCCAACGGGTGCGGTTTCAATGCGGCGCTGAGCATTGAGCCAGCCCTGCTGGCGCCAAGGCGTTGCGTCGTCAATCTCTTTGTTGTTAAGGGTGCGAAAGGCTGTGGGAATCAATTCAACGGTTGAGCTGCATGGAAGCGGCCGGGGGTACGGAACCTCCGGGAAACTGGGAGAACTGTTAATCAAGGAGAACCTCATTACCCAGGCGCAACTGCAGGAAGCCCTCGATCATCAGCGGACGAACGGTTGCCGGCTGGGCAGCAGCCTGGTAAAACTCGGCGTCCTAAGCGAGGCGGAGATCACCACGGTGCTCTCCCGGCAGTACGGCATACCTTCCATCAACCTGGCTTATTTTGAGGTTGACCCCAGCGTGATCAAGCTCATCCCGATGGAAACGGCGTTGAAATATCAGGTGCTGCCTTTGAGCCGTGTCGGCTCGTCCCTGACTCTGGCAATGGTGGATCCGACCAATGTCTTTGCCATGGACGACATCAAGTTCATGACCGGCTTTAACATCGAGCCGGTGGTATCCACGGAATCGGCCATTACCGAGGCGATCACCAAGCACTATGGCTCCATCGAGGACCGGGAACGGAAAAGAGAAATCGAGGACTTGGTCAGCTTCATTGATGAAGGGCAGGCCGACACGATCGAACTGGAAGCCGAGGACGAGTCTTCCCTGAATTTAGCGGCCCTCGAAAGGGCCGCGGAAGAAGCTCCGGTCATCAAGCTGGTCAATTACATCCTGACCGACGCGGTGAGGCGTGGAGCAAGCGATATCCACCTGGAACCTTATGAAAAAGAATACCGCGTCCGTTACCGGGTGGACGGCGTGCTTGAAATCATCATGCAACCACCCCTCAAGCTGCGCGACGCCATCATCAGCCGGATCAAAATCATGGCCAAGCTGGACATCTCGGAAAAGCGGCTTCCGCAGGATGGCCGGATCATGATCAGGATGATGCACAAGGGAAAAAAGAAGCAGCTCGATTTCCGGGTATCTGTACTTCCCACCCTGTATGCCGAAAAGATTGTCATGCGTTTGTTGGACAAGGAGAGTCTGCGCCTGGATATGACCATGCTGGGCTTTGAGCCGGAATCACTTGCGAAGTTCGAGGCCGCGATCTTTAAGCCCTATGGAATGGTTCTGGTGACGGGCCCTACGGGGAGCGGGAAGACCAACACCCTCTATTCTTCGATTGCCCAACTCAATAAGCCGGACACCAACATCATGACGGCGGAAGACCCGGTTGAGTTCCAGTTGCCTGGAATCAATCAAGTTCAGATGAAAGAGCAAATCGGGCTGAACTTCGCCGTGGCTTTACGTTCTTTTCTCCGGCAGGATCCCAACATCATTATGGTGGGCGAGATCCGGGACTTTGAAACCGCGGAAATCGCCATCAAGGCGGCGCTTACGGGACATATGGTCCTTTCCACCTTGCACACCAATGACGCTCCGGTGACGATTTCGCGCCTGATGAACATGGGCATTGAACCTTTCCTGGTTGCAACTTCCGTGCATCTCATCTGCGCCCAGCGATTAACGCGCCGCATCTGCCAGGAATGTAAGGTCGAGGAGGAGGTAAGCCCGCAAGTCCTTCACGACGCCGGTTTTACCCCCGACGAAGTCGGCAAAGCGAAGATTTATCGCGGTGCGGGGTGTCAGGCATGCAACAACAAGGGGTACAAGGGGCGGATCGGGTTATATGAAGTTCTTGAGGTCACCGACGAACTGCGCGAACTCATCCTGGTGGGAGCATCGGCACTTGAATTGAGGAAAAAGGCCATCGAGCAAGGCATGATCTCGCTACGGCGCAGCGGGTTGATCAAAGTGATGGCCGGGTTAACCACGCTGGAAGAAGTTATTCGGGAAACGATGTTGTAGAGCGGGGCGCTCTGCCCAAGCCCGCGGGCGGCAGGCGCTTCGAAACCTGCGGAGAGGTTAAACAGCAATGCCCATACCGCCACTCAGCGACCTGCTCAAGCGCATGGCAGAATCGGGGGGATCGGATCTTCACATCACGACGAATTCCCCTCCCCGCATCCGGGTTAATGGAGAACTGAAACCTTGTGAGGACCTGCCCACGCTGGGGCCGGCTGATACCAAGCAACTCTGTTACAGTATTTTGACCGATGCGCAGAAACACCGGTTTGAAGAAAGCCTGGAACTCGATTTCTCTTTTGGCATCAAGAACATCGCGCGATTTCGCGGCAATCTGTTCAACCAGCGCGGGTCCGTGGCGGGGGTGTTTCGGGTTATTCCCTTTGAAATCCAAACCTTTGAGCAGTTGAATTTGCCTGGAGTGCTGCGGAAGTTATGCGAGAAGCCTCGCGGGCTGATTCTCGTGACGGGGCCGACCGGCAGCGGGAAATCGACGACCTTGGCGACCATGCTCGATCTTATCAACATGTCGCGGAATGAACACATGGTGACCATCGAAGATCCCATCGAGTTTATTCACCCCCACAAGAAATGTCTGGTGAATCAGCGTGAGGTGCATTCTGACACCCATTCCTTTGCGAATTCGCTGCGCGCCGTGCTCCGCGAGGATCCAGACGTCGTCTTGATCGGCGAAATGCGAGACCTGGAAACCATTGAGGCCGCCCTGCGCATCGCCGAGACGGGCCACTTGACGTTCGGAACTCTACATACCAATTCGGGGTCTTCTACGATCAATCGAATTATCGATGTTTTTCCTGCCCACCAGCAATCGCAAATTCGCGCCCAACTCTCCATGGTGCTGGAAGGGATCCTTTGCCAGACTTTGTTGCCGCGCGCGGACGGCAAAGGAAGAGTCATGGCCATGGAAATTCTGATTCCCAACGCCGCCATTCGAAATCTCATTCGCGAGGACAAAATCCATCAGATTTATTCATCCATGCAAACCGGCCAGGAGAAATATGGGATGCAAACTTTCAATCAGTCGCTGCATGCGCTTTATCAGCACAAGATGATTACGCTTGAAACCGCCCGCGCCAGGTCGAGCAACGTGGACGAATTGCAGGACATGATTAACCGAGGCTCGCCGACGCCGGGAAGCCACCCGGCCGTGCCGCATGGACCATCGCGGCGATAAGGCCGAAGTTCTTTGGCGGTTCGGCGTGGAAAGCGATCTGCAGTTCCGGCCCGGCTATGAGGAGGTAAGAAGACGATGGCTGAATTTGAATTTCGTGGAACGTCTCGGACGGGGCAGGCGGTCACGGGGATTCGCGTCGCTCCCAGCCGTGAAGTCCTTGATTCGCTGTTGCGCCGGGAGGCGATTACCCCGCTCAGGATTGTGGAAAAGGGGCGTGAAATTGCCATCCCGAAGCCCAAGTGGGGTGAAAGAGTCAGTCCCAAGGAACTGGCGGTTTTCACTCGCCAATTTTCGGTGATGATTGATGCCGGGCTTCCCCTGGTCCAATGCCTCGAAGTGCTCTCCTCGCAACAGGAAAACAGCGCATTTGCCCGGATGTTGAAGGGTGTCCGCGGTACTGTGGAAAGCGGCTCGACGCTGGCCAATGCCCTGAGAAAATATCCGAAGGTCTTTGACGACCTTTATACCAACATGGTGGAAGCGGGAGAGGCGGGAGGAATTCTGGACACGATCTTGCAACGCCTCTCGACCTACATTGAGAAGGCCGTGAAGCTCAAGCGCTCGGTCCGGTCCGCCATGATCTATCCGGTTTCGGTCTTGGTCATTGCGGGAGGTGTGATCACCCTGCTGCTTTGGAAAGTGGTACCCATCTTTACGACCCTCTTTGCGGGTTTGGGAGCGAGCCTTCCACTTCCTACGCGCATCGTCATTGCCTTGAGCAGGTTTGTGGGGACTTTCGCCCCCGTGTTGATTGTCCTGTTGATCCTGTTCGGGCTCGGGTTGCGATGGTATTACAGTACTCCCCCTGGGCGCATGACTCTCGACACGCTTATCCTTAAAGTTCCCATTTTAGGCATTGTGATGAGGAAAATTGCGGTGGCGCGTTTTTCGCGAACCCTGGGGACTCTGATAACAAGTGGTGTGCCGATGCTCGAAGCGATGGATATTACCGCCCGAACCTCGGGTAACGCGGTGATCGAGAGGGCCATTCTGCAAGTCCGAAAAGGGATTGAAGGAGGACGAACCATCGTCGACCCGCTTGGGGAGACGGGGGTTTTCCCGAACATGGTGGTTCAGATGATTGGAGTGGGCGAGCAAACTGGAGCTTTGGACGCTATGCTTCAAAAGATCGCAGACTTTTACGAGGATGAAGTTGACGCGGCGGTTGCCGACCTGCTGACCGCTATGGAGCCGCTGATGATCGTCTTTCTGGGAGTAGTTGTGGGAGGGGTCGTGATCTCCATGTATCTGCCTTTGTTCTCTTTGATTGGAAAGCTGGCAGGCTGAAGGTGGGATTTCAAGCGAGGGCCACGCCGTGCTCGCGAGCGCCAGTATTTTCAGGGTGACGCTATGGCCCGTAGAACCCATTATCCTGGAGCGATGTGGGAGATTTCCAGCCCGTGTTGAAATGCTGCCGGCCGGCGAGGCCCGTGTTTCCTCCTTTCAGAAAGTTGGACTCTCCAAAAATCCTGTACACTCTTTAAGCGACATGGTTTCGAATGGAGGTTGAGTTCTTCTCCCGCAAGGGCTATTGTTCGGAAAGGGCTCAGTTTAAACAGTACTTCGTAACTTCCTCATGAATGTTACCGGCGATCTCCAAAGTTGGCTCTCCTGGGTAATCAAGATCAGGTTTATTATCATCACCTTTGTTTTCGCCATCGGTTGCGCCCTCGAGCGGTTTGCTCCGAATCCCAGCGGGACTAGTTCCATTGAATACCTTGGTGCGGCCGTTATCCTCTGGTACATCCTTAACCTGTTTTTCCTGATCTACCATCAATTGAGCCTCGATTACTCTCTGCAGGCCCACCTGCAGCTCTTTGCCGATGTTTTTATCATCACGGCCATCGTTCATGTGACCGGCGATCTGGATAGTAACTATTTTTCGCTCTATCTGGTTGCCATCATTCTGGCCAGCATTCTGCTTCCCAGGGCGCGCGCCTTTCTGGTGGCTGGGGTGAGCTTTGTTGCCATGGGAGGCTTGCTGGAGCTTGCCTATTTGCCGGTTTTGTATCCCGATGTCGCCGCCCACCATTCGATGTTCGGGTTGCTTTCAACTTCTTCCGCGGGCACGGTGGACCTGGCGACACTTCAGGTCAAGATCTTTGCCAGCCTTTTTGGCTTTTTTGCCATCGCGTATCTCTCAAGCTTCCTGGCGGAAAATCTTCGCAAGACCGGGGCTGAGCTTCGCGACAAAACTGGGCAGGTCGCAAGTCTCCAGGCGGTCAATGAGAATGTGATTCGCAGCATGCGCGATGGCCTGATTACGACGGACCTGGAGGGGACTATTTCGGATCTGAATCCCGCCGGAACAGAAATCCTGGGCCGGAAACGAGCTTACGTCATCGGCGAGCGGATCGACCGGCTTCTCGGTGACCTGAATCCCGGATCGGAAGCTTTCCGGAGCCTGTCGCTGGCCCACGGGCGCATGGAAATCGAATATAAACATCCCAAGGGCGGCGGGCGAGTCCTGGGCATTTCGGTCTCGCCGCTGGTTATTCCTGAGAGCGGGACGGCTGGTTACGTCTACAGCGTTCAGGACCTTACCGTTCAGAAGCGGTTGGAGGCTGAAAGCCGTATGAAGGACCGAATGGCCAGCTTGGGGCGGTTGTCCGCCGGCATCGCGCATGAGATCCGCAATCCACTGGCCTCGATTGCGGGCTCGGCGAAGGTGTTGGAGACCTTGTCGGAGAAGGACGAAGACCAACGGAAACTGATCGCTATTGTCAGCCGGGAGTCGGAGCGGCTAAACAAGCTGGTGTCGGACTTTTTAATGTATTCGCGCGAACAACGCTTTGAATTCAGGGAAGTCGACTTGCTGGTTTTACTTGAGGAAACGCTGCTGCTCCTTGAGCACCATCCCTCAGTTCCCCAGCATTTTCAAATTGAGCGCAGGTTTCCCGAACACCCGGTGAGGATCATGGCGGATGCGGACAAGCTCCGGCAGGTGTTCTGGAACATTTGCGATAATGCGCTGAAGGCCATGCCTGAGGACGGCACCCTGACGGTTGAGGTGGACGATGCCGGACCGGCGAGCGTGGACATCGTTTTTCGCGATACGGGCATTGGGTTTTCCGCATCGCAAATGGAAAAGCTCTTTGAGCCTTTTCAAGCGGCGTTTCCGCAGGGGACGGGGCTGGGGCTGGCCATCGTGTACCAGATTGTGCAGGGACACGGCGGCCGCATTCATGTGGATTCCACTCCCGGCCGCGGGGCGCAATTTACCGTCGAAATTCCCAGAGTTCAGCCGCTCGAGGAACCGGTTCGGAAGGCGACAATTCATGCGTGAAGGGGCCAGGGAAGGCGGGCTTTGCGGCACATTCGACCAGGATTGATCTCATGTCCAGACTGCTGATTGTGGATGATGAAAAGTCGATCTGCCAGGTTTTGGAGATTACTTTTCGCAAGGAAGGGCATCTCGTTGAAACGGTCACGAGCGGCCAGTTGGCTAAGAAGAAGATCGAATCGCAGGTCTACGACGTGATCATTGCCGACATTCGGATGCCTGACTTGACGGGAATCGAGTTGCTGGATCACGCCCGCGCCACGCACAGTCCGGCAGCCTTCATCTTGATTACCGCCGTGCCGACGATGCCCACCGCAATCCAGGCGCTGAACCTGGGCGCTTACCGCTACGTCATCAAGACGGACAAATTAGTGGAAGAACTCAAGCTCGTGGTCGAGCGGGCCCTTGAGGACCTTGCCTTGCGCGAAGAGAATGCGCGCCTGCGGCGGGAGTTATTGCGCGTCTTCGCTCAGGAAAACATTGTGGGACGCAGCCAGAAAATTGCCGCCATCCTTGAAATGGTTCGGACGGTGGCTCCCACGCACAGCACGGTGCTGATTACCGGTGAGAGCGGGACCGGCAAGGAATTGATTGCGCGAGCCATCCACGAGGCGAGTTCGCGCCGGGAGAAGGCTTTTGTTTCCATCAATTGCGGCGCTTTTCCGGAGACTCTGCTGGAAAGCGAACTGTTTGGCTACTTCAAGGGCGCGTTTACAGGGGCCGATGCGAACCGAAAAGGCATCATTGAGTCGGCGAACGGCGGAACGCTGTTTCTGGACGAAATCGGCGAGACCAGCCCCGGCATGCAGGTAAAATTACTCCGGGTTCTCCAGGAAAGGACCGTGCGGCCACTCGGCGGCAGCCAGGATACTTCCGTAGATGTGCGGCTGATCGCTTCAACCAACCGGGACCTGAAGAGTATGGTGGCAGCGAGCCAGTTCCGGGAGGATTTTTATTATCGCATCAGTGTCATTCCGATTCACGTTCCGCCCCTGCGCGAACGCCCGGAAGATGTCGAACCCCTGGCGCGTCATTTCCTGAAGAAGTTTGTTCTGGAGATGGGGAAGCCAATCAAGGATTTTGAGGCCAACGTCCTTTCGGCTTTGCTGCGTTATCCTTGGCCTGGCAACGTTCGCGAGTTGGAAAACGCCGTGGAGCACGCGGTCGCGGTCAGCGGGGAACGGAACGGGCTGGTCCGGCTTGAGCATTTGCCGGGAGCCGTCACCGGCCTGGGAACGGCGGGACCGAAAGGCGTCGAATTCCCTGACGGAGGTCTGGACTTTGAAGGTCAGATAGCCGATGTTGAAAAGCGGTATTTGGCCGAGGCGCTGCGTATAGCGGGGGGCGTGCGGAGTCGCGCCGCCGAGCTGCTTCACATGTCTTATCGTTCATTCCGCCACTACGCCAAGAAACACGGAATCTAACCGTCCCCAGCACCCGCATCGGAGGACTGCCTCCGCCGGCACGCGTGAAGATAGGGGCAAGCAACCCTTGAAAAACGAGAAGCAGCGATGGTTGGCGGGTGAGGCAGGCTGGCTGCCCATCGCTGTGATCCTGTTCCTTACCTTCTTGGCTTACAGCGGGACCCTTTGGTTCCGGTTTGTCTACGACGACCGGGGTCAGATTCTGGCCAACGCCCAGGTGCATTACTGGCGCTTCGTTCCTTACTTTTTTGGGGAAGGGGTTTGGAATTTCGCCTACCCCAATATCTTAGGCAACTACTACCGGCCCGTTTTCTTGCTGTACCTGCTGATCAATTACAAGCTCTTCGGGCCCTACCCGGCAGGGTGGCACCTGATGAGCGTCGCCGCGCAGGTTGCGGTTACGTTCCTGGTTTATCGATTGGTGTGGAGGCTGGTTGGAGATCGCAAGACGGCCCTGGTCGCGGCGGTGATTTTTGGCTTGAACCCCGTCCACATCGAATCGGTGGCTTGGATCTCAGGAGTTACCGATCCCTTGCTGGCGCTGTTCCTTCTGCCGTCTTTCCTCTGCTATCTCAATGGGCGGGAACCGAGGGCTTCCCGGCGCTGGTGGCTGGCAGGCTCCTTGACCCTCTACGTGCTTGC
This sequence comes from Terriglobia bacterium, assembly GCA_035532595.1. Classification (GTDB taxonomy): domain Bacteria; phylum Acidobacteriota; class Terriglobia; order UBA7540; family UBA7540; genus JAMCXS01. The sequence continues at coordinate 979 of DATKQU010000038.1, read as the reverse complement.
CATGCTGTCAAAGGAGACAGCCCTGATCTTCCCGATGCTTATTTTTGCCTTCGAGTGGCTGGGGCAGAAGAAGGCGGAAACGGCTTCCCGATGGAGAAACATCCTGGTCCGCTTCCAGGCAAGCCTGCTCCCCACGATACCATTTGTCCTTTTGACAGGCGTCTATCTTGCCGCCAGGTGGAATGTCTTGAAGGGATTCGGACACACCATGGTTCCTCTGTCTATTTCCACGATTATTTTCACCTGGCCCAAGCTTTTGTTGTTTTACTTGAAGCATTTGATTTGGCCCTTCCGCTTGAGCGTTTTCTATGACCTGCCTTACCTCGAGCGGCCGGGCTTGGAGCAGTTTTTCTTGCCTCTTGGCGGGCTTGTTGCAGTCGGGGCGCTGGTGTGGTTCTGGGCTCGCGGGGTTCAAAGGACTTCGCCTTCCGCCAAGCCCACGGTGGCTTTTGCCTGTGTGTGGCTCCTGCTGCCGTTTGTTCCGCTGCTCGATTTGTCCGTGCTGCCGGTCGGAGAAATCGCGCACGACCGTTATCTTTACCTGCCCTCCATTGGCTTTTGTATCCTTGTGGCGATGGCGATCCGCCGCCTTAAGGCGGGCTCGAAACAGCTTTTTGGGCTGCCGGCGGCTCAAGCCGTCGCCGTCGTGGGGCTGTCGCTCGTGTTGGGAGTTGGAACGGCGTTGCAGGATCGCTATTGGGCGAATGACCTCACCTTGTACTCGCGGGGAGTGGCGCGGACTCCTAAGAACAACCTGGCGCGATCCAATCTTGGAAACGCCATGGGCGAACAAGGCTACTACTGTCAGGCGATTGATCTCTACCGTGAAGTGCTGGCGCGCGACCCCCAGTACTGGCTCGCGGTTTATAACATGGGATATACCTACTACAGAATGGGAAGGCTCGAGGAAGCCGAAAGATACCTTAAGCAGGCGATCGCCGTGAATGGCGCGGACAGCGACGAGTATTTCTATTTGGGC
>DATKQU010000037.1:0-6574 GCA_035532595.1 Terriglobia bacterium | reverse complement strand
AGTCGTCCTGGTGGACCGGCCGGATTCCGTCCAGACCAACATCCTGGCGGGGGATTTTGCCTTGCGCCGGAACGATCGGGACTACATTGCGCTGACCGTGACCAACCACATCCTGGGCGGCGGGCCGGCGGCGCGCCTTTTTCTCGATCTGCGCGAGGAAAGGGGATACACCTATGGCGCCTACAGCTACTTCCAGTCGGACGTTTACCCGGGCCCATGGATCGCTTCCACCCAGGTCCGCACGGCGGTGACGGACGGCTCGATGAAAGCCTTAATAGACGAGTTCAAGAAGATTCGAGATGAGGAGGTGCCGGAAAAAGAACTGGATGAAGCCCGGCGCGCCATCGTCGCCAGGTTCGCCCTTTCCCTTGAGCAACCCGCCACGCTGCTCAATGCCTGGCTGACTGTGGACTATTACAAGCTGCCGCAGGATTACTGGGACCAGTATCCCCAGGATGTGGCCAAGATAACTCCCGATCTGGTGCGCCAAACCGCCAAGAAATACATCGATCTCGACCACCTGCAGGTGGTTTGCGTGGGCAATGGCAAGCTCATTAAAGACACGCTCAAGAAGTACGGTCCGGTGGAAGTCTACGATGCCAATGGCAAGCGGTTGGAGTGAGCCAGCCGGGCACGTTGCTCAGGCTGACCGCCGCGGCCTCGCCAGCAGCCTTCAAAGGTATGGCGGCCCGTGCTATTCCCCCATCACCTTGATCACCACGCGCTTGCGGCGTTGGCCGTCGAATTCTGCATAGTAGACCTGCTGCCAGGGACCGAGATCGAGCCGGCCCTGGGTGACAGGCACCAGCACTTGATGGCCAATGAGCAGGTTTTTCAAGTGGGCGTCGCCATTGGTCTCCCCGGTCTGGTGATGGCGGTAATCGGCGCGGAAAGGCGCGAGGTTTTCAAGCCATTCCTCGATATCCGAGATCAAGCCGTCTTCCGCGTCGTTGATGTAAACCCCCGCCGTGATGTGCATGGCGGAAGCCAGCACCAGGCCTTCCCGGATTTTGGCGGCCGCCAGGGCCTCGTCCAGTTCGCCGGTGATATTGATGAACTCGCGCTTTTTCTTAGTGTTAAACCACAAATATTGCGTGTAAGCTTTCATGTCGTCTCATTTCTCCCCCTGAGATGGCGTGCAGCCTGCTCATATTGACCAGCCCTGCCCAAAAAAGTAAGCTTAATGTAGAATGGGGGATTAATCTAATAGGCATTTGCCTGACTGATCGCAAACGATTACACTAAGATCGCGTACGTCGGGGCAGGTTGAGAAACACCAGGAGGCTCAAAAATATGAAATCCGGCAATTCCAGCCGAAGCGCCGTCAATGTTACAGAAGCTAACGGTAGCGAGGCGCACCTGGCTGGCCAACAGGAACGGGCCCGCCAGGCAGATCCGGAGCTTTTAAAGGATCTTTTGGAAAAGATGCTGCTGATCCGGCGGTTTGAAGAAAAAGCCGCGGAATTATACACGCTGGGCAAAGTCGGAGGGTTCTGCCACCTTTACATCGGCCAGGAAGCCGTAGCCGTGGGGGCGATCTCGACCCTGGAACCCCAGGACACCATTCTCTGCTCCTATCGCGACCATGGCCATGCTCTGGCGCGGGGTCTCGATCCAGGAGCCATCATGGCCGAGCTTTGCGGCAAGCAGACAGGCGTCTCCAAAGGCAAAGGCGGATCGATGCACATGTTCGACCGGCAACTAGGCTTCCTGGGCGGGCATGCCATCGTAGGGGGACAAATTCCGTTGGCGGCGGGGGTAGCCTTTGCCGCAAAGTACCTGAACCAGTCGAGCGCCACGCTCTGCTTTTTCGGCGAGGCTGCGGTCAATATTGGCTCATTTCATGAATCGCTGAACCTGGCCCAATTGTGGAAACTGCCCGTGGTCTTTATCTGCGAGAACAACGGCTTCGGCATGGGAACCCCGATTGAGAAGGCATCGGCGATCCGGGACCTTTTCGAGAAGGCAAGCTCTTATGATATGAGCAAGGTGGCCGTGGACGGCATGGACGTGCTCGCCGTGCGGGAAGTCCTGGCCGAGGCGGTCGAACGCGCCCGCAAAGAGGACCTTCCAACCCTGGTGGAAGTGCGGACTTATCGGTTTATGGGCCACTCGATGTCGGACCCGGCCCACGGCACGTACCGCACCCGCGAAGAACTGACCGAACATCGGCGCCGGGACCCTATCAAGCGCTTCAGTTCCACCTTGGAGTCTCTCGGCATCATCAACCAGGAATATATCGACGACCTGGATCGGAAGATTCACGAGGTGGTTGACCAAGCGGCAGCATTTGCGGAAGCAAGTGCCTTTCCCCCGCCCGAAGAGCTGACGACTGACGTCTATCTTCCCTAATATGGCGTGCCGTAACGTTTTCTCGCTCCAGAAAAATGGCGGGGGACCGAGCAGTCCGTCCCAAAGGCCCGCGGGGATCGCCTAGCGGCCTTAGCCCGCTGGATTTGATACAAACAGAAGAAGGGAGTCTTTATGGCGGTCATTGCTTTCCGGGAAGCGCTCAACCAGGCGATGCGCGAAGAAATGCAGCGCGACGAGCGGGTCTTCCTGATGGGCGAAGAGGTTGGCGCTTACAACGGCGCCTATAAGGTTACCAAAGGGTTGCTGAGTGAGTTCGGGGCAAAGCGCGTGCTGGACACGCCCATTACTGAGCTGGGTTTCACGGGTCTGGGCGTGGGAGCGGCCATGGCGGGACTGCGGCCTATCGTTGAAGTCATGACTTTCAATTTTGCTTTGCTGGCCATCGATCAAATCGTGAACAGCGCCGCCAAGATGCTCTATATGTCCGGGGGGCAATGCGGCGTTCCCATGGTGATCCGGGGACCAGGCGGGGCAGGCCATCAGCTTGCCGCCCAGCACTCTCAGGCGCTCGAATCCTGGTTCTGCCATGTTCCGGGTCTTAAAGTGGTCATGCCGTCAACGCCTGCGGACGCCAAAGGCCTGCTGAAGACCTCGATCCGAGACAATAATCCGGTGATCTTTATCGAGTCGGAAGTTCTCTACGGCTTGAAGGGTGAAGTCCCGGAAGAGGAATACTCGATTCCGCTGGGCGTGGCGGAAATCAAGCGTGCCGGCAGCGATGTCAGCTTGATTGCCCACTCCAAAATGGTCCACATAGCTCTCGAGGCCGCCGAGGAACTTGCCGGGGAAGGGATCGACGCCGAGGTGATCGACCCGCGAACCCTGCGGCCCCTCGATACGGACACCATCATCCAATCCGTCAGGAAAACCAACCGGGCAGTCGTGGTTGAGGAAGGCTGGAACTACTGCGGCTTTGGAGCCCAGGTCGTCGACACGATTCAACACCAGGCCTTCGACTACCTCGATGCTCCCGTTCTGCGGGTGACTGGAGCAGATGTTCCCATGCCGTATTCAAAACCGCTGGAGCATCTCTGCCTGCCGGATAAAGCCCGTGTCATAGAGGCCGTTCACCGGGTGACGTACAAAAGCTAGCCCGGTCACTTTTTCCCGAGAGGTTTAAGTATGGCATCCCGTGTACTCATGCCCAAAGGCAGCGACACCATGACCGAGGGCAAAGTTCTTAAGTGGCTCAAAAACGAAGGGGAAAAAGTCGCGAGCGGCGACCCTCTGGTCGAAATCGAAACCGATAAGGTGGACATGGAAGTCGAGTCCATGGGATCGGGCGTCCTGCGCAAGGTCCTGGTCAAAGCCGGCGAAATGGTTCCGGTCGGCCAATTGCTGGCCGTCATCGGCAGCGCGGAAGAAGATATTTCCTCGATGATTTCGGGGGACGGCGGGGCTGCGGCCAAGCCCCCCGCAGAGGCTCCCAGTGCTGAGAAGAAAGCGGCTCCGGCAGCCTTCCCGGCGCCTCAGACCACAGCAGCCGCCTCCGTTCAACTCGTAGCGCCCGCGCCCCAGCCCGCTGCCGGGGGACGCATCCTTGCTTCACCTTTGGCGCGCCGGCTGGCGCGCGATGCGGGAGTCGATTTGTCCGCCATCCAAGGGAGCGGCCCCGGAGGCCGGATTATCCGCCGGGACGTTGAAGGAGCGGCCTCGGCGCCGGGTCCGGTGCGCGTACCGCATGTGATGCCCTCTCCGCAAGGCCCCGAATACCGCGACGAGCCCTTGAGTTCCATGCGCAAGATCATTGCCCAGCGGCTGGCACAAAGCTTGGGACCCATTCCCCACTTCTATCTGACCATCGAAGTGGATATGAGGAAGGCCAAAGAGTTGCGGGAATCGGCGAACAAGATCAACCCGGACCTGAGGCTGAGCTACAATGACATTGTTGTCAAGGCTTGCGCCTCCGCCTTGACCCAGCATCCTGACGTCAATGCCAGCTACCTGGGTGAATCCATTCGTTTCCATAATCGCATCCACATCGGCATCGCGGTTGCCATCGAAGGCGGTGGCCTGATCACCCCGGTCATCCGCAATTGTGACCACAAGACGCTCCAGGAAGTTTCGGCGGAATCCGGTGACTTGATCGCCCGGGCACGGACCCGGAAGCTGAAGCCCGAGGAATATACGGGCGGGACCTTTAGCATCTCAAACCTGGGGATGATGGGAATCGAGGAATTCTCTGCGGTCATCAACCCGCCGGAAGGCGCTATCCTGGCGGTGGGTGCGGTGGTGGAGAAGCCCGTGGTGGAAAACGGGCAGGTAACGGTCGGCTACCGTTGCCGATTGACGCTCTCCTGCGACCATCGCGTGGTCGACGGGGCAACGGGTGCAAGCTTTCTGCAAACTCTCCGGCAGATTCTCGAGAACCCGGTTTCCCTGCTCTTCTGAGCCTTCTGCCGCTCGAGCGGTCCTTCTCCCGTCATTCTGAGGCCGGTTTTTGGCCGAAGAAAATGCAGGGATCCTTCGCTGCGCTCAGGATGACAGGCGAAGGGCGCGGAACGACGGGAGAAAGGGTCAGCATGGCAGGCGGGCTTTTCCTGCGGCCTGCTAAGATGTCTCCATCACGCGCTCGACCACGGGCGGTTTTGAAACCTTCCGGGTTTCCAGCGGAAATCCTTTTTCCCTCCAACCCGCCAAGCCTCCGGCGAGCGGCCGGACACGGGTCAGCCCCCGGCGTTTGAGCATCAGCGCCACACGGGCGCTGGTCGCCTCATTGGGTCAAGTACAGAAAAGGATCAGCTCGCGGTCACGGGGAATTTCCGTGTACCGTTGTTCGAATTCCTCCGAAGGCAGAAAGAAAGCGCCGGGAATGGTGTTAGGGTCGGACTCAAAGTCGATGCTGTGGCGCAAGTCCACAATCGCGACGTCTTCCCCGGCGTCAATTTTGCGTTTCAAATCCTCGGGAGTGATGCGGCTGATCCGCAGCTTCCGCAGGAAGCTGCGGCGCTGCAGATACTTCCAGGCGATGTAAGAAATCAGGCTGCCCAGAAGGAGCACCAGGAGCCACACTCCCAAGCCGAGTGCGATTTCCGCCATCGCTTCCAGTTGGTGACTGAAGGCGTAGCCGAGGCCCACAAACACCCCGATGTAAGCAAGGGCTCCCGCCCCGTCAAACATCAGAAAGCGCGTAAGTCGCATCCCGAACATCCCGGCCAGAGGCGGCGCCACCATGCTGAGTCCAGGGACGAATTTGGCCACCACGAGGGCGTTGGAACCCCGGCGGGCAAAGAGATTCTCCGTGTTCCTCACGCAGGAGTCCGGCTCGAGTGAAATGCGGCACAGCAAATTCAAAACCCTTGATCCTCTGCGCCGTCCGATCTCAAACCAGATGCTGTCCGCCAGAAGCGATCCGATGATGGGAAAGATCACAACCCCGGCCAGACCCAAGTTCCCTGACCCGGCCAGCGCCCCACCCGCCAGCAGCAGTGGGATGGAAGAGATTGGAAAGCCGAACTGCTCAGCGAAGACCCAGATCGCCAAGACCGCGTAACCGTGGTGCACCAGAAATTCGAGGGCTCGATCCATCGCGGATGGTTCCCCAATTCAACCAAAAGAGAGGTAAGGCAATTCTCTCGCAAATCCCGGGTTGAGCATAGCACGTTCCAACCTAACGCAACTCACCCTCCGGGCTTATGCTTTTTGGATGATTTGACCCGGTCTTCGAGTCCATGAATTTTTACAGGCCAGGCTGTACCGTCGAGCTGTGCTCGACGCCGTAGGTCACGGCGATCATAGATCGCCGGTAGAGTGGTTCGCCGCTACAGCCGCGAACCTCAAGATCCACTCTTGGAGGAAATTCCAGACTCATGTATTCTGTTTTCCGATGCCAAAAAGCAAAAAGTTCCAAGTCGGATTGATCCAGATGGCGTGCAGTTCGGACCCGCGGCAGAATCTCCGCCGTGCCATTGCAGGCATTCGCGAAGCGGCCCGCAAGGGCGCCGCCGTGGTTTGCCTCCCGGAACTCTTCCGCTCCAGGTATTTTTGCCAGCGCGAAGACTCCGAGGCCTTTGACTTGGCCGAACCCATTCCCGGCCCCACCACCCAGGCTCTGGGGAACGTGGCGCAAAAGGCCAAGGTGGTTTTGATCGCCCCGGTATTCGAGCGCCGGGCGGCGGGCATTTACCATAACAGTGCCGCCGTCATTGACGCCAACGGCAAGCTCGCGGGCCTCTACCGCAAAATGCATATTCCCGACGAC
>DATKQU010000036.1:0-10927 GCA_035532595.1 Terriglobia bacterium | reverse complement strand
GGTCACTTTATGGCAACTCCTCTCCGTAGCGGCGGCTTCACGCCGCCATTTTCGTGATCGCCGCGGGTATATCCCGCTATTTTGTTATTGTCCCGGCGGGTTGATCCCGCCATTTTGTTATTTGAATTTCCCAGTATATTCCAGTCAATCGAGGTAAGGGCAGGAGAAGAAGAAGGTCCCGCGGGCGGCCGTCCGCGTCGGGGACGGTCACCCGGCAACTCCGCATGTGCAAGTCCACGCCAAGGTATAACTTCTCCATCGGGGCACCTCCTTTCAATCATAAGATTTAGTTTTCGATCAACCAAATCCTACTCGATTCGAGCCGCCCTCTTCATGACATCAGACTTCGAGGTTTTTTCGATTCGTGCGATCAGCGCAATGTGTCCATCGCCCGCCTCGCGTTTTTTGCGATGTGTGATGGCATACGGTCGCGATCACGAGAGGGACCTTTGCCTCACAAGAAACCGGCATTGACCCAATCGACGTGATCCCAGTTGGTGCTGCCGTTGCAAGCTAAGCGAATTTCCCGCTTCCCAAGAAAGAGGGGGATTTCGACCTTGATGGGCCACAACTCGCCGGGGTAAAGCAGCGGGGTCGAATAGACCAGCATTTCCTCTCGTTCGTTCCGGACATAGACCTGGAAGGCGGTCCTGGCCACATTGCGCCCTCGCATGTCGTCATCAAGCCCGACCTCAGCCACGAAGCATTGATATTCCGGCTCAAGCTGATAGACCACTTCAGATGGTGAGCACACGCCCAGGCCCCGCTCGTACTTTTTCCCGTTGATCGAAAGCGGCGCGCCGGTCACCGAACGATCGTTCCGGGGCTTGCTGCGATTCGCCGACCGGCTCGCGAGTGGCGCGAGGTCACTGACATAGACCTTGGGAAGCGGCGGCATCGGAGGCAACTTGGCGAAATTTCCCACCGCGCTGAGGCTTGGTTCGAAACCCGGCACAAAAGTCTTAGCGTGAACTGAGGTTGTCGCGCTGAGTTCCAGGGGGCCGGAATAGAGCGGGGAGTTGCTCGTGACTTCATGCCCGTCCAGCGCGGCGCAGTTCTGGACAGCGGGCAGGGCCAAAGAGCTATAAGACAGGTTGGGAAGTTCACACCCATCGAGCGAATAGCGAATCTCCGCGTCCGGGATCGGATACGGCTGGCGGAGTTCCACCGTGACCTTGTCCTTGAAGTTGCTTTGAAAGGGTTCAATCCACGGCGCAGGAGGCGGAGTTTTCACCAATTCCGCCATCAAGAGCGATCCGGTTTGCGCCCCTGCAAGGAAAACGGCTGCCTGGAGCACGGAAGTCTTGTCCACTGTGAACGGCCCCGAGTAAACCGGGGAATCGGTGGTTGGCTTCCGGCCATCCAGGGTGTAATGGATTTGAGCCCCCTGGATGGTGGTTCCGAGCGTTGCCGACAGCGTCTGGATGAAGTAATGCCGCTCCGGTTTGATCCACGCATAGGAGAGCTTGATCATGGCGCAGCCTCGTTCGAGGGCAACATCCAGAACCAACCGCTCTCCTTTTTCGACGCCGCTCAGCCGCGTCCACTCTCCGCGCCCGGGTTGGATCGACTCAATGGCAAAACCCTTCTGGCCGGGCAACTGCCGGAGGCCGCGCAAGGATATTCGCGCGTGGGTTTTCTCTCCGCCCATGACCACGACGGCGAGGTAGCCGCCGGGAATCTCAAAGAAGTTCGCTTTGGCGTCTTGTCCTTCCACTTCGATCACGTGCGGATCGAGCATCCACTTGCGGCCGCGCAAGGCGTCAAACATCGGCCCGTAGTCCACGAAATACTGATCCACGGCGGAGCCGCACGGCATCATGTCATGGTTGTTGAGCGGAAAGGGTGCTGAGAGGTAAGCGCCGAGGTAGAGATGGCGTTGAATATAGGTATCGGGATCGGGATGGCCGATTTCGATGGTCCAGACCAGGTGGGACTTGCGCACGGCCATGAAGCCACAGAGATTGAGGTTGTCGGGCAGTTCGCCGAACTCGTCAAAGAAGCCATCCAGGTGCTGCATCAGGTCCAATCGCCGGTAGAGCGGATTGGCGTAAATCACCTTGTCGGCTTCTACCAGAAGTGGGCCCAGCTTGTCCATCATCTCCTGCCAGGAAACCACCATGGCGCGGGCCGCCCTTCCATCTTTCCAGGTGATCCCGTCGTCGCGTTGCCAGTTGTAAAGGCGCAAGTGCTGCATTTCATCGAAGCACAGCCCGGAGCTCGCGGGAAGCTTTTCGATATGCCGCCGTGCCTGTTCTAATACGTACTGCTGGAAGACCGGTTCTGCCGGATCCATCAGGACGTCTCTTTGCCAGCCGTGGAGCAACTTGCCGTCCGGGCCGTACAGGATGGCGTCCTTCAACACCTCAAAAGCATAAGCCCCGGAGTTTTGCCACAGGTCTTGCCGGCTGAGGGACTTCGTCGAGGACGCGGGAGGGGGGCCCTCGATATGCTCGCCGAATTCGCAAGCATTGAAGTAATTCAGGACGTGGAATCCACTCTGGCGCATCCTTTCCGAGTAACGGCGCAGGTGGGCGATCGAGGTGGGAAACTCGGGCGTCCCCGTCGTCGCACGGTTGCAAATCCATTCCACGTCGTCGCCAACCGGCGGGAGAAACAATCCCATGTAGTACATGTCGTAGCCGGCCTTCCAATTGACCCGATACCCCATGCTCAAAAACTTGTAGGCATCAAGCTCCCCTTCGTATTCGGAGTAAGCTCCGAGGCCGGCGACCTGGTAGGTCAGCGGGTTGGGCGGGTCGAAATACTCGGGGTAGTGTGCTACGAACCATCCCAGGCCGCCACGCCAGTCGGCCGGATGCGCCACCAGGTCCAAGCTGAAGCGTGCCGGGCTCTCCTTGCTGATCCGGCGGTAGAGGCGCGAGAAGACGATGCTGCCTTCCGGATCTGTCGTGAGGGTCATTTCCGGCACGACGTCCGCGGGCGACAACGCCAGGCTCAATCCTGCATCTGGTCCCGGCTCAAGAACCGTAGCGATGGGAACGCTAAAAGCTTCAGTGCCTTCGTTGGCGAACTTGCCGCCATAGGTAAGCGTCCGCTTCCCAAAGGCGGCGGGGATGAGCGGGTCGTTCCATTCGGATGAGCCTTCGGGGCGGCTGTCGCCGCAGGTGGTCCAGAACCTGGTTTCCGCCGTTACAGGCCAAGCCAGGTGGGTTTCGATGGGTGTGCTCCACGGATTACCCTCTCCCAGAATTTCAATCTCCCACCGAACGCTGCCGGAGTCCGTGGGAATAAATCGTTCGCGGAGCCGGCACGACCCTCCGCCGTGGTCGTCACTTAGCATTTTCGTGAACTCAACGCCCCCATCAGCCAGCTTCCTGGCTTTCGAGGAGTGGACCTTGCATCCCGCGAGAACTGTTCGCGCCGAGACTTTGTGCGCAACCTTTTTTGCGTGCTCCGGATGGAGGACCAGGCTGTCGATCTCACCCTGCTTATTCAGCCCCACGCTCAGCCGGGAAGACCGAACGTGATAGGCGCTCGAACTCAAAGGTTCGGCCCCCGCGGCGCTGGCTTTTTGCAGGTTCATGGCTCCAAGCACGGCGATCAGACGCTGGATGAGTTCTCTTCTGTTCATTCTTCCTCTCCTTACCTCAGCCGGTAGGGGAGGGCTTCGCCCTCCAGGCCCGTGGCATCAAGGCGGGAGCGCAGAGCGCTCCCCTACGGAACCCGGGGCTGGCGCAGAAGCTTGCATTGTAGCGTCTGCGGTCTCGCGCAGCGAGATATTGTTAGCGCCGCACGGCAACTCCCTTCGGGAAATCGCAGATCCCACACCCCGGGGGTCTGCGCCAGCCCAAAATGGCGCTAGCCTTTGCGCCGGGTGGTGATTGTGACCGTTCCGGAGGTGAACCCGGCCGGAAGAACCACGGAACCGTCCGCTGCCGGTTTTATTTTACGTCCATCGACGTGCGCGTGTTTGACCGGTCCACTCCCGCTGATTTCAAGGTGCAGGCGTCCTTTTTGCAGCCGCAGGTCCGCGGAAACGGGCGCCGAACCCGGGTAGAGATTGGGTCGAATGACGGTTCTTCCGGCTTGAAACTGCACCCCCAGCCAGTGACGGATCACGAATAGGATGACTTCGCCGCAAGTCCACGGCAAGAGGCCGGCTTGAGCTTCCTGCGAGCGCGTTGAAGGAATTTCTTCATACCAGCAACCCGACTTCGCCCCTTGGACGCTATTCATCCATTCGAACGTTCGGCGGCTGTGGTCGTATAGTTTGGCGTCGTGCTGGGCTCGCAGGATAAAGCAGCAGGCAAACGGCCAGGGGCCGGGCTGGTCCAACTGAGTGCTGGTGTTGTAACGATCGTAGCCGCCATCGCTCCACCGCGCGTTCCACAATTGTTCGAGCTGCTCGAGACTGTTCCGGGCGATGGAGGAAGCCGGATCGACGATGCCCAGGGCAATAGGCAGGGCCATGGAAGTGTCCGGGTCAAGGCGATGATAGCTTTCCGTGCAGAGCGGGGCTCCGGGCAGGCAATCACTCGAAGAAGGGATGGCGTTGGCAATTTCTCCCGTCACGTTGCGCCGCTTAATCAGATGTCCGTCATCAACCAGCGCCCGGGTGGGATGATGAAGCATAGCTTCAAGGGTTCGATCGGCTTCTTTTCGCCAGCGGTCCGCCTGCGCTTGCGCCCCGAGCAAGGGGGCAAGCTCCGCCGCATCCCGCAAGCCCTGAACGAGAAAAGTCTGGTAGGCCAGCTCATAGGCGTCGTCGAAGGTGCGTTCCCAATACTCTCGCCGGTCATGCACCATCCCCGTTTCATCGCGAAATTGCGGCATCAGCGGGCGTGCGATCAGTTTGAGGAGTTTCGCCTGATGCTCTCGGATCAATGATTCATCTCCTGACCAGTCGCGATAGGCTTTTACGGAATGCAGGATTTCCCCCATTTGGTCAAGCTCTTCCAGGTCCGGCTTTTCAAATCTGCTGGCGACCATGGTGGTGCCCTGGTCGGTGATCATGGTGGTCAGAACCTTCTCAAGCGCGGCGCGCGCCAAATCAAAATAACCGGCGTGGGCCGCTCCCAGCGCGCTATTGGAGGTGTCGCGAGCCCATTGGCGTCCGTATTCGAAGATGCCGGCATCCATGCTGCCGTCCTCGGCAATCATGCCCGGAAGGCTATACCGCGCGTTGTCAAAGAGTTCCTGGATGGTACGGTCTCCGGTTTTCAACTGGGATGCCGCGGCCCACACCTTGGCGGTAGCTTGGCGTTCGTTCACTACCGAAGTCGATGCAAGCCGGGCAGTGCGATCCATCACCTCGCTCACAGGAGTGGCTGGAATTTGCACCAGCAGTCCGGTTTGAACCGCCAGAGCGGAGTTCGGGGCGATATTGAGAGGACCAATGTCGATATAGCCGCGCACCAAGTTGCTTTCCACGGGGACATCCCCGTGGACGATAAGTCCCAACTGGCACTTCTCCGCCTCTCGCACCAGCGTCCGCCCTTGGCCGGAAAAGTTGCCCGCGGGCAGGGAAAGCCGCAGGGTGACCGGTTGCTCTCCCATGATGTTGGCGCCTTCGAGGCGGATGAGCCTTTGGAAGAGGCCGCCTATTCCGAGCGCCGAAAACTGCTCGGTAACTCTGATGCCCCCCGCCCACCACACGGCCTCCGCCGCCGGCACGCCATCCACCGTCACCCAGCGGGTGTCCGTCCGTTGCCCTAAGGCGCAAAACAGGAAGCCTCCGAGTTCCACCTGCAAGGCGCTCGAGCCTGCCCCTTCGCCCGGAACGAAATTGAATGCCCGGGCCTTGGTGAGGCTCTGGCTGGGAACTTCGGCGTCAAAGAGCATGTAAGTGAATGCCGGGCCCAGGTCCGCGCGATCAGCCTGGAGAATCATCGTGGCGCGGCCGCTCCGCAGGACAAAGTACTGGCGGCCATAAAAGAAGGAACTCTGATAAAGGTCGATTGTTTTCGGGCTTACTTCCTCGGGCGGCCGGGCGCTTTCCTGCGCGCCGGAGGGTAAGCCGTAGCCGAGAATGGGGAACGACAACGGGGCCAGAGAAGAACCGGCTATCCCCATGAAGGTCCTTCGACTCAGCCTGGTGGTTTGGTCTTCAGATTTCTTTCTGCTCATCAACGCCTCCGAGCGTTTGGTGGGATAAGTTCTGCCGGCTCTTACGATGATTCATGCAGCCGCAGGATGCCGCTGGGCTTGACCTGCTCAGGCCGCAAGCTGATTTGACCGGACCAAGTCGAGGGATTGTATCACTTGACCGCGCGATTTCAATCCATTCCACTACAACTCGAGGGTGTATTATCGATTGAGTTTCGTTATCTGTTTTGTCTTTGCCAGGTTGAACTGCTCCACCCGCAACCTGTGCGCGAGATCGAGTGGAAGGAATAAGCCATGAAACGAAGAGAATTATTGGCTGTCTTGGGCGGGGCCACCGTGCTGGGGTTCGGTTCCAGCGGCTCTTCCGCCCAGAATCCCCCCCCATCCAGCATGATGTCCTCCGAAGGCATCCAGGCGGATTGGCCGACGGCGCCCACCGGCATGGCGAGCCAGTGGATGATGCTGAAGGCCGAGGGCTTCCCCGCGCCAGTTCCCGCGCTGGTCTTTGACGGAGGCCAGTTCGCCGAAGGCGTTCCGTTGGGCGGCCTGGGCACGGGTTACATGACCCTGGAAGGCGATGGAAAGATCGGGTTCCATTCCATCTTCAACGATATCGTCCCGCCCAAGAAGTACTTCAACGATTGGCTAACGGTGAACAGCGGAACGATCAATGTGCCGCTCTCTTCCACGCAAATTTCCTACTGGGGGCATTATCCGGTCGTCGATTTGCAAGCCACGTATAAAGAACTACCCCTCAAGGCGCTGATCAGAGCCTTCTCGCCCTATATTGTGGGGGACGCTGCGGTGTCCAACACACCTGTCGTGTTGTTTGATCTAAAACTGCAAAATACTTCCAGCAGGAGTTTGCCTCTCAAGCTCAACCTGAAATTCCCTGCGCCGCCGGAAGGCTGCTCGCTGACGGTGCGTGGAGAGGGAATTGTTGTGCGCAACAAACAGAAGGGAGTCTTCTCTTTGGATACGAGCGTGCCCGCGGGGAAAGTCCGGCACCTGCGTTTTGCGGTCGGCTGGCACAGCCCCTCCTGGCGCGACAGCAGCGGCGAACCTTGTTTCAATCGTTACATCCAGCGGTTTGGGAGCGCGGAAGAAGTTGCGGATTTCGGGCTGCGCCACCACGATGTTCTTCTGCGGCGTGTGCTGGCTTGGCAGGGGGAAATCTATCGTTCGGGATTGCCTGCATGGCTCAAGGACGCCCTGGTGCAGGGGCTTTACAGCCACGCCAAGAATTCAGTTTGGATTGCTCGCACGCGGGAGGATGATTGGTGGGGCGAAGACGGCTGGTTCGTGCACAGCGAGAGCCATACCGGGTGCCCGATCGTGGAAACCATGGTCTGCCGCATGCATGGCCACTTCCCTCTCCTGTTTTTCTTCCCGGAACTCGAGGCAACCACCCTCCAGGCTTTCCGCCACTTCCAAATATCCGACGGGGAAGTCCCTTTCTGCTTTGGGATTCACACCGCCATGCGCCAGCCGCTGCACACCTGCCAGCATCCGCTGAATTCCGGCCAGTACGCCCAGATGGTTTACCGGCTATATCTTCGCAACGGCGACCAAAAGCAACTCGCCCACTTCTATGACTCCGCGAAGCGGGGGATTCGCTACTTGTATCTTCTCGATGACGATCATTGCGGGCTGGTTCATGATCACCCGCACGTGCTTCCGGGCGGGGCATTTCCTGCCAATCAGTTTTACGACTGCTGGCCCTGGCACGGCGTCTCGAGCTACGTTGCCGGAAACTGGCTGGCGACGCTGGCGGCGGGTAAGGCGCTGGCCAAGGCGATGGGGGATCACGAGTTTCTTGCTGAGTGCACCGGGCGGCTCAGGAAGGCGCAAGATGTTTTCAACGAGCGGCTTTGGACGGGATCCTACTATCGCCTATGGAACGATGTAAAGGGCGGCAAGTCCAGCGACGTCTTGCTCGCCAATCAGCTCGTGGCCCAATGGTGCACGAAGGTGATCGGATTGGAAGACGTTCTTCCCGAAGCGCGAATTCATTCCGCGCTTGAAAAGATCGCCCGGCTCAACCTGGGGGCGACTTCGTACGGTTTGATCAACGGGGTCACGCCCGAGGGAAAACCCTTCGATACCAAAGTCCATCCCGAAGCCGACTTTGGAATGAATATTTTTGTGGGCGAGAACCTGTGTGCCGCCATGACGTTCATGTACCATGGACAAGGGGACATCGGTCTCGAAATCGCCCGCCGGTTGTATGAAACGATGGCCGTGAAGACGCGGTCGCCGTGGAACCAGCGGTGCTTGCTGCACGGTGAAACCGGGCTGCCCCTGTGGGGTGACGACTATTATTCGAACCTGGCGATGTGGGTGGTCCCCATGGCCCTGCGAGGAGAAGCGGTGGGCCAGTTTGCGAGCTCCGGACTGGTGAAAAACATGCTCGACGCTGCCTCACGAGAAAGAACCTAATCGACAGCGTATTCTGCTCGGAACTATGTTATAATCCTTTTGCGCTTAACACCACGGTTGTGTGGTGCGGTTGCTCCGATTGTTTTAGTAGCTGATCTGAGAATTCCCGCCTTCAGTTTCCTCCGTATGTTTTTAGCGTAAATCAAAGAAGCCTGGCAATGCCAGTCTTGGCGCTTGTGCAGATGTCTAGGCATGCGCGCTGACGGCGTTAGCCAGAAAAAGAAAAGAGAGATAAGACTAGTGCAGAATTTTTCAGAATTACCAATTTCACCTTACACAAAAGAGCGGCTGTCTCGAGCCCGTTTTTCGACGCCGACCCCGGTACAAGCCGCGGCGATTCCCCAGGCGCTCGAAGGCAAAGACGTGCTCGGCACTGCCCAGACCGGAACCGGCAAGACGCTGGCGTTTCTGGTCCCCATCATGGAGCACCTGCTCAAGCAACGGACGCCCGGGATTGCGGCGCTGGTGCTTGTCCCCACGCGCGAACTCGCCATGCAGGTTGCTGACCAGTACGAGCGGCTGAGGGGCAAAGACCTTCCAGGCTCGGCTCTGGTGGTGGGTGGATTGTCCGAAGGACAACAACTCAACGCCGTGCGCAGAGGAGCGCGGCTGGTGGTCGCCACTCCTGGGCGCTTAGAAGACCTGGTTGATCGCAAGCTCATTAATTTCCGGGCGCTGCGGATGCTCGTCCTCGACGAAGCCGATCGCATGCTGGACATGGGATTTCTTCCCGCGATTCGCAGGATTGTGGCGGGATTGCCCAAAGAGCGCCAGACCATGTGCTTTTCCGCGACGCTCGAAGCCTCGGCGGCTCGCCTCGTCGATAACTACATGAAGAACCCGGTGCGGCTCGCCTTTGGTTCAATCCTGAAGCCGTCCGAGAACGTGCGGGTCCAGGCCCTGGAAGTCGCCCACGACCGCAAACAGGATGCGCTGGAGCATTTGCTCACTCTAGAGACGGGGCGCTGCCTGGTCTTTGCGCGGACCAAGCGCGGGACCGAGCGGCTTGCCAAGAGCCTGAGCCGCAACGGATTCGCCGCCGCCATGATTCATGGCGACCGGTCGCAATCCCAGCGAACGGCTGCGCTCACGGGATTTCAGCAAGGGCGGTACCGCGTACTGGTGGCCACGGACCTGGCTTCCCGCGGCATTCACGTCCAGGACATCGCGCACGTCATTAACTATGACCTGCCCGAAATTGCCGAGAACTTCATCCATCGGGTGGGGCGGACCGGGCGCGCCGGCGAAAGAGGCGTCGCTTCCACGCTCTTCTCAAGGGATCAGCGGTCCGACTTGCTCCAACTGGAGCGCACGCTGGGCATTCGGATGGAGCGCATGCAGCCGCAAATGGACCCGCCCAAAAGGCAGGATCAGACGCGAGCTGGCGCGGAGCGGATGACGCCGCCACCCAAGTTCAGGATGGCTCGTCTTCCCGGAGAGATCCTGCAAGCCCAGATGTAGGGATCAAACTTCGATTGAGACCCTCGACCCAAGCCGGGGCTTGGCATGATCACCGGGCTGTTCGATAGCTAATCGGTGACCATGACGGCCCTCCGGCGCGGCGCGATTATCAGGACCAGAAAAGCCGGCGGTACAGCATATGTGCCGCCTCCCGCTTTCGGTAATCTTTCTCACCGCCTCAACTGAAAAGCACAAAAAATCAGGACGGGTTTCTTCCCCGTGAGACACGGCCTCGGCAAGCTGTGCTTGCTGTCGAGCGCAACTGCTGTAAAATAACTGGCCGGAGCAGCGGGCTCGCGTATAATCGCGCTCGTTGCAACATGCGCGGGTCGGTGCGGGCCTAGAAAACAGGGAGTCAAGAAAGGGTGAATGTTTACTGCCATTGAGGCCGGACTGGTTCTTGTCGCCGTGGTGCTGGCTTTCAGTGTTCCGAATCTGGGTTCGCTCTGGTTTGAAGCGGTGGAGCGAGGCTTCAGCAGGCTGGCCGAGAGGCGAGGGCTGGCGGTTCTCGTAGTGGGGCTCGTGGCGCTCGGAGCACGCGCCGCGCTGTTGCCAATCCTTCCGGTTCCACACCCGGGGGTTCACGACGAGTACGGCTACCTTCTGCTCGCGGACACCTTCGCCCACGGACGGCTCACCAATCCCACCAATCCCATGTGGGTGCACTTCGAAAGTTTTTACATCATCTGGAAGCCGACCTACACAACCATGTTTTATCCCGCCCAGGGCTTGATCATGGCCGTCGGGCAGGTGATCTTGGGGCATCCTTTTTGGGGCGTCTGGCTGAGCGGTGGCTTGATGTGCGCTTCATTCTGCTGGATGCTGCAGGGCTGGATGCCGGCGGGGTGGGCGCTGCTGGGGGGCCTGCTGGCGGTGATTCGCCTGGGAACCTTCAACTACTGGGTGAATAGTTATTGGGGAGGAGCCGTGGCGGCGATTGGCGGAGCGCTGGTGTTGG
>DATKQU010000035.1:0-21601 GCA_035532595.1 Terriglobia bacterium | reverse complement strand
TATCGCGTTGTCGCTCGCCAGGGCTATTACGCGCCCAAGGGCTGAAACTCCCTGTCCGGTGGGCGGATGGCTTTCGAGGAAGAAACACCGGCGCTTTCTTCCTGAGGCGCTGAGATTCCTACCGCTCTCCTCTTTTTTTATCAGTGCCGAAAATGCCGGACGCCTGTAAACAGCATGGCGAGTCCCAGGCGGTCGGCGGCCGCGATCACGTCGGCATCACGGACGGATCCTCCCGGCTCGACGACGGCGGTTGCTCCGGCCTTGGCAGCTTCTTCCACGCCGTCCGGAAAGGGAAAGAAAGCGTCGGAGGCGACTACGCTTCCCTCCAGGCTGTGCTTGAGATCCCGGGCCTTCGTGGCGGCGAGTTTCACGGAGTCCACCCGGCTCATCTGGCCCGCGCCCACCCCGACAATCATGCCGTCACGGGCGTAAACGATGGCGTTGGACTTGACGTGCTTCACCACCCGCCAGGCAAAAGCCAAGCTCCGCTGCTCGTCCCCGGTCGGCCGGCGCTTGGTCACACATTTCCAATCCTCCGGCTTGGCCGCCAGGGTGTCGGGAGTTTGCACCAGCACCCCGCCCCCGATGCATCTCAACTGCCAGCCGTACTCGTCGCCCGCCGTGGTGGACATATCCATTAAGCGCAGATTTTTCCGGCCCGCCAGGCGTTCGAGGGCTGCCGGCTCAAAGCCCGGCGCGATGACCGCTTCCACAAACATCTTGGCAATTTCTTCCGCGGTGGCCAGATCCAGCCGCTGGTTGACGGCAATCACGGACCCGAACGCGGAGACCGGATCGATCGAAAGGGCGCGCACATAACTTTCGGCGAGGGTGGGACCGGTGGCGATCCCGCAAGGGTTCGTGTGCTTGATGATGGCCGTGACGGGCTCGGAAAATTCCTGCGCCAAACGCCAGGCCGCCTCCAGGTCCACCAGGTTGTTATAGGAGAGTTCTTTCCCCTGGAGTTGCCGCGCCCAGGCTAGCCCGCGGTCCGCGGCGGCATTGCTGCGGTAGAGCGCGGCGCTTTGATGAGGGTTTTCTCCGTAGCGCAGGTCTGCAACTTTCTGGTAGTTCAAGTGGAGATTTTCGGGCAGGCCTGGTTCCGCGCGTGCCTGCAAGGTGGCGGAGATAAAACCGTCATAGGTGGCGGTTTTGGCAAAACCCTTCCGCGCCAGGCGGGCGCGCGTTTCCCGGCCGACGCCCCCGTTTTGGCGCGCCTCCTCCAGCACGGCCGCGTAGTCCGCCGGGTCAACCACCACCGTGACGTCCTCGAAGTTCTTGGCGGCGGAGCGGATCATCGAAGGACCGCCGATATCAATGTTCTCAATCAACTCCTCGAACTTAACCCCCGGCTTGGCGGCCGTCTTCTCGAATGGATAAAGATTCACGGCGACGAGATCGATGAACTCGATCTGGTGCTCTTGGACAGCGGCCACGTGCTCCGGATTCGACCGGATAGCCAGCAGGCCCCCGTGGACTTTGGGGTGCAGGGTCTTGACGCGGCCATCGAGCATTTCCGGGAAGCCGGTCAGTTCCGAGATATCCCGAACTTTTAAGCCTTTTTCGCGGAGCAGCTTGGCGGTGCCGCCCGTGGAGATAATTTCCACACCCAGCTTTGCAAGGCCCTCCGCAAATTCCGCGATCCCGGACTTATCGCTGACACTAAGCAACGCTCGAGAGATCTTTTTCATAGAGACTCCTGTGGTTTTGAATTGGTTCAAATCTTGCGATCCGCATGCCGCCCGCTTGATGGCCGTTCGCCGGTTGCCATCCGGCGGCTGCCGCTTCCTGCTCTTGTTCCTGACAAGGAAGGCAAAAGGGACGAACATGGCTTCGGAAAGGGTTCCGACCCGAAGGCTAGTCAGCTTTTACGGCTGTAAACTTGACCCTGCCATTTTCGACGGTAACCGAATATTGAACCCTTTTGCAGTCCAGCGTTTGTTGGAGCTGGGAAGTCTTGTCGCTCAAGAACTTCCGGAAGCTTGCAGGATCAAGTCCCTCGGTACGTTCTCCCGTGCGACGCTTGGCTTCAATCAGGGCTTTCAGGAGTTGATCAACCTGCCCCTGCTCGTGGTCGGGGTCGGAACAGACCACCCGCGTAGGGCCCTCGCGAGAAGGCTCCTCCTGGGAGTGCCTTCGGGGCAAGGCGGTTCGCCCTTCTTCCTTGTTTCGGAGCTTCTTGCGCCAAAGTTCGTTGTGAACGGCATACCGTTGGAGCAATTGGTTGAACCTGAACCGTTGTCCAAGGTTCAACTTGCTGGTGTCATTCGAGTACTTTTTGATGGCCTGCTCAACCCCGTAAAGCAAGTCGTTCGGAGGACGGGGTTTCCCTCCGTTAAAGTAGGCGTCAAACTCGATTTTGAGACGGCGAAAGCTATCTTCGAGTTTGCTTAACTCCTCATCGACCGTCATCGAGCAGCCTCTTCGACAGGTACCAGATAGCCCATTATAACGCGTCTCAGTTGCGATGCGCCAAAGCAAAAGAACGGCTGGGACCGAGAAAAGATCATGGGGTGTGATCCAGCGCCTCGCAGGCGGTCTCCCGCCGGGTAGTGGGTCATATTGACGTAGAGGCGGCTTTATGCCGCCACATGGCGAGGTAAACTCGCCGCTACCCCAGCCAAATTGACCCACTGCCTCCCGCCGGGCTTAGTTGACCCTCTGCGCCTTCTTATGATGAAATGACCCCTGCAATGCTGAGCCTTTTCTTTGCCCATTCGAGGCGCGGCCGTGGAGAACGGTGATGAAAGTCGAAGGCGCCGAACGCCAAGCCGCTACGCTGCTCCGGCAGATTCCCGGGGTCGATGAGTTGCTGGGCCGGGACGCGCTCCGGCAACTCGAAGCCGCTTTGGGGCATCGAGTGGTTGTGGAAGCCGCCCGGAAAGTTCTTCAGAATGTGCGCTCCGGAATTGCCAACGGAACCCTCAAGACGATTTCCCTGGAATCGATCGAAGGCGAGATTGTCACCGCGGCGCATGCTTCTGCGAAATTTACGCTCCAACCCGTCATCAATGCCACCGGCGTGATCCTGCACACCAATCTTGGCCGCGCTCCGCTTGGCCGCGAAGCCTTGGAACATCTGGTGGAAGTCGCCGGACGCTATTCGAACCTGGAATACGACCTGAAGCTGGGCAAGCGGGGAAAACGTGACGTCCATACGGACCAGCTTTTCGCGGCCCTGGTGGGCGCGGAGCGGACGCTGGTGGTCAATAACAACGCCGCCGCGGTCTTCCTTACCCTGAATGCCCTTG
This sequence comes from Terriglobia bacterium, assembly GCA_035532595.1. Lineage (GTDB taxonomy): Bacteria > Acidobacteriota > Terriglobia > UBA7540 > UBA7540 > JAMCXS01. The sequence continues at coordinate 18,350 of DATKQU010000035.1, read as the reverse complement.
CGGAGGGCGGAGAGGTCATCGTCTCACGCGGCGAACTGATTGAGATCGGAGACTCTTTCCGGATTCCGGATATTTTCGCCAAGAGCGGAGCTGTCCTGAAAGAAGTGGGAACCACCAACCGGACGCGCCTGGCCGATTTTGCCAAAGCCATTAACGATCGCACCAAGGCGCTGGTGCGCGTGCATCCCAGCAACTTCCGCGTGGTGGGGTTTACCGAGCGCCCTGCATTGGCGGAATTGGTGGAACTGGCGCACCGCCACCATCTGCCCCTGATTGAAGACTTGGGGAGCGGCTGCCTGGTGGACTTGGCGCCACTGGGTCTCGAGGGCGAACCTCCCGTCGGCCAAAGCCTCAAGGAGGGCGTTGACGTCGTGACTTTCAGCGGCGATAAATTGCTGGGCGGCCCGCAGGCCGGCCTCATCACCGGCAAGCGCGAATTCCTTGACCGCATCCGCAAAAATCCGCTGTTCCGCGCCTTGCGCGTGGACAAGCTTACGATTGCGGCTCTTGAAGCGACCATTCGGGCGTACCTTGACGGGAATCTCCGCTCGATCCCGGCGCTGCGCATGATGAGCGTCTCCCTCGAGGAGTTAGCCGCGCGCGCTGAGCGGCTCGCCAAGCGCCTGGATCGCAGCTCCGCTTTCTCCGCCGTGGTCGAGGCGGGCGAATCGGTGATTGGGGGCGGCTCGACTCCCGGACAGTCCCTTCCGACCCGGCTGGTGGCGGTTCGCCCTGTCACCCTCAGTGCTCAGGAAGTGGAATCCGCTCTGCGGCGCTATTCCCTGCCGGTCATTGCACGAGTCGAGCGCGACCGGGTGCTGTTGGATCTGCGAACGGTTTTTGAGGATCAGGATGAGGAGATCGTTCGAGCTTTTGAGCGGATCGCGTAAGCCCAATTCTTCCGAGTTGCAGAAGCAGGCAGAACCGAATTATCCGCTGGGTGCGAGCCCTGTTGGGGAGGCCATGAACAGATTGACAGAACGAATTAATGAAGTGCGAAGGGTTCAACCGAAGAGAATCGTGGTTGTTTTGCTGCTGGGAGCCATCGTGCTGGGGGCCGGCGCTGCCCAGGGGCGCAAAAAGAAAAATCAGGGTCCGCCCGCCGACTTGCCCGGACACGTCAGCTATCTTGCCAGCCAGCTTTATGGCCAGGATCTCGATGATTCGGAGGGCATCACCAACGAAATTCAAAGCCTGGTTGTCGGGCATCTTGAGAAGTGGGTCGAGAACCGCTCACCCAGCGACGTTCAGGTGCGTAGAGAAATCGAGCAAGCATTCTCGAAATTGCGATACCCGGCTGTTGCCAACGCCGCGGTTTTTGAGGCGCCCTGGAAAGGCGCGGAGCTGATCGGCGCGGGCTATACGCTGGGATGGAGCGACATCTGGCGCAGGAATGTGGTGGTGCTGTTTGCCCGCCGCGATGGCCATACCCAAAAGGTTGCGCTCACCACCTTCGTTCCGCGAACCGACCTTAATTATGCGGTGCTTCCTCCCTCGGCTTCCGGGGACTTTCGCTTTCTCATCTACGGCGCGAGGCTGGGAAAGAGCCATCCGCGCCTGACGGCGGCTCTCTACTCGTTCGATGGGCAGAACCTGCGGTATTCATGGGAAACCCAGGATTTGTTCGGTGGCAAGCTGAGCGTCCAGGGCAATCAACTGGTGATCCGCTATTTGAAGGAAGACGAATTCATCCGGGACACCGCCCAGGGACACTATCCTCCCCGCTATCAAGTCACCTACACGATCACCCCGAAGGGCCTGGAACTCGAGAGCGAAAAGCAAATCCCTTTCGAATGATTCCCCGGAACCGACGGTGGAGCAGGTGTGGGAAGGCGGCACCGCGTTAGTTGGAGCGCGCCATGTAGGAGCCGTCGCCGGTATCGATGCGGATGACTTCGCCCTCATCGATAAAAGGCGGAACCTGGACAATCAAGCCTGTCTCCATTTTGGCGGCTTTGGTGACGTTCGTCGCCGAAGCGCCCTTGATGCCGGGTTCGGTCTCAACCACCTTGAGGTCCACGGTGGCCGGAAGCGCCACGTCGATCGGACGCCCCTCGAAAAAATCGACTTTCAGGATAACGTCGGGCATCATGTATTGCGCCCGGCCGCCGACGATGTCCTTGTGAAGGTGGATTTGCTCGTAGGTCTTGGTGTTCATGAAGTGAAAGGAGTCACCGTCGGAGTAAAGATATTGCATCTCGGTTTCATCGATGACCGCTCGCTCGACGTTGTCCTCGGAGCGGAACCGGTGATCCGCCAGAGCGCCCGTGCGCAGATTGCGCATCCGCGCCTGAACAAAGGCCCGCAGGTTTCCCGGAGTGCGGTGCTCGGCTTTGTGAATCGAAAAAAGCTCACCGTTGTGCTTGATGACCATACCTGGCCGGAGATCGTTGGCATTCATTGTGATTTCTCGCTAGATTACGGAATAGGTTTCGAGCCCGGGAACGGCGGAGATGCTGGCTTCGGCACGATCAGACCCAACAGTTATTCTAGCGGGATGCTCGAAACTCGTCAACCTGCCGGGACCGCAGGTAGTGGGTCATTTTGACGTAGAGGCGGCTTTAGGCCGCCACATGGCGAGGTAAACTCGCCGCTACCCCGCCAAATTGACCCACCACCGGACCGCAGATACTCTAATTTCATCCTCTTAAACCTCGTTTGGGGGCCCTGGCATGTCTGGGATGCCCGTCCGCGCAGCCTGCCGCCGGAGGAGCCAGCCACGGGTGCCTCTCGTCTTTTTGCTCCGGGTCGCTTACTATGGCTATTGGCAGGCTTGGAGCCCTAGCCACAGGGCATGGCAGCGAAATGCCGGCGAGCGCACCTATCAGTGTCGCTGAAACCTGTTTGGCGGGCGAGCCCTGAATCCATAAGGCAACTTCGTTGATAGAACAGCATAAATTCAAGCTAATTGCCCTTTTGGCCGGACTGGGCCTGTTCGTTCTGCTGATTCAGAGGACCGGTCCGGGCACCATCGCCGCAAGAATCTGGCAAGTCGGCGCAGGCTTTCTGTTTTTGATCCTGATTTCGGGGTTTCGGCACGTTCTCAGGACGATCGCCTGGTACTGCTCGATCGAACCCCAAGAACGGCAGGTCAGGTTCCTGGACCTTTTCGGAATCCGCCTGGTTGGAGAAGCGGTTACGGACCTGACCTTTTTGGGCCCGCTGCTGGGAGAGACCGTCAAAGGCCTCACGCTGTCGCGGCGGATCTCCGCCGAGCACAGCGCGTCCTCTGTGGTGATCGAGAACCTGGCCTATAGTTTTGCAACCGGTCTCATCATCGCCAGCGGCCTGGTGCTTTTCGTGTCCGGGTTTGCTCTGCCTTCGCCGGTGCGAACGGCCGGCTTAGTGGTGATGGGTGTTCTATTTCTTTTCGGTTTCCTCATCGGCCTGATCGTCAAGAAACGCTACAGGGTGGTGGGCAAGGTTCTCGATGGTCTGGAAAGGCTGAAGATCGATTGGGGGAGCCGCCTGCAGGCGAGGCGGGATGAGGTTGACCGGTTTGAGGAAAACGTTCACGATTTCTGCCGGCGGCACAAGGCTGAGTCCCTCCTGATCCTCCTGGCAGAAATTGTGGCCATCCTCACCGGGGTCCTCGAGGCTTACATTATTCTGAGCCTGACGGTCCATCGGAGTTCTTTTCTGGCCGCTTTCATCATCGAAGCGGTGAACCGGATCGTGAACCTCTTTTTTGCCTTTGTGCCGCTGCGCCTGGGAGTGGACGAGGGCGGAACCGCTCTAGTGGTCAAGGCGGTGGGCTACGGCGCCGCGGAAGGGGTTTCTTTGGCGATCATTCGAAAGATCCGGACCCTGTTTTGGGTCGGGGCAGGATTATTGCTGGCCGCCCATTACTCGGTGGCCCTCCGGGGCGCTGGAAACAAGGACGCCTCCCCGGCCGTGGCATCAAAATGAAAAGGCTGATTGTTAACGCGGATGATTTCGGGCTAACGGAGGGCGTTAACCGCGCCATTCTCGAAGGACACCAGGGGGGCATGATCACCAACGCCAGCCTCCTTTCCAATGGCGCGGCTTTTGACTCCGCCGCGGAAGCGGGCGTCAGAATAGAGACTTTGGGAGTCGGCGTGCATCTGAACCTTACGGATGGCCGGCCGACCTGCAACCCGGCGCGGGTCCGCTCGCTGCTCGGTTCGGGGGATGTCTTCCCGGGAAGTCCCGGCGTTCTGGCTCGGAGAGTCATGCGAAGGGAAACCAGGCTGGAAGAGGTTGAATCCGAGTGGAGAAGCCAGATCGAGAAGATCGTTTCGGCAGGGGTGCGCGTCAGTCACCTGGACAGCCACAAACATATCCATCTTTTGCCTCCTCTCTTCGGCGTGGTCATAAAACTCGCACGGGAGTTTCACATCTCTTGCGTCCGATGCCCCGTGGAGCCCCTGACGTCCGGGCTCGGACCCTTCCCCCCAAGCCGCGGCAATTGGCCAGGGGCAACAAAGCAATTCATGCTGGCGCGCGCGCTTTCCACGCTGGCGGCCTGGCAAAGGAAAAAGCTCAAAGGTGCCGGGCTTTGCTGGCCGGAACACTTTTTTGGACTGAGCCAGACAGGTTTCCTGGATGCCCGGAATCTCGGTCAAATCCTTCGCGATCTGCCCGACGGCACGAGCGAGATGATCTGCCATCCGGGATATGCTGACAGCGCTCTGCTTGCTACCCAAACCCGGCTTCGCTCCCAGCGCGAAACGGAGCTTGCGGCTTTGACTCAGCCCGGCCTCAAAAAACTGGTTGCCGAAATGGGAATTGAACTGATTTCGTATGGGGACCTGGCCGTGAAGCGATCCGGCGGTATCGAGTCTTCGAAGAGAAAGGAAACCCCGTCTGTTCAGGAAATTGTCCGGAAAGCTTAGGGACGGCAACCCGCCAAGCCTCCGGCCGTGAAGGAAGGAAATCCGCTGATGGATAAGAACAGCCCGGTAAGATACTCCGTGGTGGTTCCTCTTTTTAACGAGGAAAATAACCTGCGGCCGCTTTATATGAAGATCGTGGAAATCATGAATCAGACTGGCGGGTCCTACGAAGTGGTCTTTGTTGATGACGGCAGCTTCGACCGAACCTATGCCATGCTGAGGGAAATTTGCTCCCATGACGGCCGGGTCGTCGCCGTTCGCCTGCGGAGAAATTTCGGCCAGACCACCGCCCTGCAAGCGGGGTTCGACTATGCCCAGGGGGAGATTATCATCTCCCTGGACGGCGACCTTCAGCATGACCCGGCAGAAATCCCTCAATTCATTGCCAAGATGAACGAGGGATACGATCTGGTGAGCGGGTGGCGAGTCTGCAGGCAGGACACCTGGCTGACGCGGCGCTTCCCCAGCCGCATCGCCAATTGGCTGATGGCTAAGTTGTCCGGCGTGCCCATTCACGACTTTGGAACCACCTTTAAGGCCTACCGCCGGGAAATTCTTCAGCACATGCGCCTTTACGGCGACCACCACAGGTTCATCCCCGCTCTGGCCAGTTCGATGGGAGCCAGAATCGCGGAAGTTCCCATTAGCAACATCCCGCGGAAAAACGGCAAATCCAACTACGGGCTGTCGCGCACCATCCGGGTGATGCTCGATTTGATCAGCATCAAGTTTCTGTTGGAGTACTCGACCCGGCCGTTGCAGTTCTTCGGCCTGTTGGGTTTCGCCGGCGTAGGGCTCGGAACCAGCATCGGGGTCTTTTTGGCTTTCAAAAAAATCTTTCTCCATCAGTCGATCATGCTGCAACACGGGCCGCTTCTCTTCCTGGGAGTGTTGCTGATTTTGAGCGGAATTCAGTTTCTTTCGGTGGGTTTAATCGGCGAGATGGTGACCCGGACTTATTTTGAGTCCCAGCAGAAGGCCACCTATGCGGTCCAGGAAATCATTTCAAGCCGAAGGCTGTCTCGGGATGCCGAAGGTGCGGGAATTGGTGTTGGCTCCTATCAGTAGAGAATCAGACCAGCGCCGCCAGGCGCCAAGGCTTACTGCCACTCGGCTCCCGAATAAACCGAAAGGGCAATCCAGAATTTCAAGAGCCGCGGCAAGCGGACTCGTTCTCCAAAAACCTTGAATCCCTTCCGCTCGATCCGAGCCAGCAATCGCCAATAGAGTGCGCCCATAATTTCGGCTGCCACCAGCGAGCGGCGGTCTTCGGGAGGAAGCGCCTTGCGCGCCTGCGTAAAGTAGTCCCGGGCGCGCTGGGACTCAAACTTCATGAGTTCCAGGAAGCGGCCGCTCGGCCTTCCCTCCAGAAGGCTTTCGGGACGCACGCCGAAACGTTCCAGATCTTCTTCGGGAAGGTATATCCGGCCCCCGCGCGCGTCGCTCTCCACGTCGCGCAGGATATTTACTATCTGCAAGGCCATGCCCAGGTTCGCGGCGTATTTGCGCGTGCGCGGGTTTTGGTACCCGAAAATCTCGATGGAAATGAGCCCAATGGTCGAAGCGACGCGGTAACAATAAAGCGACAGGTCCTCAAAGGTCCGGTAACGGACCGGACGCAGGTCCATTTCGATGCCGCGGAAAAGCTCCTCGAAGTGCTCCCGGGAAATCTCGAAGCGGTGAATGGCCTCGGCCAGCGCCGCGAGTTCGGGGGAAAGTTCCTGGTCGAGATGATCCGCGGACGCTGCGTAGCACCGGTCCAAGTCACAGCGGCAGCGGGAAAGTTCCTGCTCCGCGTCTTCCGGGGAAAGACGGCTGTCCGCCGCGTCATCGATGCGCCGCGCGAAAGCGTAGACCGCTTCGATGGCCTGGCGCTTCTCCCTGGAGAGAAAAACAAAAGAGTAGTAGAAGTTGGTGGCCCGGGCGTTTGTGAAGTGGCGTGCTTGGCGGTGCGAACTCATGGATGAAAACCGGAGACACATGGTCCGGCCGATGGCGTTACCGCCCGCCCCGGACGGAAAATTCACAGCTACGCGAACTGTGAATTATAATATCAATTTGCTTTTCACTGCCGAACGATGCCAGGCGACCTCCCTGCCGCAACCGTTTTGAAAGAATCATTGCAGTTTTAAGTCCGCCTCACCCTGGTGAACGCCCGTCGTCTGCTGGCCCTATTCTTCATAAGCGGATAAAATAGCCTGTTACCGATTGGGGGCTAAAACCATATGGCATTATACCTTGTTACCGGCGGCGCGGGATTTATCGGGTCACACGTTGTCGATGAACTTCTCCGCCGCGGGGAAAGCGTCCGCGTGCTCGACAACGTCTCCACCGGACACGCTGAAAACCTGGCCGGGGTCAGGCAAAAGATTGATTGGCACGAGTCCGATATTCGAAACCTGGACGCTATTCGGCCGTGCTTTGGAGGGGTGGAATACGTCGTTCACTTGGCGGCGATCCCCTCCGTCCCCCGCTCCGTTGAAGACCCCCTGACCTCCAATGCCGTGAATCTCGATGGAACCTTGAACGTCCTGGTGGCCGCGCGCGATGCATCCGTCAAGCGCGTGGTGTTTTCAGCTTCCTCGGCAGCCTACGGCGATCATCCCGCGCTTCCTCGCGTAGAATCTCAGGAGCCGCGTCCGCTTTCGCCTTATGCTCTGGCCAAGCTGGCCAGTGAATATTACTGCCAGATTTTTACCCGCGTTTATGGCCTTGAAACCGTTGCCCTGCGCTACTTCAATATCTTCGGGCCACGCCAGGCGCCGGATTCTCCCTACTCGGGCGTTCTTTCGCTTTTTATTGCAGCGTATCTGCGGGGAGCGACGCCTACCATTTACGGTGACGGCGAGCAGTCGCGTGATTTCACCTATGTTGAGAACGTGGTGGACGCGACGCTTCGCGCCTGTGCTGGTCCTGCGCCGGTGGGGAAAGTGATCAACGTCGGCACCGGCGAGCGCCACACGCTGAATGAGATCGTTTCTTTGTTGAACGACATCTTGGGAAAACAGGTCAAGCCCCGTTATGACGCTCCGCGCACGGGCGATGTTAAACATTCACATGCTGATATCACCCTTGCCCGAAAGTTGCTGGACTACGAACCGAAAGTGAACTTCCACGAAGGTTTGCAGCGGACCGTCGATTGGTTCCGCTCAACGGCATCGTCCTGACTGCGAAGCTGACAGTTTCCTCCTCTCCTCAGCCGTCCATCGCCAATTTTAATTTCCTTCATGCTTTGCTGCGCACCAGGGTTCCTGTGTCCTTGACTGATCGAGATCGGTCTGTGCTGTCTGGGATCGTCTGGGGCCAGTCGATTCCGGGGGTAAAGATATACGTGACAAGGCCGATTTTTAATATGAAGGGGGCGCGGGGAGCGTGTCCCCGAATCGGGTGTGCCGCGGGGGAGAGAACTGTTTCTTGACGGGAAAGCGCAAACGGTTTCACAGTTCCGCAAAGCCAGTTGTTACGAAACACAGAGCCTCATAATCCTCAGGCCGTTTTCCTCGCCGAACGGCAGAAACGACCGGGCGATCCGGCCCAGGCCGGGACCCCCCAGAAGGAAAAACTCAGCGAAAAGCAGAAAAGGCCGATTTTTATTCAGGAAGAGTCGAAGGAGGCCCCGGTGAACCATGGCGAGGAAGCGGTCAGTTGGGACGAGGCGTTAGCCCGCGTGGAGGGAGACCGGGAACTCCTGGCGGAAATGGCAGCGTTGTTCCTCGACTCTGGCCCTGGCCTCCTGGCTGCCGTCCGGGAGGCGATTGACCGCCAAGACGCTAGCGGGCTCGAGCACGCCGCCCACGATCTCAAAAGTTCGGTGGGCAACTTCGGCGCCCGCAAGGCTCAGGAAGCAGCTTTGAAGCTGGAAAAAATGGGTCGCGGGGGCGACCTGACGCACGCGGAAGAAGCCTATCGTTCGCTCGAAAGATCCATGCGGCAACTCTGGCCGGTCCTGGAGGCCATGCAGAGAAGCGAGCAAGCCTCTTGAAGATTCTCGTCGCCGATGATGACCGTGTTCAGACCTTGATGCTGTCCACCCGCCTCAAGGAGAAGGGGTTCAAAGTGACTGTGGCGTATGATGCCATCCAGGCTTGGATGTCCGCCATTAAGACCCAGCCTGACGCGATCATTTTGGACATTCAGATGCCGGGCGGTACGGGAGTCGCGGTCCTTAAGCAACTGAAAGCTTCCACAAAGACCAGTCAAATTCCGGTTGTTGTGTTGAGTGGCAGCATTGACCCGAAGGCCGCTTCCATGGTGAAAGATCTGGGCGCGGACGAATTCCTGAACAAACCCGTGGATATGAACCTGCTTTACCGGACGTTGTCCCTGCTTTTGGGAATCTCGCTTGAGTCTCCAGAACCGCACTGAGCTCCCGGGCGGAGCCGCCCAAGCGCGGACCGGCACCCGTTCTGGCGACAGCCGGCTAACGAGCCACAAATTCCCATACAAACCGCATGCCGAGAGCGCTGATGGCGATCAGCAGGCCTCCCAGCAACAGCAAGTCCGGTGCATGGTTGTATTGCACTACTTCCGCCGCCAGGATCAACCCAGCCAGCAGCAACAACGCCAGCGAGATGCCGCGATGAAAGCGGCGAAGCTCTGACTGCAGCCAGGAATCAGGACGGTGCTCGATTTCCCGGCCATCCTCGGAGTCGGTGCAGTCAATTTTTGCATGGCAGGCATTGCAGGCGTGGGCCGGCGCGCGGTAGCGCACGATGCGCCGCTGGTGGTCCGCCGAGTGGCGACGGAGATGCTGTCCCGTGGGGCATTCCCAGAGGTCGAACTCCTGGTGGTACTGGAAGCCGGCCACTCGCATTTGCTCCGAGCGGCGGTGGGAATGCCGGGCGAGCCACTCCAGGACGGCAGCAACGGCCGCCAGAAACAGCGCGTACCCGCTCGCCATCAGCACTTCGGCATGGAAGCCGTCGATGATCATTTAACTTCTGCGGACTCCACGATTTCTGTAAAGAGACTTTCCGCCGGCTGTTCAGGTGTAGCGCGCGGGCGCATATGCCGAACCCCAAGCCATGCGAGGTAGACGACCGGCAGCACGCCGCCCACAATAAACAAGGTATCTCCCGGCATCCGGATCCACTCGATGAGACTGCTGAGGTGGCCGGTGAGGAACTTCAGGGATCGGGCGTCGAAATAGCCGTATCGCACGGAATGGTACAACTGCATGATGCCCAGCGGAAACAGCGACGCGAAAACCATCCAGGCGAGGCCAAGGTTTAGAGACCAGAAACTGATTTTCGCCGCCCGGTCTGACCAAAGCTTTTCCGGAATCATATACCGCAAACAGAACAACGCCAGACCCACGGCCAGCATTCCGTAAACACCCATCATGGCGGCATGCGCATGGTTGGCGGTCAGGGCCGTTCCGATTTCGTAATAAGAGACGATCGGAAGATTGATCAGGAAACCGAAAATTCCGGCGCCAAGGAAATTCCAAAAGCCCACGGCGGCAAGGAACATCACGGCCCAGAAGTGCGGGAAAGGGGTGCGCGATTTCAGGCTTTGCTCCGCTCCAAGCTGCAGGAAGCTCCACGCTTCAAGCGTCAGGAAGGTGAGCGGAATGACCTCGGCGGCGGAAAAGAAAGCGCCCAGCGCCATATGCAGAGCGGGCTCGCCGGAGAAATAGACGTGGTGCATGGTGCCAATCACGCCGCCGGCGGAGTAGAGGAGAATATCCAGGTAAATCATGGTCAGGGCCACACGTTCGTGCACAACCCCTAGCAACACGAAGATATAGGCCACCATGATGGTGGTAAAAAGCTCCAGGAAGTCTTCAACCCACAGATGAACCACCCAAAACCGCCAGAAGTCCGTGGTGGTGAAGTTGGAGCCGGGCCTGGCCAGCAGACCGACGGCGTAGAAGGCCGGAATCGACAAGGCCGCAAAGAAGAAAAGCCACGGCATATTGCCCATGTGCTCGACCCTGAGGCGGCCGCGCAACCCTCGAAACAGAATGACCACCCAAAAGACGAGGCCGATGATCAGCAGAATCTGCCAGAAGCGTCCCAAGTCCAGGTACTCGAAGCCCTGGTCGCCGAACCACATCCAGCCATGACGAATCCAGCCTTCGATCCCGGCGTATTCCCCGAGCAAACTGCCGACCACCACAAGGGCGAGCGCGCCAAGCAAGCTGTAAGCCAGCCAGTGCTGCCGCTTTGGCTCTCGCCCGGTAATCATGGGAACGAGAAAAATACCGGCCGCAAGGAAAGAGGTGGAAACCCAGAAGATGGCAAGCTGCACATGCCACGTGCGAGTGACGTTGAAAGGCAGAATGCGGCCGAGGTCCAGGCCGAAAAAGTTTGTGATCTCGGCACGGTAGTGCTGCGAGGCCCCGCCGAGCAGCGTCTGCGCCAGGAAAAGCAGGGCCATCACCAGGAAAAACCACGCACAGGAGCGTTGCGCGGGCGTCAGGGAAATATCGTCCGGCGGCCGAAAAGAAATGGTTTGCTGTTCGCGCCCGTGCCAGCCGAGGAAATTCCACTTGCCGAAGGCAGCCAGCAAGAGCCCAATTCCACCCAGCAAAGCGATAAGTGAGAGCACGCTCCACACAATGGTGTCGGCGGTTAGGTGATTATCGACGAGGGACTCGGGCGGCCAATTGTTCGTGTACGAATACTCAAGGTTGGGCCGCAACGCGGACGCTGCCCACGCCGACCAACTGAAGAACGCCGTCAGGTCGTAAATCTGCTCCGGATCGGTAATGGCTTTGGGACGTAAACCGTACTTGGTGGAAGGCTCGGTAAAAAACTTGCCGTAATGGGCTTGAAGTTTTTGGAAGGCCAGAGCCTGGGCGGCCGTGAACGCTAACGTTCCGGTGGCGGGATTGTACCGGTTGGTCTTGAAATCCTGGATGGTTTGCGCCCCGGCGCGGTCGGAGGCAGCGCCTCCGTACTCGTCGCGGACGATCAGCGCCGCGCGGTGGAGGTAATCCGCCGTAAAGTCGGGCCCCAGATAAGCTCCGTGGCCGAAGATGGAACCATATTCCATAAGGCCGTTGCGGAGAAAGGTTTCCTGGCCCCGCATGATATCCGCGCGCGTGAAGAGAACCTGTCCGGCGGGATCCACAACTTTTGCGGGGACGGGAGGCTCGCTGGTATAGGTTCGATAGGCCAGCAGGCCCAAGACAAAAAAGCCAAATAAGAAAATGATCGCGATAGCTTGAACCCAACCTTTGGATACGAGCAGGCCCCGTTTGCTGCGTCCTTCCATGGATAGCCTCCTTGTGTTCGTGCCGAGGGTATGCGTGGATTATGTCTAGGGGATCTACAATAGTACCCACCAGGAGCCCCCAAGTATGACTTGTGTCACGCGGATGTGTGCCGGAAAAACAACAATAAAGCTTCCCCATCAAAAGTCAAGCGGCAAGGAAAGAACCTGGGAAATTACCAACAGACGTTTTCTGGCATTGCATGGTTATGGCATGCGGGAGGGCATCAAGTGTTGGAAGGCGAGGTTTGGTGCGGAAGGGGGGACTCGAACCCCCACGGTCTTGCGACCGTCAGCCCCTCAAGCTGGTGCGTCTGCCAATTCCGCCACTTCCGCGTGGGAGGGGTCTTCTTGTTGACTCTGCCAACGACGCCGCGTTGGTTCAAGCTTTATTTCTTGGCCGGGGCAGGAGCCACCGGAGCGGTCTGGGTTTGTGCGGGCGCTGTTTCCAGCACCGAGCTTGAAGTCGACTTGGTAGCCCAGATTGCCAGCGTCACGCACGTCGCCATAAAGATGGCGCCCAGCACCCAGGTAATCTTGGCGAGTGTGCTGACCGCGCCGCGGGGACCGAAAGCCGCCTGGCTCGATCCGCCAAAGGCCGCCGCCATATCAACGTTCTCCCCGCCCTGGATGAGAACCATGAGGACGATCAAGACGCTCACCAGGAGCTGAAGAATCGTAACTGCCGTAACCATAAAATTTCCCTTCGCTCTCGCTGCCCGCTCTTGGCCTGCTCAGGCCTGCGGATAATTGATAATGGCAACAAAGGAGTCCACGGTGAGGCTTGCTCCCCCCACCAAGGCTCCGTCAATCTCTTCCTGAGCCATCAGCCCGCGGACGTTCTGGGGCTTGACGCTCCCCCCGTAAAGAATCCTGCCTGCTTGCGCCCGCTCGTCGCCAAATTGGCCGCGGACCAACTGCCTCAAGCACGCATGGCTTTCCGCCGCAAGCTCCGGGGTTGCGGTTCGGCCTGTGCCAATCGCCCAGACCGGCTCATATGCCATCATGATACGGGAAAACTCCGGGGGGGTCAACCCGGCGAACCCCCCTGCAAACTGCCGCTCCAGCACCTTTTGTGCCTCCCCGCCTTCGCGCTCTTCGAGCGTTTCACCCACGCACACGATGGGGGTGAGGCCGGAGGCAAGGGCGGCCTTCAATTTTCGGTTCACTTGCTCGTCGGTCTCGCCATGATCGTGCCGGCGTTCCGAGTGGCCGATAATCACGTGCGAGCAGCCCGCATCGAGAAGCATTCGGGGAGAGATATCGCCGGTGTGCGCACCCTCGGCATCCCAGTGGAGGTCCTGAGCGGCGATTTGAATGTTACTCGACTTGGCGGCCTGGGACGCGGCGGCAAGCGCCGTGAAAGGGGGCGCTACCACAATTTCGCAGTGGCTGACGCTCGCTACGCGGGGCTTTAGTTCGTCAATAAAAGCCACGGTTTCCCCGCGCGTCTTGTACATCTTCCAGTTGCCGGCAATAACGGGTTTGCGCATGTCTTCTATCCTTGTTCAGTAGTAGGCAGTAAGCGGTGGGCAGTTGGCACACGGTGCCCGTATCCCAAAGAAAGCTTTTGTTTAGGCGTTAAAGGCTCTCTCACGCTGCGTATATTCCTTTGCTCTTTCTTAAGGTCCGGTGTCGGCTGTGCATTCTCTCCAGGGTCGCAAGGTTCGCTTTCCAGCTTGCCGCGAATATCCTTTCCTCCTGAGGAATTATCCGGGTAGCTCACTCCCCGCGACAATCACCGAGGAGCAAACTTTTCGGGATTGCTAATCATCGCGTGCAACATCTTACCAATCTCATTACAGGCAGTGGTTAGCCGCTGGTGAACATCTGGGGTTAGATACCCACAATCACGGGCGAAGTCGAGCCAAACCCCTGTTTCGGTTGCCTCAGAGTCTGCGTCCGCCAACTTGCTGGCAAACATTGCAGGATACTGCCTCTTTCGGTATCCTTCAGCGATATTGGCCGCGACAGAACGCGAAGACCGGCGAATCTGGCTGATCAAGGAGTAGCGTTCTTCCGTTGGAAACGAGCGGGACTCGCGAAAAATTTCCATCGCTGTCAGGTAAGCCAGCTGGTAAACCCGCAACTCCTTTACCCCGCCGTTTGACGTATCCCGTCCTCCGTTAATTCGCTACCCGGGGTAACTGCCAAGTGCCCACTGCCTACTGCCTTTTGCTTTCTGCTTACGGTTTTTCCGGCAGGGCTTCCACGCCGGGAAGTTTTAAGCCCGAGAGAAATTCCAGGGAGGCGCCGCCGCCGGTTGAAATGTGCGTAATCTTGTCGGCGATTCCGGCTTTGTGAACCGCGGCCACCGAATCCCCGCCGCCCACAATTGAAATTGCGTTGGAGGCGGCGACGGCATGGGCGATTTCCATGGTGCCGCGTGAGAACTGATCGATCTCGAAGACGCCCATCGGGCCGTTCCAGATAATCATCTTGGCGCGCCTGATCTCGGCCGCGTATTCGGCCGTGGTCGCAGGGCCGATATCGACCCCCAGGCGGTCGGCAGGAATGCTGGGGGAGTTCACAGTCTCACCCTGGGCGGAGGCATCCAGCTTGGCGGCCACCACGTGGTCCTGCGGCAGCCGGAACTTGACCTTCTTCTGCTCGGCCGCCCGCAAAAGGTCCCGCGCCAGCTCCAGCTTGTCTGCCTCAAATTTGGAAAGCCCCACTTCCAGCCCTTGGGCCTTGAGGAAAGTGTAGGCCATGGCCCCGCCGATCAGGATGGCATCCGCAACTCCCATGAGGTTTTGCAGAAACTTGATCTTGTCGGAAACTTTCGCTCCGCCGACGATGGCCACGTAAGGGTGCGCCGGATTCTCGAGCGCTTTGCCCAGATATTCGAGTTCTTTTTCCATCAATAGGCCCGCGGCGCAAACCGGAACATAATGCGTGATGCCCTCGGTTGAGGCGTGAGCGCGATGGGCGGACCCAAAAGCGTCATTGATGTAGACCTCGGCCGGGGCGGCCAATTGCCGCGCAAAATCCGGATCGTTGGCTTCCTCTTCTTTGTGAAAACGCAGATTTTCCAGCAGCAGCATGCCGCCGTCTGCGAGTTCCGCAACGTTCCTTTGGAGTTCAGGCCCCACGCAGTCCCGCGCGAAGTTGACCGGGCGGTTGAGCATCTCTGCCAGGCGCAAGGCGGCCGGGCGCAGGCTCATTTGGGGGTTGGGTTTTCCCTTGGGCCTTCCCAGGTGAGAGGCCAGGATCAATTTGGCGCCCTGGCTGAGCACGTGCTGGATGCTCGGCAGGCTGGCCTTGATTCGCGTATCGTCGGTGATTTCGTCCGCGTCATTCAAGGGCACGTTGAAATCAACTCGCATAAAGACGACTTTGCCTTTGAGATCCACATCGCGAATGGAAAGTTTTGCCATGGCTCGCTTTTTCCTTCCTGATAACGATGGGGCCGCGCGCGGAGCGCTCGTCGTGCTCCATGCGTTCCGGCCAATGGCGAGGTTTAGAACTTCTTGGCGACGTAATGGATGAGGTCTCGGACTCGGCAGGAATATCCCCATTCATTGTCGTACCACGCGGTCACTTTCACGCAGTCGCCGTCGATCACTTTGGTGAAGCCGGCATCGACAATAGAGGAGTTCGAGTTGCCGCGGAAATCCATGGAGACCAGGGGCTCTTCGCAGTACTCCAGGATGCCCTTGAGCGGGCCTTCCGCCGCCCTCTTGAAGGCGGCATTGACCTCCTCGGTAGTGGTAGCTTTTTCCACAAACACCACAAGATCCACCAGCGAGACGTTCGGAGTCGGAACGCGCATGGCGAAGCCGTCCAGTTTCCCTTTGAGTTGCGGCAACACCAAGCCCACGGCCTTGGCGGCTCCTGTGGTGGTGGGGATAATGGAGAGGGCGGCGGCCCGGGCGCGCCGCAAATCTTTATGAGGGAAGTCCAGGATGCGCTGGTCGTTGGTGTAGGAGTGGATGGTAGTCATCGCGCCCTTCTTGATGTGGAAAGTCTCGTCCAACACTTTCGCCACCGGGGCCAGGCAGTTGGTGGTGCAGGAAGCGTTCGAGATAACGTGGTGTTTGGCCGGATCGTAGGCTTTTTCATTCACGCCCAGCACCACAGTGATGTCTTCATTCTTGGCCGGGGCGCTGATGATGACTTTCTTGACCGTGCCCCGCAGGTGTTTCCGCGCGTCCTCCGCCTTGGTAAACAGGCCGGTGGATTCGACCACCACTTGAACGCCCAGGGACGGCCAGTCGATCTCCGCCGGGTCCTTGGTTTTGAAGACGCGAATGGTGCGGCCGTCCACCTTGATGTGATCTTCGCCGCTGGTCACCACGGCGCTGAGGTTTCCGAGCACCGAGTCGTATTTCAGCAAATGCGCCAGAGTTTTGGGATCCGTGATGTCGTTGACCGCAACAAATTCCAGCCCGGAGTCATTCAGCGCGGTCCGCAGGATATTGCGGCCAATCCGCCCAAAACCATTGACACCAACCTTCACAGCCATGGCAACCCCCTCATTGATAAATGTTCACAGTGATACGCAAACTCTTGATTTTAATCTCCAGGATATGCGATGTCAAACTCGCCGGCCGGGTGCAATTTCCGTGGCTCAGGCCTCGAGCGGCTCGGATGGGGCGCGTTCCGTTCCTCGTAGGCCCTCGCCGAAGGGTTTGAACGGCTCCGGGCCCTACCCTGGGCCGCCCCCTCGATTGACCTTCCTTCCACGGGGAGGTTAAGATGGCTCAAGCGAATTAGGTAAGAAGGAGCAATTGTGGATCGATACACGCGGCATCAACTGAAGCATGATGAATTTCAAGACAGCGTCGAATCGCTGCAGATCTTCGTCAGCGAGCATCTGAAGGCCATCATTCTGGTGGGCGCGGCGGTGATCGTGATCGTCCTCGGGGCGCTCTGGCTCAAGAGTTATTACGCCCAGCAGGAGGCCGCGGCCAACAATCAGTTGCAGACCGCGATCGGCACATTCAATGCCTACGTGGGGGCTCCCGACCCGAACAATCCGATGCAGCCCGATCAAACCTTTCCCACCGCCCAGGCCAAGTACCAGAAGGCGCTGGAGGAGTTCGGTGAGATCGTCACGAAGTATCCGCGAACCAAAGCCGCAGGCTACGCGGAGGTACACATGGGCATTTGCCAGGCGCGCATGGGCAACGACGCGGTGGCCATCAAGACCCTGCAAGGAGCCTGCGAGCAATCGGACAAGGAAATCGCCTCGCTCGCCCAGTTTGCTTTGGCGGGCGAGCTGTTGAAGACCGGGAAACTGGACGAGGCGGAAAAAATTTACCAGGAGCTTGCCAACCATCCGACGCTGATGGTGCCGCGATCGACGGCCTTGCTGGCTATGGCGAGTGCCTACAGCTCGACCGAACCCGGCCGGGCGCGCGAGATTTACACTCAAATTCGAAATGAATTTGGTTCGAATGACGTCATCGCGGAGGCCCTGAAGCAGCAAATGGCCAGCCTGCCCGGCAAGTAGGGCGCGGCGGCGCGGGCGATTTTTTGTACCGGCGATCTATGATCGCCGCGTTTCCCGCGTCGAGCATAGCTCGACGCTACAGCACGCTGCAAAGTTCTGTTTGTGAACACCAGGATCGTTTCTTGCCATCAATTTGTCCGCGCCTCGCGATTCGTCTTTTCCACGGCGCAGCGCCGGCTGACTCTCTATCCCGCCAGCGAGCCGCGCGCGGAGGGCTCTGGTAAAATCAAGAACTGATCCGTATGCCGGAAGTTTCAAGAGAAACGCTTGAAGCCGACGTAGTGATTGTGGGCGCGGGCCCCGCGGGGCTCAGTTGCGGGCTGCGGCTTGCCCAGCTCATCGCGGCGCGCAACCGGAAGCCCGGCGCGGCTTCCGGCGCCTCGCTCTCTCCTGAAAACATCTACATCCTGGAAAAGGCGGGCGAGCTCGGCGCGCATTCGCTTTCCGGCGCGATCCTCGATCCGCGTGCTCTCCGCGAGCTCCTGCCGGACTTTGAGGCCCAAGGAGCGCCCCTCGAATCGGCCGTCACCGGCGATGCGGTCTATTTCCTGACGCGCAACAGGCAGTGGAAACTGCCTTTCAATCCTTCCTTTCTGCAAAACCACGGCAACGCCATCGTTTCCGTCAACAAGCTGGTCAAGTGGCTGGGAGAAATGGTGGAAGCTTCCGGCGTCAATTTGTTTCCGGGCATCAGCGGCTCTGAAATTCTCTACGATGGCGAGCGGGTGGCGGGCGTCCGGACGGACGACAAGGGCCTCGACAAGGCCGGCAATCCCAAATCCAATTTTCAGCCGGGATACAACCTGCGGGCCAAAGTGACG
>DATKQU010000034.1:0-18067 GCA_035532595.1 Terriglobia bacterium | reverse complement strand
GAAACGGCTGGCCCTGCCGCCCGAACTGACCACGGCGCGCCCGAAGCGCTTGCGCTTCCTGATCTTCAACACGCCGGGACGACTGGTGCATCACGCCCGCCGACTGATCCTGCGCCTGGCTGCCCTGGCCGAGGGGATTGCTGCCTACCGGGAGGGGCTGCGGTTGCTGCCGCTGAGGACTTGAGCCCACCTGCACCGAAACACAGCAGTTATCGACGGATTTGCGAGCCCCTTTCGGACCCTGGTTCGGAGTGTCTTCTTTTTCCGCGCCGTAAAACCTCGGCGGTCTTATCCCGTCGGCAAGAAGCGTAATCTCCCCGCCCAAGCCGTGCCCAACGGCGTGGATTGGGCACAGATCCCGTGCTGACTCCCCGGAACCCCACCCACTCAGCCCTCCCGCCCGCTTATCAACGGATTGGGGGGCTTCTTACTTTGCCTTGACACAATCACCTAATGTGAAGGCGCTCCGGCGGCTGGCTCCAGAAAAGAAACTCGCCGCTCTTTCGGCGGTTGCCACGGGAAGGTGAAGGTGGCCGGGCGGGGAGAGGTAAAACCCTGAGGAAGGCAAGAAACTGCAGCATTGGTGAGGAAAACCGTCTGGCCGGACTACTAGCCCATTTCATTGCTTGACTTGGCCGCGCAGCGGGCTTAGCATGTAGACATAGAGCCATAGGACTTGGGATCTTCGGGAGAAGGAGGTGGCGGGTTTCAGCAAGGGCTACCTGTTCCTGCAAGTGCATATTTCTTCCCAGTTCAAGCATATCCTCAAAAGGGCAAGCACTTTTCCACATGGGAATCTTAAATTGAGTCACCCTGTTCGTACTACCTCCTCATGCGCGGCTTCTACACCCCGATAACGCAAGCGGATTCTCACTCGACAGGTACAACGCGGACCCAACTTGAGCGGCAGATTCGAAGGTCCGCCTAAACATGTTTTCCGAGTCTTCGAAGGGCGGAAGGGACTTGAGGAAAACATATCACGTGCCGATCTCTCGAAGATCGGGAATTGAACGAAGCTGGAGGGTGATATGCTCGAAAGTGTAAGAGTCTCTAGGCAAGTTGGCCAAAGGCCATTGGTAAGTAAAGGGCGGGCTTTTGTGGTGGACGAGGACCGAGGCGATTTGGCCTATTACCGATCAATTCTCCAACGCGCCGGATGGACAGTGGTGGCTTGTTCCTCCTACATGGAGGCTTTGGACTTTCTAAAGTCCGAATCCTTTGATCTGGTCGTCCTCAGTCAGGGTACTTGCTCGTTTGAGGGCCGGCTGGTTCTGGACCGCGCGATGATGATGGATCGGAAGAGGCCGGTTCTGGTGGTGGCCCGGCCGCTTGACATGGGGTGCTATCTGGAAGCGATGCGCATGGGCGCTGCAGACTATCTGGAAGGCCCCGTACCGGAGTCGGAGTTGATGCGGGCGACGGAAGCTTTCCTGAGCGGCGCTTCGGTGGCGGCTTAAGCGGCTTTAAAGAGGGCAAACCTCACACCCTTACCTGGGCGCGAGAAGGCTAATCCTTTTCGCCGCGTCCACCAGACGATGGGCTGGGTGAAGGAGAACGCAACGGGGAGGGATGTGACAACAGGTTTGCCCTCGAACCTCGCTGCCGCGAATTTCCGTTTCTTGATAGCCTCGATGGCCTCCCGGGTGAACCCTTTGACTCCTTGAACAACGTGAATGTCTCCAACCTCGCCGCTCGCGGAGACGGTCATTTCCAGCACCAGGGTTCCTCCCTGGATGCTGGTGGCCGGCTCGCGGCTTCCACCCATCGATCGCCCTCGAGGGCGTTGAGCAGGTTTCAGGCTTGCTTGACGACCGCCGAAAACACCGGGCAAGGCGCGCTGCGAATAATCCTTTCCGTGGTGGAACCGAACAGCAGCGACCCGAGAACGTCGCGATGCTGTGCGCCCATCACCAGCAGGTCGGCCCGCGATTGCTCCACTTCCAGAAGGGTCTGCTCCGCCGGGTTGCCGCTCCGCACCACTTCCCGCACCGAGCAGCGCTCCCGCACGTCGCGAGGGATCCAATCGCAGAGCGCCTGGCGGGCGCTTGCTGGCTGCTGGGCCCCTTCCTCAAGAACGTGCGTGACGATCAGCTCCGCTCCCGTCTTCTCGGCGATAGCTACCGCGTACTCCAGGCTATGGCGCGCCAGGTCGCTGAAATTGACGGGGCAAAGCACTCTTCGGAACGTTCCCAGCGAGGCAAGCTGCCGCACGCCCGGCCCGACGGTCAGAATCGGCCGCGCGGCCTGGCGCAGGACGCTTTCCGATACCGAGCCGAGCCGCAGCCGCGCGAGCCCCCTCCGGCCATGCGTCCCCATGGCGAGCAGGTCGGCCCTCGATGCCTTGAGGGTGCGGAGAATCGCTTCCACGGGATCGCTTTCCACGATCAGGGTGGAATGTTCGAGGCCCGCGGGCAGGTTCTTGGCGGTGAAGCTGTCAACGTACTGGCGCGCCGCGCGAAGGCTCCGGCGGAGCTGGGCGTTGAGCGACTTGATCTGGGCGACGGTGAAATACTCGGGCGCCTCGAGGCGCTGGGCGTGAAGAACGATGACTTCTGTGTTAAAAGCCTTGGCCAGCCCGCCGCTCACCCGGAGCGCCGCCGCGGAGTGCTTGCTGAAATCCACTGCGCAGAGAATGCGTTCGAGTTTGAACATGATCTCCTCCTCTTGTTTTGCAACTTTCGTGCGGGGATCGGGCCGCCCTCCCCGCTCTCCCTGCCTGATATTATGATGCGCCACAAAAGTAAAAGCATCAGCGGGATGCCGGTCTGTAGCGGCGGTCTGTGACCGCCGGTTTTTCCGCAGGGTAGTGCAGGCCTCGCCTTGAGGTCTGCGGCTTTTTCTGCCGGGGGACGAAGCTGTAGCGTCGAGCTGTGCTCGACGAATGCATTTCGGCGATCAGGCAAGCAGTGCTTGCCCCCGATCGCCGCTACAGTATGCGCGGGGGGATTTTCTTGACATCCGGAGGCGGACGGTGTAGTCTAGCTAAGTAGCTTCCAGGGCCAGGGTGGGGCGGCCGAAGGGAAGAAAAGGCAAAGAAAAGGCGCGTGGCCACAGGATTCCATTTCGAGGCGCAAAGATTTTTCCAATTTATTGAAGTCAATAGGCTTAATACAACAATAGGCTCCCAGATGGTCAAAACAGAAAACAAAAACTCATTTTTTTTAAAAACGAAGCTAAGAAGTTATTGAAAACAAACGATCGGCATTAAAAACGAAGCTAAAACGAACCGAAAACGAAGCTAGCCAAGTTGTTGAAAATACGTACAAGCCAAAAAAACGAACCGAAGACGAACCGAAGACGAACCGAATCCTTCCCGAGGGTCCATCCCGGACATGTACTAGCCTACTTACAACCCAGATGTATCTCGCGGCTCTGCGGCCTTGTGAGACCTGAGAAGAACCGCAGACTTGAAGAACAAGTCTGCTACCGTGCTTGATGGGCCTGCTTGAACCGCCTTCCAGCCCGCAGGGAGCACGCTACATGGAGGCGCTTTGCTTGTCACCCGGGCCGGCCGCTGGGGTGTTTTGGAAAGTAAAATGCTTCTCGACTTTTCCGGCAGCTTTCCCGTCGACTTCCACGTAGGGATAAACGAAGTAGTTGAGCGGCGGGCCGGCTTGCCTGGGAACCAGGGTGATGTCGCGCCCGGCGGAGAAGCGAGCCCGGTTGGCATCCACCGTGCCAAAGAAGTAAGCGTATTTCTCCTGGTGTTGCCACGCTTCGGAAATATCGACGGGCACCCATCCCACCTTGCTGAGGTAGAACTCCGCCCAGCAGTGGTAGCCGGAGATGGTTCCTTGCGCGAGATGATCAGGCAGCGGAAATCCAATCACGAACCGCGCAGGAATGTCTTCGGCGCGCATCATGCCGATGAACGCCGAATGGAAATCCGTGCAATTGCCGTGTTTGGCATCGCAGGCCCAGACGGCATCGCCGCGGCCCCAGCCGGTTCCGGACTTGTCGTAGCGGAAGGTATGGAACAGATAGTTGTAGACGGCGTGAGCCTTCTCCACCGGCCCCTGTTTGCCGGCGGTGATCTTGTCGGCCAGAGATTTGATCGTTCCGGTCACAGGAATCAGGCGATTCGGCTCCAGGTAATGCTTCAAGTCTGCCCGCTCGCGCGGGGGATCGTCGTTGTAGCGGAGCAGTTGCTGGAAGTCTCCCTTGGAGTATTCCCTGCGCAGCACGCGGTAGGTGATCGTAAATTCGGCCTCCGAGGAGCGGGGATTGCGAATTTCCGCATAAAGCATGCGATCGCGGAATTCCGGCTCGTGCGTCAGGCGCGCGGGAACCGAACTTTTGATCTTCAACAGGCTGACGTACTGGTGGGCGTCGGAACGCGCCACGGGGATCCAGATGCGCACCACGTGCGACCCCACCGGAAGATCCTTGATCCTGGCTTGATATGTAAAATCAAACTGTCGCATCTTTGGGGAAAAGGACTCCGGGGTTCTCGCAATGGAAACCGCAGCCGTCAGCCCGAGCAAAACCCCCGCGCAGAGGGGAAGAGATTTCAAGCGCATCTTGTCCTCCTGGATAGACGATTCAGTTATGCCTGGAAAGCAATCGACCCGCGATCAGAGGGCTTACGCTCAGGTGAAGCCTCGAAGGAAGGAACTAATCTGGAAGCAAGTTGTGTTCATGCACGGATGCCCCAACGAAGGACCTGAGTATAGCCCAGCCTTCGTGGGAGCGTCAAATTGGAGGCAAGGCGGCAGAACTTGCCAGGCTGGTGAAAAAGAGTTCGGAGGCCGTCATTCTGAGCGTAGCGAAGAATCTGATGTTTCAATGTGACAAGCAGATGCGTTGCGGAATTTACCCGGAGCGAACTACAGAGATCCCTCGCGGAGTCTACCCTGAGCGAACTGCGGAGATCCTTCGCTACGCTCAGGATGACAAGCGAAGGGCTCGGGATGACACGCGAAGGGGCCGAGCAGTACGACATCAACTAGTTCAGCTTCTCAAGCGGCCCGTTGCGCTGTTATCCGCTGATCCCCAGCTTGCGCAAAAAAGCCATCATCGGGCACCAGTTGGTGAAGGCGGACTGGAACAGGTTCAGCCCCACAAAAGCAGTAAACAGGTACCACCATTCGCTGGCAAAATGGCCGAGTACAACGCTGAGCACAACAAAAGCTCCGGCAATCAATCGAAGCCAACGGTTCAGGTCCATATGCCTCTCCTTAATTCTAGTGATGCGATCTCATGCATTCCCTCTCTCTGTGGGGCCTTCAGGTTGCCGGTTCTTTTCCTGACGCCGCGCGTTCATGTAGTAGAGAACGGGAACGGCCAGTTGGGAAAGCAGCGTGGAAGCAATGGCGCCGGCCATGAGGGAGATCGCCAGCCCTTGAAAGATGGGATCGAAAAGGATTACGAAAGCGCCCACCACCACCGCTGCCGCGGTGAGCAGGATGGGCCGGAAGCGCACGGCCCCGCCGTCCACCACGGCTTCTTCGAGTGGAATGCCTTGCTCCCGCCGCAGTTCGACAAAATCAGCTACAAGGATCGAGTTGCGAACGATGATTCCAGCGAGCGCAATGAACCCGATAATGGAGGTGGCGGTAAAGAACGCTCCCATCATCGCGTGTGCGGGCAGGATGCCCACCAGCGTCAGGGGGATGGGCGCCATGATCACCAGCGGCACCGTGAAGGACTGGAACCACCCCACCACAATCCCGTAAATCAGGATAAGTGCTATCAGGAACGCAAAGCCCAGGTCGCGGAAAACCTCGTAGGTGATTTGCCATTCCCCGTCCCACTTCATGGTGTAGCGATCGGTCAGGAAGGGTTGCCGGGTCAGGTAGCGTTCCATGCTGGCGCCGGCGGGTGTTTTGACATGGTCGAGTTCCTTGGCCAGCCGGATCATGGCGTAGACGGGACTCTCCTCCTTGCCCGCCACATCGCCCGTGACATAAACCACCGGCTTGAGGTTCTTGTGGTAGATCGTCTTCTCGATGGTGCCGACCTCAACACGGGTCAGCTCGCTCAAGGGGACCAGCGTCCCTTTGGAGGAGATCACCCGGATTTGCCCAAGACTCGAGGCGCTGGAGCGCTGGGCTCTGGGAACGCGCAGGAAGATGTTCACATCCTCCCTTTCATTCGGAAGATGCGCAATGCCTACCGTGTCCCCGTGAACCGCCAGCGCCAACGTCTGCGCAATCTGCTCCGTGCTGACACCGTTGAGGGCTGCCTTTTGTTTGTCGACGATAAAGTTGAGCTTGGTTTGCGGGGCCTCAACACTCCAATCGACATCCACCACTCCCGGCGTCTTCCTGAAGTCCGCCAGGACCTGGCGCGCAACGTCGATTTGGCCGCTGTAGCTCGGGCCATAGATTTCGGCTACGAGCGTTGCCATCACCGGCGGTCCGGGCGGTATTTCTGCCACCTTCAACTTGGCGCCGTATTGCGCGCCGATTGGGTCAATCGCCAGGCGCACGCGCTTGGCAATGTCGTGGCTTTGGGCCGACCGATCCGATTTCGGCAGGAGGTCAACGTAGACTTCGGCCTTGTCGGGCCCGCTGCGCAGGAAGTAATGCCGCACCAGGCCATTGAAGTCATAAGGGGCTGCGGTGCCGATATAATCCACGTAGTTGGTAACTTCCGGCTCAGCGGCGATCCGCTCGGAGATCTTGCGCGTCACCAGCGCGGTCTGTTCAAGCGTGGTTCCTTCCGGCATGTCGACGATGACCTGGAATTCGCTCTTATTGTCGAACGGCAGCATCTTGACCAGAACAACCTTTGCTAGGGGAAGGACCATGACGACAAACAGCAGAAGAACGACTCCGGCCAGGAAATATCTTCGTTTTCGGGCATCGGTAATGAGCGGGGTCACCACCCGGCGGTAGAAGCGCTGGGTCCAGTCGGCCCCGCCTTCCTCACCTTCTTCCGGATGCGCTTTGGCGTTCCCGAGCATGCGCAGCGCCGCCCAGGGGGAAACCACGAACGCCACCAGCAGGGAGAAGATCATGGCCATCGACGCGCCGACGGGAATGGGGCGCATATAAGGCCCCATCAGGCCGCGTACAAAGGCCATCGGCAGCACGGCGGCGATCACGGTCCAGGTGGCGAGAACGGTGGGGTTCCCGACTTCATCGACGGCCTCGACGGCCACGTCCGCCAAAGGCCGGCCCTTGTTCTGCGGCATATGGAAATGGCGCGCGATATTCTCAACCACCACGATGGCGTCGTCTACCAGAATGCCGATGGAAAAGATGAGGGCAAAAAGCGTTACGCGATTCAGCGTATAGCCGTAGATGTAAAAGACAAACAGCGCGAGCGCCAGGGTTACGGGAACCGCCGCCAGCACCACAATCGACGAGCGCCAGCCGAGCGCCAAGGCGATCAGCACGGTCACCGAAAGCGTCGCCAGCAGAAGATGTTCGAGCAGTTCGTTCGACTTCTCTTCCGCCGTGTGGCCGTAATTCCGGGTCACCGCAAGGTGTACCCCTGCGGGGATGACGCTCCCTTTGAGCTGGTCAACCATCTTGAGCACGTTGTCGGCCGCGACCACGGCGTTGGAACCTTTGAGCTTGGAGACGCTAAGCGTGACCGCGGGGAACCCTCCGGTCGTGCTGGTTTGCTTGTATCGAGCGGCCTGCCCAAAACCGAAGAGCACGTAATCGGCGGGCTCGGCAGGCCCGTCGTCGATGCTGGCGACGTCGCGCAGATAGATGGGATGCCCTTGGGAAACTCCCACCACAACCTGTCCTACATCTTCGGCGCTGCGAAGAAAGTCGCCGGTCTCCACTTGATATTCGCGGTTGTCGGCCGAGAATTGCCCCGACTGAAGTTGTTGGTTGGCCTGGCCAAGGACAGGGAC
Organism: Terriglobia bacterium; assembly: GCA_035532595.1. Lineage (GTDB taxonomy): Bacteria > Acidobacteriota > Terriglobia > UBA7540 > UBA7540 > JAMCXS01. Next base: position 10,254 of record DATKQU010000034.1, on the reverse strand, counting down.
GATCGCGGCAGGCGCGACTCCGTACGCGGCCATCTTCTCCGGATTGAGCAGGACCCGGATCTCGCGCCGCTGGCCGCCCATGATTTGGGTCGCCGAGACGTCTTGCACGGTTTGGACCTGGCGCTGCACCTCCGCCACCACGCGGCGCAACTGGTACCCATCGTACTGGTTGCTCCAAAAAGTCAGCGCCAGAATCGGCACGTCGTAAATGGACCGTGGCTTAATCAAGGGTTTGGAGGCGCCAGGAGGAATCAGATCGAAGTGGGAATAGAGCTTGTTGTAGAGCTTAACAATCGAGTCTTCTTCGTTTTCGCCCACCTTGAAACGGACAATCACCATGCTCGCGCCGGGGTGGGACATGGAGTAAACGTACTCCACGCCGGGAATTTCCCAGATCAACCGCTCCATGGGCGTGGTGACGCGCTTCTCAACTTCCTTGGCGCTGGCCCCCGGCATCGCCACCATGACGTCCATCATCGGCACGATGATTTGAGGGTCTTCCTCGCGGGGCGTTTCGTAGATAGCCAAGATACCCATCAGGATGGCAAAGAGCATCAGGAGGGGAGTGAGCTTGGAATTGATGAAGTAACGGGCGACGCGGCCGGCGACGCCCAGGTCACCTTTTTTCATTTGGTTTCGACCCGCATTCCGTCGCTGAGGCGATCAACCTGCGAAACGGCGATGCGTTCGCCGTCTGCGAGGCCTGAAAGGATTTCCACCTGGTCTCCGATCATTCTTCCCGTCTTCACCAGTTGATACTGAGCGATGCCCTCAGAGTTGATGACGAAGAGGCCTTCCAACTCGCCCCGGCGGACCAGGACATTGTCCGGCACCAGCAGGCGATTCCGTTCGCCGATCGCAATCTCAGCCTTCCCATATTGTCCCGGCTGGCAACTGCAGTTTGCGGGAAGCTCAACCTTGACGGTGAAGCTTCTGGTATTGGGATCTGCCGCCGGAACGATTTCGACGACCCGGCCCTGGAACTGCTGGGTACCGATCTCGACCGGTACCGGTTGGCCAATGTGGGCGGCCCCCGGGTAAAGGGCTGGAACACTGGCTTCCAGGCGGAAGTGGTTCGTATCCTCAACCGTCAGGAGCGGCGTGCCCGGCATCACCAGCGTCCCTTCGTCCACCGACTTGGAAGTTACCACGCCGTCGATGGGAGAGGTGATGCGCGCGTAACTGAGGACCGCTTCCGCTGAGGCATGCTGCGCTTGCGCCTGCTGATGTTGTGCGGCCATCTGTTTCTCGCGGGCTTTGAGCGCGTTTTCGTGTGCAACGGCACCCTTGTATTGCGTCTCCGCGTTATCGTATTCCTGCCGGCTCACGGAGTTCTTGGCCAACAGCCCCTTGTAGCGGTGAAACGTCGCCTCGGCAAATTGCCGGTCTGCCGTGGCGGCTGCGAGAGATTGCGAGACTTCTACCTGACCCTGCGAGCTCGCTTCGATGCCGGCCACGGCGGCGTCGAGCTGCGCGTGCTGGGTTCGGTCATCGAGAACCGCCAGGAGTTGGCCGCGCCTCACCCGGTCGCCTTCCTGGACCAAGATCCGGCGGACCGTGCCGCTGATTTCAGCACCCAGCACGCTGGAAGTTTTCGATTTGACGGTTCCGACGGCTTCGTAATATTCCGGAGTTGATTGCAGGTGGATGGTTTCCACGGCGACTCCGGTGATCTCCGGCGGGGTTGGTTTCTGGGCTTGCTCTTTGGAGCCGCAGGCCGCCAGAAATCCCAGGAGAATCGGAATCGGCAAGAATTTCAGAATGTGTTGTGTTCTTATCATTGACAGCTCCCCTCGAGCCTCGAGCGCATGGCTACCGGGTCACGGCTGGGGAATTGGGGGAAAGTTCACCCGTTGCCAGCTCCAGAGCCGCGTCGGCCAAGCGATAGTCATAAAGGGCGTTGAGGTGATTGTTTTGCGCCGAGGTCTGCATGGTTTCGACCCTCAGCACGTCCATGATGGTGGCCAAGCCCGCTTCGTACCGGTTGCGCAAGATTCGCAGACTCTCCAGGGCCTGGCTCGCGGCGTCGCGGGAGACTTCCACCCGCTGGCTTGCCGCATTCAGGTTGAGATAAGCCTCGCGGACTTGCAGGCGCACGATTGACTCCATGCGCGACCGCATAGCTTCGGCCTGCCTTTCCCGAGCCCTCGACTCCGCCACCTGCGCGCGGCGGGCGCCGCCATTGAAGATGTTGAAGGTTAGCATGGCGCCGGCCGTCCAGTTGTTGCCTCCCCGGGCAGCGAAAGTCTGGTTGTCGGTTTCCCAGGACCCCAGCAGGTCAATCCGTGGCATGAACTCGCCGCGCGCCGAACTGGCGCCGTTGTGAGCCTGCTGCACTCCGAGCAATACCTGAAGGTAATCCGGCCGGGCTTTCAAGGCCTCTGCCTGAAGGTTTGAAAGGTTCTGGCTTTGGAATTTGGTTTCCGCAATTTTTCCCACGACCTGGGTGGTGGCGTCCTCCGGCAGGCCCATCGCCACATTGAGAGTCGCCTGGGCAATCTCCACAGCGTTCTTGGCCCGAATCAAATCCTCCTGGGCTTGCGCCAATTGAGCCTGAGCGCTGAGCATGTCGGAAGGAACCGCTAAGCCTTGCTCCTGGCGAGAGCGCGCCCGGCCGAGGTCCGCTTGAGTCATCTTGACGGCGGCTTGGGCCACTTGAACGTGCTCGCGCGCCAGAAGATTGTTGAGGTACGCCTTGATCACTTCAAAGATCACTTCCTGGCGGGTCCGATGGGAGGCTTCCTGCGAACCTCTGGCCCCCAGGCGCGCATTGTTGACCCTTCTCGACGTCCGGCCGAAATCATAGAGTGGCGCCGAGGCCGTAAAGGCCGTGCGGAAGTTATCGAGGGGAGGCGGGGTATTCAGCAGGCCGAGGTCAAAGTTGTTGGCGGTGAACTGCCGCTGCATCAGCAGGCTCCCGAAAACGTAAACGGGATTGTTGCCTCGGGTAAACCCTTCGGAGAAATTCACTTGAGGAAGGTACCCGGCTTCAGCGACTTTGATGCCGTGCTGAGCCGCATCCGCATAAGCATCCGCTTCCCGAATCGTGGGATTATTCTTCAGCGCGACCTCTACCGCCTCTTCGAGAGATAGCGGGCCCGGCGCGGAAGTGCTCGCGGTTTGCCCCGCGCAGGGAAGCGTTACCAGCAAGGCCGTTAGAACGGGAAGCGCAAAAAGAGCCAGGGATACGCTTGCCAATCCTTTCGCAGGAGAGGAGCAAAGATGGCTTTTGATAAGTCGCATGCTTTTATTCTTAGAGAGTCCGTGGTTTTGAGGCCATGATCATTGTCACAAGCGGATGTGACGTGCATCACTTGTGGCGCTGCGATGCTCGAATCTTGCAGATCGACGACTCCAAGCTAAATGGATGACATCGCTTGCAGGGTTGTTCCAGAAAATTTTGTCAGAGGAATTTGAAACCCGCACTCAAACCTAACAGGTTGCTGAAAAACCACTCTCGCGATGTCATCCTGAGCGAAGCGAAGGATCTGCTTTGTTCGTTTTCACAAAGATACAGCAGATGCTTCGCTGCGCTCAGCATGACGGCTGGCCTTTTTCAGCAACCTGTTAAACCGGCTCGTTCCGCGAGCCTGCGAGCGCTCCAAGACCGCCCAGAATTTCTATCAATCGGCCGTCTGTGGGTGAAGGATTAGGGATGTACGCGGTCCTGATTCAGGAGGGTCCCGGCTTCGAGCGGGGGGAGCGAAAGGGGCAGAACTTTAGTTCCTCTTGATCTCGAGTGGTAAAGTCTGCTATTAGAGGTGTGTACAATACGTGTTCCTGGCCCAGATTGGACCCCGTAAGGGCAGGAAATGATGAAGGTCGTTCTCGGGAGTTGTTGAAAGCCGTCTGGGAGAAGGATATGATGCAAGCAGAGAGGAAGGGAATATGACACTTCGAGCGTGGCTTCTAAGCGTCCTTGCTATTTGTTTTCTTGGCATGACCTCCTGGGCACAGGGTCAAAGTGCAGACTCTGGAGGAATGGTGTCTGCGGGCGGCAACACCAGCCAGCAACAGCCTGCCAACCAGCAACCGAACCAGAACCAGCAGCAGAACGGGGATCAGAACAAAGAGGAAGCCAAGCCTCAAGGTCCCACCTATTTGACCTTTACGAAAGAGGCGAATCCGGGTTTGAAAGCTGGGAAGTCGGAGGAGACTCAGTCTTCTGTGGATATCAAGTCGGTTCCTGTCGGCGCCGATGTCACGGTTAACGGATACTTTGTAGGGGGCACCCCGACCACGGTCGAACTGCCTCCTGGCGAGTACATCGTCACGGTCCATAAGTGGGGCTATCGTGAGTATGATTATGTTCTGGATGTCTCGGGCGGCAAGCCTTATTCCGTCAGCCCCACACTCCTTGAAGATTGGTAAAGATCCATCGAGCCGGCTTCCTCTCAACTCTTTCCAGAGTCTTGAGAGGAAACCGGCGCGACCGCCCCACTTTGTCAGCGCTCAGAAGTCGATCCCGCAAGCGCCATTCCGTCTGACAGCCTAAGAATAGCGCTGATTCCGGAAGCCGCCGGCTTTGGCCGGCTCTTCCCGCGGCGTGGTTCAGCCTCCGCGGCCAAGTTGGAATCTGAAGGACTGGGGAAGTCGTCCAGCCGGCGGCCTTATTGCCCTACTGCTGTTTCGGGTTCTTTCCGGCGGATTTGCACAAACTGCCAGCCGAAGCGGCCCTTAATGCACAAGTGGCCGTTGGTCACGCCGTTTTCTATGGGTGAAGTGGCCTTGACGATTCTCTGATTCTGGGCGTGAAGAGTTAGCGTGCAGCCCACGCCGCAGTATGGGCAGATCGTATCGGTGAGGGTCTGCTTTGTTTCATTCCACGTTCCACTCTGCCGCATTTCGTATTCACTCACAAACATCAAGGCGCCGGTCGGGCAGACCCCGATGCAGTTGCCGCAGTATACACAGGCTGAATCGGGCAAGGGAACTTCGTACTCGGTGGAAATGCGGGCATCAAATCCGCGGCCGGCGACGGCGATGGCGAAGGTGTTTTGAGCGTCAACCCCGCAGGCTTCCACGCATTTGTAGCAGAGAATGCATTTGGCGTAATCCCGCACATAGAGTTCGTTGTCGGCTTTGAGGGGCTGGGCGACCGTCGCGGCTTCGAGTCCATCCGGTGGAGCGTGGTGGCCGGGGCGGGGTAGCCCTCCCTTTTCCGAAGAACCGCCGCGTGGCCCGAACCGTTCCGGCCGAGCGCCGTATTGCTCCATGTACGCTTGAATCTGAGGAGATGTGGAGACATCCACGGAGGATGCGAGGAGCTCCAGCACGAGTCTGCGGCTCAAACGCACTCGCTCTGAATCCGTGTGAACCACCATGCCCTCCTCGACTTTGCGTGAGCAGGCAGGGGCCAGAGCGCGCGAGCCTTCCACCTCCACCACGCACACACGGCACACGCTGACTGGGGTAAGCGTTTCGAGGAAGCAGAGGGTCGGCGTTTCAACTCCGATCCTCCGCGCAGCCTCCAGCAGCGTTGTTCCCTCCGGGACCGAAACTTTTTCCCCGTCGATCCTTAAAGAAATGTCCCGCACGGCCGGAGGCGAGGGCGCCCTCGGAATGGGGCCTTCCGGCACAGGAATGATGGACTGCGTCGGCTGCAAAGGAAGCCGGGACGAGATGTTGGGTTCCTTCTTACTCATGAGTATTGTTCCTTGCGCCCCTTCCGCCTTAAACCTTTTCTCGGGAAAACAACTGCCAGCGGCGCAGGGCGGATTCCGTGGCGCTGGAAGCCGTTTGGCCCAATCCACAAATCGAGGCATCACGCATCACTTGGCCGATTTCCTTCAGAAGGATCAACTCATCCTCGACCGAATCCTTGGGCAGGCAGCCGGCAAGGCGATGGAGCAGTTCTTCCTGCCGGACGGTTCCGACGCGGCAGGGGACACACTGGCCGCAGGACTCGTCATGGAAAAACGCGGCGATGCGCAGGAGGATTTTTCGGAGGTCAACGCTGTCGTCAAAAACGATGACCGCGCCTGACCCGATCGTGGCGCCGATGGCTCGCGTGTCCTCAAAGGTGAGAGGAGTATCCAATTCGTCCGGTGAAACGAATGTTCCGGCCGCTCCGCCCAGCAGCACCGCTTGCAAGCGCCCGCTTCCGGCGACGCCTCCGGCCAGCTCGATGATCTCGCGCAGGGTGCGTCCGAAATGCACCTCATAGACGCCGGGCCGGCGCACATGACCGGAAACGCAAAAGAGCTTTGGCCCTGCTGAACCGGAGGTTCCAATCTTCGCGTAGCTTTCCCCGCCGTCCAGGACGATGGACAGCACGTTGACCAGGGTTTCGACGTTGTTGACCACCGTGGGTTTTCCGAACAGGCCGGCCTGGGTGGGGAAGGGAGGCTTGTTGCGCGGTTCCCCGCGGAATCCTTCAATCGAGTTGAAAAGCGCTGTTTCCTCGCCGCAGATATAAGCGCCCGCGCCGCGCCGGATCTCGATGTCGAAACGCAAGCCTTGTCCCAGGATGTTGTTTCCCAGGAAGCCTCTGGCGCGCGCGGAGCTTATCGCATGAGCAAGCCGCTCTCCTGCCAGCGGGTACTCGCCGCGCAAGTAGATGAAGCCTTGCTCGCAGCCGGTGGCATAGGCTGCGATGGTCATCGCCTCCACCAGGGAGAAGGGATCGCCTTCCATCACCACGCGATCTTTGAACGTCCCGGGCTCAGACTCGTCGGCGTTGCAGACGAGGTAATAGGGGCGGTTGGCAGGATTCCATTTTCTGCCCGTGGGAAAAGCCGCTCCGCCACGCCCCAGAAGCCGCGGCAAAGAGACCTCCCGCACCACCCAGTCTCTGCCCATCGTCAAGGCGCGGCGCAGGGCTTCGTAGCCTCCGTGGGCGCGATAATCGTCGATGCTTTCCGCGTCCGCCTGGCCGATCCGGCCGAGCAACATCAATCCCGCTTGACCCGCCTGGGGAACGGAGACGCTCACGTCAAGAGTATCCGGGGGTCCTGAGGAGGCTTTCGGGCTCCACGTCTTAAGAGCGGCTACCATCGCGTCTGCGTCCGCGGGGGCGCAGATCTTTTCGCACGGCTTCTTCCCGGAAATCGTCATCATCGCGGCCGGAGCGCGTTCGCACATTCCCAGGCAGGGGCTCCGGTACCAAGTGGCTTTGCCGCTGAGAGCCTGGGAGCCTGGCGGTCCCAGAAGTTGCTCGACACGATCGCACACCTGCTCGGCGCCTCGCGCGAGGCAGGCGATGTCGTCGCAGACATGGAGCACCCGGGGAGGACGAGGGGTCATCGAGAAGAGCCCATAGAAGCTGGCAACACCGTAGGCTTCCGCCGGCGGTACCTCGAGCCTTCGGCAGGCGTAATTCAGAGCGCCTGGCGTCATCCAGCCAAACCGCTCCTGGATCGCGTGCAAGACCGGAAGCAGCAGATGACGCTCGGAGCGAACGGCGTGGCCTCCAATTGCGAAATGACCATCCAGGTCAGCGCGGCGCGGTCCGCCTCGCCAGCCTGAGCGAGGAGCGCCCAGAACTGCATCGACGGTTTCTCGTTCCTCGGGGGTTGGTGGGGTTTCAACGACGCGAATATCCAAGATTCGTCCCTTGTCCTAATTAGGAATTGGAACCGCTCGCCGGCGGTTCGGTTGTGCGAATGCCCGGATGTCAGTGCACCGGCGTGGCTTGCTTTGCTTTTTCTTTCGCCGCTCTGGGCGATGCCGGGAGTTTATCGATCCGGACGGCTGTGGCTTTAAACTCCGCCGTGCCTGACTTCGGGTCCACCGCGTCAATCGTCAGGAAGTTGGTTGCGACCTGGTCCGGGAAATGGAAAGACATAAATGCAAGCCCTGGCCGCAAGGAGGTATCGAAGCGGACATGGACTTTCACCGACCCCCGGCGCGAGCTCACCAGGACCCGCTCTCCCTGGGCCAACCCGTAATGTTCGGCGTCCTCAGGGGAAAGCGCTAGCGTCTCCCGCTCGCGCAGCGGCGATTGATAACTCCCGCTCTGAACCCCTGTATTAAAAGAGTCGAGACGCCGTCCTGTGGTCAGCCGGATCGGGTATCGCTCATCCAAAATGTCGACGGGAGGTTCATCCTTCACGACGCTGAACTGAGCCTTGGGACCGACCACGGGCCTTTCCCAGAGGCGGGCGTGCAGGAAAAGTTCTCCGGGGTGAGACTCATCGTAGCAGGGCCACTGAATGCCGCCCAGAGTCTCCAACCGCTGGTAGGTCATGCCGGCATGCATGGGGCTCAATTGCCTTGCTTCGTCCCAGATCTCTACCGATTTGAGCGGGCCCCACGGATGTCCCAAACGCCGCGCCAGCTCGCAGAGGATCTCCGTATCATCTTTTGCTCCGGCGGGCGGCTCGACAGCCTTGCGGACCCTCTGCACCCGTCGCTCGCTGCTCGTCACCGTTCCTTCAGTCTCACACCAACCTGCGGACGCGGGGAGAACCACGTCGGCAATCTGCGCAGTGGGCGTCAGAAGAATATCTTGGACCACCAACATTTCGAGTCCTTTTAACAGTTGCTCACAATGGTGCTGGTCGGCCTCGGAGTTCAAGGGATTTTCGCCAATGACGTAGAGCGCATGAAATTTACCTGCCTCCATGGCACGAAACATGCCGCTCAGGTGCAATCCCTTCTTGGCGGGAATCTTCGCATTCCAGGCCTTCTCGAACTTCGAGCGCAACGCCTCGTTTTCAACATGCTGGAAGCCGGGCAGGCGGTCGGGCAGCGCGCCCATGTCGCCTCCACCTTGCACGTTATTCTGGCCGCGCAGGGGATTCAAACCTGAACCATAACGGCCCACATGGCCGGTCAAAAGCGAAAGATTGATCAAGGCCAGGACATTGTCCACAGCGTTGTGATGCTCCGTGATACCGAGGGTCCAACAAATCTGGGCGCGATCGGCGCGGGCATAGGCATGAGCGAGTTCCTGGACGATCTTCGCGGGTACCCCGGTGACTTTCTCCGCATATTCCAGCGTGCAGGGTTCAACGGCCTTCCGGTAAGCCTCGAAGCCTGCCGTAGCATTTTCGATAAAGGCGCGATTTTCTAAGCCCGCCGCAATAATTTCCCGCGCCACGGCATTGGCCAGGGCAATATCCGACCCCACGTCGAGGCCGAGCCACCCATCCGCCCACCGCGCGCTGCTGGTGCGGCGCGGGTCGACAACGTACAACTTGGCCCCTTTACGCACACCTTTCAGCAGGTGATGGAAGAAGATCGGATGAGTCTCCCGAGCGTTCGAGCCCCAGAGAATGATGAGGTCCGTGTCCTCAATTTCCCGGTACGAACTTGTCCCGCCCCCCAAGCCAAAAACCGCCGCCAGACCGACGACGCTGGGGGCGTGTCAAGTACGGTTGCAACTATCGATGTTGTTGCTCCCAAGCACCACCCTTGAGAACTTTTGGGAAAGATAGTTGAGCTCATTGGTGGCCTTGGAACAACTGAACATTCCAAATGCCTGCGGTCCGTGTTTCTCCACGGCGCGGCGAAACCCCTCGGCGGCGCGGTCAAGCGCCTCGTCCCAACTGGCAGGACGAAGTTCGCCATGATCGCGAACCATGGGGGTTGTCAGCCGATCTTTTGACATGTTCTTCATACCTTGCTCCGTTTGAGGAATGACGAGCCGCCCGCGTTGAAGGGCGCGACGGTCTCCCCGTATCCCAAAGGCTACTCTTCCACTTGCCTGACTGCAAGAGTTAAGGCTTGCTGCGGGGAGAGCCCAACAATGACCGCCGCATGGTGGGTGATGCCAGGGACGCGTAAAATTCTGGCCATGCAGATATGGAGCCGGCACCCGGGAGGCGCCGGCTCCATATCCCGGTTACTTCAGGCTTCAATGAAGACCCTTTATGGTAAAGCAAAAACCATCAGGGTTCCGCCGAGGTTTGTGTAGTCGCCGAGCGTTTGCGTCAGGCCCACCGCGCCGAGTCCTGCTGTTCCTTTTGTGAGCCCTGCGGCGAGGCCGATCGCTGCCCATCCTCCCACGCCCGTGAGCACGGCAACGTACTGCTTCCCATCGTGCATGTAAGTGATCGCATTGCCGATGATGCCCGAGGGGCAATGGAATTTATAAAGCAACTGTCCGTTGGCCAAGTCGACGGCTTTAAACCAACCGTCCAGGGTTCCGTAGAAGCCGACGCCGCCCGCGGTGGTCAGCGCGCCGCTCCAGTCCTGGAAGGTGTCGTCGATGGCCCATTTGGTTTTTCCGCTCACCGCGTCATAGGCGATGAAACGCCCCCGGGTGTCGCCATGATTGGCTGCATACATGTTGACAATGGCGCCCACGTA
>DATKQU010000033.1:0-5834 GCA_035532595.1 Terriglobia bacterium | reverse complement strand
TGCTTTTTCTGTTCCGTTCAAGACGTGCATGGACGCCCGATACCGCGCCAGCGCCTCTTCGCTTTCCGCAATAGCCTTGGCCTGTGTGGCGATGAAAGCAGCGGCGGCCTCTTTGCGCCGAGCCTCCGCCTCCGCGATGGGCCCCTGGTTACGGTTAAAGATGGGAATGGTAACCGAATATCCCAGCGTGAAAAAGCTGTTGCCCTCCTCAAAATCGTACCCGGGACCAAGATGAAAGTCAGGATGTTGTTTCGCTATTTCAAGTTGCAACGCAGCTTCCGATGCCGCGTACGCCGCGAGCGCTCTGCGAACATCAAGCCGGTTTAAGACCGCGTCGCGCTGGATGAGCTTGGGAGAGAACGATTCGGCACTTGGCGGATGATCAAAGCCGGACCAGGACAACTTGATTCCGTCCAACCCTGCCACTGGGACGCCGATCGCCGCCGCCAGCGCCGCGCGGGCTTCAGGCACACGGCCTTCAGCGGCTTCAATCGCCACGCTTGTCTTGAGAAGCGAAAGTCGGGCGTTATCAACCTTAGGCCGGGAAATCTCGCCGGCCGTACGCCTTTGCTCAAGGAGCGTGACACGGCGGGTTTGCAGGCGCTGTTCGAGGCGCAGCAGGTCAAGTTGCTGAGTCGCCAGGAAGTAATGGAACAAAGCGTTACGAACATTCCTGCAAACTTTCCAGGCGGCTTCAGCCAAGCCAAGCCGGGCTTCCCGGGTCAGGTCTTTGGCCTGTTCCACTTGGATTCTGCGCTTGCCCGCCGTTTGGATGGGAAACAGAAAAACCAAGCTGAACAGATACGGGCTGGGCACACCGGGCTGCAGCCTGATGGTGGGATTCGGCCGGGCACCCGCTGTTACAATCCCAGCCTTTGCAGCGCTGATCTGCGCCCTCGCGTGCTCCAGGGCGGGACTATAGTAAATCGCCGCCAGGGTGAGCATCTTCAGATTCCAGTTCTTCGGCGGCCAGGGTTTCATGGCTTGACCGATATTCTTCTCGATGAACTGTTTCAGCTCGGGATCAAGGAGCGTTCGCGCTCGAAGAGACGCCGCAGTTTCAGCAGGAGAAATAGGCGCCGGGTGATAACGCTGGACCGGAACGCAGCCTGATAAAGCAAAAGTCATAAGGAGCAGGATCGTTAAAATGTAACTTGATTTCGAGATTTGCTTTTTCATGATTTAATGAAGCCCGGCGCTTCAAGCGCCCCCAACCACTCAAACGTCTCTGGCGATCTCTAGCAGGTGGTTATCCGTCTTCGACTTTGCTCCTGCGCCCGTGTTGCCTGCGGCGGTCACACGCTGGCTATCTCCCGGCGGTCGACCCAAGGCAGCGGGAGAAACGCATGTTTCCAGAGCAAGGAAGCCCTAAGAGGTACAACAATCGGGGAGGTTGCTAAATCCGCAGAGGCGAGGGTGGCGGATGTGTGGCAATGTCCTGGGAAAGAGGCAAGCAAACCGGCGAAAAGAATGCCAGGCTTAAAGGCTGACGCCAAAAAACGCTTACAGGGAGCGAGCACCGCTCGCGCAGCTTTCTCGCCTGAAGGGCAGCGAGGGAGAAGGCGCAGGCAACAAGCGTCACTCCGCCGCCGGCATTGAACAGAATGTCATGAATTTCCTGGCGGGGACCGTCCCAGCGGTCAAGGGTTTCGGCCAACGGGCCGGTAACGTACCAACCCATCCAAAGCAGTATGACAATTCGAAGCGCCCGCCGCCGCATAGCTCCCTTATACCCCCCGCAAGGTCATTTCGTCAACTCACCGTGATTCTCGGCAGTGGATCATTTTGAGGTAGAGGCGGCTTTATGCCGCCACAGGGCGAGGTAAACTCGCCGCTACCCCGCCAAATTGACCCACCACCGTGATTCTCAGCCGTGCAGGCGCAACGATTTGCCGTTCGGAGCCGAGGCGCCGCCAAAAGAAATGTAATTACTGATGTTTACAAAATATAGTGACGCCGTTCTTTGTAGCGCCGCTCGATGAGCGGCGAAAGACGCGGGTCATAGACCCGCGCTACAGTGATAGTTGTCACTATATTTTGTAACTCTCGATAGGAGAACGAGGAACTACTGGAAACTGATTTTTTCAAACAGCTCAGAGTTCGCCGGCTTCAAAGGAACGCTGGAAGGCACCACGCGGACAGCGATTTCGAAAGGAACCTTCGCGGGCGGCAGGCAAGCGTGATCGTTGCAAGCCTGATAGTCAAAATTGCCTCGCAGCTTGTAGGTTCCCGGCCGGAGCGAGGGGCTGGCCCGGAGAATTGCTCCGAAGCAGGTTTCGCCTTCATAGACGGAAATTGGGGAATCGAGGAAAGCAAACTTCCTGGGTTTGCCGCCAGGATAGACCACTTTCTCCGCCCTCAAGGAGTCCGTCTTTTCAAAGACGACCTCGGTGGGAATCAGGTAATCGAGGGAAGGCTGATGGTCGTTGATGTGGAAGCCCGAGGCAACCGTGGCGACGACCGCGACCTTCGCCTCCGAGCCCGGGTGAACCGCGCTCGAGGCCAAAAACGTTCGGACCTCCACCACAGGGCCGTTTCCTCCGGCAAAACTTCCGCACGGCGCCAAAAACAAAAATAAACAGAGCGCGACGACCCGCATGTTTCAGTTCTTCCTGATCCGTTTTAAGTGGAGCCCTTTTGACGCCTCGAGCCGCGCGCCGAAAAAACAGTTGCGCGACGTCATCCTGCCGGGTAGCCCATTTCAGGAACTTGCTGGCGGCGGCTATCCGGGATGAGACTGCAGAAATTTGCTATAAGCCGCGCGCGCCTTTTGCAAGCTGGTCTGGCAGCCAGGATCCGTCTCCCGGCACCTCAGCAAGGTTAACCCGCACCCGCAACTGCAGGTTTGCTTCGCCAGAGCGGCTTTGAACTCTTTGATCTCCGCCGGAGTAAGTTTGGAGAGATCGACCCCGTGAACTTCCGAATTAACTTCCGCCGGGGTGCTGACTTGAATCTCCTTGGCCGCCGTATAACCGGCGGTCTTGAAGTTCCCAACTTGGTTTTCAGGCGAAGCGGCGAGCAACTCCCGAATCTCCGATTCGAACACTGAGACCTCGGTAGCCCCCACGTGCTTGGCGTAGATGCGCCCGTCCCGGCCGATAACGAAGCTGGTGGGCAGGCCCATGATGCCCCCGTAGAGCTCGCCCATTTTGTCACTGCCCATCACCACCGGATAGTTCATATGGAATTGGTTGTAGAATTCCCTGACCGGCTGGAGACCGTCGTCCATGGAGACTCCGATGACCGCAAAACCCTGGTCCCGGTATTTCTTTTGGAGTTCGACAAAGCCCGGAATTTCCATCCGGCAGGGGCCGCACCAAGTGGCCCAAAAATCCAGCAACACCACTTTCCCCCGGTAATCCTTCATGTCGATCTTTTCGCCGGAAAGGGAGGTGGCGGAAAATCCCGGCGCCTCCGGAAACTGGCCGGTTGGTTTGGCCGCGCTTGTGGTAGCGGGAGCAATCCAGTAGCGATTCACAAAATACAGGCCTACCGCAATCACCAGTCCCAGGAAAATGCCCAGAACAACTCTGCCCTTCTTCACACACTTCTCCTTATTGCTGAAATACATCTCTTCCTTTGGACTCCCGCCCCGGCTCCCGCAAAGGATTTCCCGGGAGCCTTACCTGGAATGCGAAGGTGCTTTCGTTCGCACATTTCCTTCCGTTGCCGCGAGCTTCCCGGCGGCAGCCTCCGCCCGGCGCGGGAAGGCGTACCACTTGATCGCCACCACAAGCGCCGTGAGCAGCGCCAGGAGCGCAATGAATTGCGAAGTGGAGAGCAGGTGGTTAAAAACGAAGCCGCGGTCCTGATCGCCGCGCAGGAACTCCATCGAAAATCTGGCCACGGCGTATAGAGCCAGGTAGAGGAGGAAGATCTCCCCGTCGCGCGATTTATGGCGATAGCGCCAGATCAAGATTCCAAAAATGGCCAGCATGATCGCCGACTCAACCGGCTGCCACGGAAAGAGCGGCACGCCGAGCGGCACGCCCGTCATCTGATGGGCGAATTCACTGGTAAAAGTGATCGCCCAGGAGGAGTGGCTGGGCACGCCATAGTCGCAGCCCGCCGAAAAGCATCCCATCCGGCCGATGCTCTGCCCGAGCGCGATAGCCGGGGCATAAACATCGAACATCTTCCAGAGCGGCAACCGATAAGTCCGGATGTACCAAATGGCGAAGAACGTTGCGGTGATGAACCCCCCGTAAAACACTCCGCCCGCCTCCAGCGTGGCGAGAGAAAAGATCTGCCCCGGGTGCGCCCGGTAAAAGCTCCAGTCGGTGACAATCATCAGCACTTTGGCCCCCAGCAGCGCGGCGACAATCAGCCAGGTGCTGAAATCGATCAAACGTCCAGGATCCACGCCCTCCCGGCGGCCAAGCCTGACCACGGTATAAAGCGCCGCGATCAGAGCCAGGGCCAACAGCACGCCATAGGTTGGCAAATGAAACGAACCAATCTTGAAAAGAATCGGATGCAAAACGCTTCCCCCCACCTGGGGCGATCTCCAGAACTCCGCCCCAGCCTGATTCGAGCCTTGCAGTGCCCTTGCGTCCCAGCCCAGCCTGCCCCAGTCCTATAGCGTAAACCGATTGAGAAAAGAAAGATAGCCTGAGAGCATGGTAAGTTTGTTCAGCGCCATCAGCACTCCGATGCCGATCAGCAAAACTCCCGATAATACCTCCACCACCCGCATGTGCTTCCGGAAGCGGCTGTAGAACTTGATGAACTTGCCCACTCCGAAGCCCGTCAACAGAAAGGGAATGGCGAGTCCCGCCGAATAGACGGCAAGGAGAAACATCCCCTGGAAAACCGTTTGCCGGATCGCCGCCAGGGCCAGAATGCCCGTCAGGATGGGACCGATACAAGGCGTCCAGCCAAATGCGAAGGCAAATCCCAGCACAAAGGAGCCTGCGATGCCGCGCTTGGGCGCGAGCGTATTCATGCGCGCCTCGCGGTAAAGAAACGGGATTTTGATCAGTCCGGTGAGGTGCAGGCCAAAGATGATAATAATCGCGCCTGCCACAATGTTAAAAGTTCCCCGTTGGGAGAGAAGGAACCTGCCCACCGCGGTTGCGGAAGCTCCCAAAGTGATGAAAACCACCGAGAAGCCCATGACGAAAGCCAGGGAATTGCGGAGGATCTGGGCGGTGACTTTTTCGCTCGCCTCCGCCCTCAACTCTTCCATGGAAAGGCCGGAAAGCATGGAAATATAGCCCGGAACCAACGGCAAGACGCAAGGAGAGAGGAACGAGACCAGACCGGCTGCAAAAGCAACAGGAATGCTCAGGTTATGAGTCATTGCGAATCAATTTCTCCTGGCCCGGTCTCTCACAAATGTTTAGATGCTCGCCCGCCCTCAAAGACGCGGACGCAGGGACTTTTCATCGAGCCGGGAGGCAGCCTGTCTGCCGGGCAATGGGTCATTTTGACGTAGAGGCGGCTTTATGCCGCCACATGGCGAGGTAAACTCGCCGCTACCTCGCCAAATTGACCCACCACTGTCTGCCGCCGATCCTTGCGGGAATTCACTCCCAAAGTGTATCATAGGCAGCCTTAACCCGAATCATTCAAGAAGGCAGCGATTCGGTGGCTGATTCTTCTCTGTGCTCTCTGTGTTAAATTCTTTTTTCTGAGGAACGCGGATTAGCAGCCTGATGGGTCTCAAGGCGCAACCGCCCTGGCATCATTCGGGATCTTGATTAAGGAGCTTCTGATTTGTTGCGAGCGCTCATCCTGGATTTTGACGGCATCATCGTCGATTCCGAACCCATTATCCTGCGGCTGACCCAGGGAATGGCGGCGAGAGAAGGCTGGGAAGTAAGCGATGAGGA
>DATKQU010000032.1:0-9885 GCA_035532595.1 Terriglobia bacterium | reverse complement strand
AGGGTTGAAATCCTTGCCAGTCTTCACCACAACGCCTTCGTATCCTGTCTCTGTGGCAAAGGCCAGCTTTTGGGGTGAGTAGTCCGTAATCAAAGCCAGCTTGGGATACTTGGTCTCCGGAGCAAGGGGAACATCCCGATGGTTTTTGTCGCCTGCTTCCGCCGCTCCTAAGCTTCCGGCTGCTCCCAGTGCGGCGGCTGAAATCCCCGCTGCCTTCATGAACTCCCGACGCCCAACACTTGGCTTCTTCATGGATTACGACCTCCGCAATAAATTGATGACAAAGGATAGGACACAGTTCTATACGCTGGCAACTGAAAAGCAACAAGGACCACTCATGTCATGCTGAGCGCGTTCGCCCTCCCCTTGCGAGCGGCCCTGAGAGAAGCGAAGGGGCTCAGGGTAAACTCCGCGAAGCATCTGCTGTTTCTTGCTGAAAACAAATGAAGCAGATCCTTCGCTTGGCTCAGGATGACAGACGGAGGGCTCAGGATGACATCATTCCATTGGTTTTTCAGCAACCTTCTCAAACAAGGCCGAGGGGTTCAAGCAGGTCCTCCAGGTTGGTTTCATCCACCACCAGATCGAGCCAGTTATCGCTAAGCCGTTCCCGTTCGTCGAACCCGCGGAAAAGGCGCAACTTTGCCGCCACATATTGCTCTGTCGAGTCAAGTTCCCGGCCCTGCCGCTCGCGCCAGGCGGCGAGAGCACGATCCGCGAGAAAAACCCTCAGCACGAAGGGCACTCGCTGGTCCGGACTGACGACGTAGATGAAATCAGTCCCCGCCCCTTGGCCTTCGGGCCGAACCACTCGGCGCAGGCCGTCAAAGAAATACCGGTAGGAAACTCCCGTCTCCGATTGGTAGGCTTTGTATCGCTTCCCCGCATTCATCCGAGGCCTCTTTTCGGCAGGGTTGGTCAAACTTTGGACAGACCGCCGCCGCTACTTTCCTGAAAGAACATCGCGGGAATCACGATCCTCCTGAAATGGGCCTTCGGAAGCGGAGGGGCCAACCAAGGAGGGAGGCGGCAAAACCATCCGCAAGAAGGGCGGAGCCACCAAGGTGGTCACCATGCTCATCAGCAGAACGATCGAGTAAACCGCGTCCGAGATGGTGTGCAAGGTCAAGCCCACCCCGGCGACAATCAATCCCACTTCCCCGCGCGGCACCATTCCGATCCCCACCCGGAGCGCATCTTTCAGCCCCAGGCGCAGGCTGCCCAATCCGCAACCGATCAGCTTTCCCACAATGGCCAGGATACAGATTACCGAGGCCAAGCCGATCAGGCTGGGCTTCGCGAACGTGTGTACGTTCACTTGCACTCCCAAAAGCACAAAAAAGAACGGGGCCAGGAACTCGCTCAGGGGATGAGCATTCTCGCGAAGCTTCCAGCGGTCGCTATGATCCGCCAGCGCCAGCCCGGTGAGGAACGCTCCGACGATCGCCGCCATACCAATGTAAACCGAGGCCAGAGAAAGACCCAGGCACAGAATAATGGAAAGGATAAAAGCGGAGTTCCGGGCCCGCAACTTATCCACATGGGGATGGAAGCGCCCGATCAACTTGGAGCCCAGGAAGATCATCAGCAGCGCGAAGGTAATCGCTTCAGCGGCGACAATGCTCAGTTGGAGGTAATGGACCTGCCCGGTGGAAAGGCTGCTGACGACGGCCAAGACCAGCAGTCCGAGGATGTCGTCCAGAACTGCCGCTGCCAGAATGACGCGCGCGGCCCGGGTGGAAAGCGCCCCCAGGTCCGCCAGCACTCTGGCCGTGATGCCCACGCTGGTGGCCACCATGGCGGCGCCGACAAAAATAGATTCGATGCTGTTATAGCCAAGGGCTTTCATGTACCAAAGCCCCAGAACAAAAGGCAGGATGACGCCCAGCAACGCCACCAGAGCGGCCGTCCAGCCCACTTCCAGAAGATCTCCCGGCTTGGTCTCAAGGCCGACCGTAAAAAGGAGGAAGATCGCTCCGATCTCCGCAAGGCCAAGGGTCAGTTCATTGGGGTGAATAAGCCCCAGGAGCGATGGTCCCAACAACACTCCCGCGCACAGCTCCCCCAAGACTCCGGGTTGCCGGAAGCGTTCA
The DNA here is from genome assembly GCA_035532595.1 of Terriglobia bacterium. Lineage (GTDB taxonomy): Bacteria > Acidobacteriota > Terriglobia > UBA7540 > UBA7540 > JAMCXS01. Next base: position 7,792 of record DATKQU010000032.1, on the reverse strand, counting down.
AAGATTTCTGCCAGGAGCTTTCCCCCTGCAAACATGAAGAAAAGCTCCAGCAGCACTTTCCCCGAGTTCTCCATGCGGGAAAATCCTCCCACCGCCGGCACATCCAACTCGAATGCACGGGACGAGGACAAATGGAAATTACAAGATATCGTACCAAAGATTCGCGCGATCGGCGCCCGCCGCCTGGCGACGTCTCACGATAAGCCTAAGGCGCAACGTTTGCAGACCGCTGCCGCGACAAGGATGGTTGCTGGCGGCGGCCTTAATCTTTCTTCTGGTTCTGGCCCCGCACGAAGATGGCCTTCCCGGGGGCAAAGTCGATCCGCGTGACCTGCGCGGGAAGCAGGAAAGGCTTGTTCAGATCAATCTTGTACTGAGATTCCACATAGGTTTGGAGCAGCCAATTGACCAGCCAGTCGGAAAGCGCCATCGAACCCACGTGCACGTCCTGGATGGTGAGCTTGCCGGTTCCGTTGCTGGAGACGATATTAGCCAGCGCCGTGACCCGCTGATTGCCGCTGAAAATCGACGCAACCAACTTGGTCCCCAGGTCGTTCGCTGACGGCTGGCCCGCCTGGAGCATGTCAAAGTTGACGTTCGACTCCCCGTAGATCCCTTCCGGCTTGAGGTGGATCACCAGATTGCTCACGGCGGGGGGCAGGAATTCCGGACGGTCGTATTTCAGATAGGAGTTGACCTCCGTGTCTGTCACTACAATGGATTTGAGAGGCTTACGAGAGGATGAGGCGGGACTGGAAAGTTCCATCAACTTCCTTTGAAACGCCGCCGCCGCTTGCGCGGAAAGCCCCTGCCCGGCATCCACACTCGAGGCGGGAGGCTCTCCCGCTGCAGGTCTTGTGAGTGAGAGCAACACCCCGGCGGCCAAGAGGATGGCGGCCGCGAGGATTGACCGCCCGCAGACTGCCGATTCAATTCGAGGAATCCACCGTTTCCCAAACACCTCGCATCCTCTCAAGGGAAGTTGCATCTTGCCGCCTCAGGGTTGCTTTTGTGAAAGCCGCATGGCAGGGACCATCTGCAAATGACTGAGCGAACCCGCAAAACGAAGGTCTGCCAATCGCGGCGCCGTGCCTTGCGCTTCTTGCGTTGGAAACCAGCGCGGGGGGAGGCCGCTCAAGTCAAGGCGGACCTGAAGCGCGGCGGTCCCGTCGAAAGCGTAGGTGCCCTCCAATTGCAATGCAGCGCCCGAAAGATCGATTGAAGAGTCGTCAAGCGCCACCTGACGGTCTCGAATCCGGAGATGCGCCACCGCGTCAGGAATGAGCACGGGTTGAGGACTTGCTTCGAGAATGCCCATTCCGGCATGGCGGGCCAGCACTTTAACGGGATCAAAGTCGCCCAAGCTAACACTTTCAAACTTCACCACAGCGTGGCCCTGCAGGCTGTTGGCGATTTCGGCGCGCGTCAGCCCTCGCGCGGTAAAGCGCCCCGCCATGGAATAAAACCCACGGACCTTTGCCAGGGCGGAAGGCAAATAGGAAGCCAGCGTATGGAGCCTGCCGCCCTCCGTGCTCAACTCGCCTGAAATTTTCGCGGGGGATTGCCGCAAGTCCACCAGCAACATTCCGTGGCCGCGCCCGTTGGCAGCCTCAAAGTTTATTTTCGAGACACGAATCGTGCGGTTATCAACGTCGACGTTTGCCTTGAAGTTTCGAAGGGTCAGCGCCCGATAACTTACGATCGGCGTGGCAAAATGTCCCTGCGCATTCAGTCGGCTCAAGGGGCTGGAGGCGGGGCGGGACGAGCCGAGCAGAGCGCCGATCCCGGAAAGTTTCTCAAACAGCGAGGTCGAGTCCTGACCGCGAGTGGCTTCAAACCATTGCGCGCCTTGGCCGATGCTCAATTTGTCGGACTTCAGGCTGAACTTCCAGGGCTTTCCCGGCGAGCCTTCATGCATCAGCCACCCTGAAAAAACGCTGGTGCCCATCACCGCAACCACCGGGTTCACGATAACTTGCTTGTCGTAGATCTGGATGCTCGCCCGCGGGATGTTAACAGGCTCGGTCAAACCGGGAATCACCAGGCGCGCACTGCGAATCCTGGCTTGCGCGGTAATATTCGGCCTCATCAGCGGCCAAGCCTGGCCAGTCGCATGCAAGGTAAAGGCTCCGATACCTTCGGCCGCAACGCTATCCGCCTGCTTCAGGCCCAGGGCGCGGCCGAAACGCAGAAGATCAGCCAGCGCAAAGGAGTGGGAATAAACGGTGAAGTCGTAACGGGGCTTCACGGCGAGCGGATGTCGGCGTCCGGCCGGCCAGATGTCCCGCACACTTCCCTCAGCAACAACCTCAACGCCAGAAGCCAGGCGCACCGCCGTGGGGGCTAGCCGAACACTATCACGAGCAAACCACACGTCAACTCGGGAAATTGGGAAGGTCCCGGAAGACGTTTGCAAGCGCACCTCACGTGCTGTCAGCGCACCCTCGTAGCGGCGTTCAGCCCAGGGTCCCTGCATCGCAAGCTTCCCGTCCACATTCCCGGTAAGGTTCCAACGGAGAGGCTTTCCGAGCACGCGGCTGCCGACGTTTAGCATATCCTGCACCCGCGATCCTTTAAAGGCCACCGCCAAATCAAAATCCGGCCTCGACGTCAGCTTCTTAATGGAACCCTGCAGGCTGGCTTCGGAATCCGCAAACGCCAGATTAAACTTGCCAATGCCCAATTCGCTCTGGTCCCGGTCGAAAAACCCTTGAAAACGAAGATGGCATGGCAAGTCATTCGCGGGCGGCAACTGCTCCCAGCGGTGAAGCTGGCTGAGGCGAGCATCACCGGAAAACACAATCTTGCGAAGCGTTCCGCTCAAATGGATGGTGGTGTCCAACACGCCATAGATTCCCGGATTGCGGCCGGTGAGGAGTGGGATCCAGTCGTAGAGTAATGCGCCCTGCCCTCGCAGAGTCGCATCCAGGGAGCTGCCCGCCGCGCGGGCAGGGACCCAAGTCCCGGTCAGTTCCACAGGCCCGGGGGTGGGCAATTCCAGATCCGTGCGTACCGGGTCGCCCTTCAGCCTGAAACTAACGCGCTGCGAGGCAAAATCAAAGTCCATCTCCGCGCGCGAGTTGACAATCGCAAACGGCTTCTTATCCTGGCGCAGTTTGAAATTGAAGCGAGCGTCGTCGGCCTCGATTCTCAGCCCCCGCGGATGCGCCGGGGCTGACGTTCGGGCGCGGCCGGAGGCGCCAATGCCGCTATTTAAAAGCAGATTTTCGATGTTCCATGCACCAGCGCTGTTCCGGACAAGATTAATGCTGGGGTGATGAAGCTGCAGGCTGCTGAAATCCAGCCCCGAATGCCATAAGCTTCGCCACATGAGTTCACAATCGATGCGCTGTACTCTGGCAAAAGGCTCCAGACCAAACTCCGGGACTTCCGCCACCACGACGCTATCGATCGAAAATCCCGGATGAGGAAAAAGGTGAAGGGTGATATGCCCGAAGGTGACTTTGCGGTGGAGCGCGTTCTCAAGTCCTGCTTCCAGGCGAGGGCGGTAGCGGTCAGCGTTAAAAAAAGACGGCACCACCCATGCCGTTACCAGCAGGAGAACCAGCGCGGCAGCGACGTTGCGAAAATATCGACGCTTGCGTGGACTCATCAATGTATCAGCTTGAAAGTCCGGCTCCAGCGCGTTCTGCTGAAGAAGTGGACCATCATTCCCGCCATCTGCTTCAGTCGGTCACCCAGCGTATTTTGCTCGTATTGCCCGTGTGGAGTCTCGAAAGACCAATAGATGAGGAGCGGACGCCCGGAAATAAGCTTTCGCGGCACAAACCCCCAGAAGCGGCTGTCCCAACTCTCCTCGCGATTGTCCCCCATGACAAAATATTCATTGGCGGGGACCACGATCTGGCCGTTCTGCAGGTAATTTGGAAACTCGGCACGCCACGTCGACGTGGCGCCCTGCATCTCGCCCGAGGTGACGGGCGGGAAGTCGTCCCCAGAACGAACTTCATCCGGATAAGCGTTCCGCACAAAAGGTTCGGAGACGGCTTCACCGTTAACAAACACCTTCCGGTTCACGACGCGGATTTGATCCCCTGGCAGCCCGATGACCCGCTTGACGAAGTGTTCTCCCGGCTCCTGCGCATCATCGGCATCGCCCGGAAACTTGAACACTACAACGTCGTCCCGATGGATTTTTCGGTAGGGCAGAAACCGCGCCAAGGGGCCCTGCGGATCAGCAAACGCAAACTTGTTGACCAGCAGGTGGTCCCCGATGAGCAGCGTATTTTCCATTGACCCGGTCGGTATTTTGAACGCCTGGACAACAAACGTCGTGCCAAAGATCGCCAGGATAACCGTGACAACCAAAGACTCAAACGTGTCCCGAAACGACGATTTGCGGAAAGGATCAGCCATCAGCCTCCACTTTCATTCCCAGGTGCTCCAAAGCAAGCCGTGCAGCCTGCTGTTCTGCCGCCTTCTTACTGCCCCCACGCCCTTGAGCGATGATCGAATCTCCGGCCTTAACTTCCACCGTGAAGGTCTTTTGATGCTCTAACCCGGCCTCTTCAACCACCCGGTATTGGGCCGCCGGCTGGTGACCGGACTGGAGGTGTTCCTGCAAGATTCCCTTGTAATTTTGCAAGAAAGAGTCATTAACGCAATCCGGAAGGTTGGCCGGCAAAATGACACGGTCAACGAAGCGCTGGGCAGCTTCCAGCCCTCCGTCGCGGAACACCGCAGCCAAAAGAGCTTCAAGAGCGTCCGCAAGGATTCCGGATTTCGACCTTCCACCGGTCTTTTCCTCGGCCGGCCCCAGACGCAGAGAGTCGCCAAGCTGCAGGTGCGCCGCCGCGGGCGCTAGAAAACTCGCCGCGACTAAGCTTGACCGCGCCCGCGACAATTCGCCCTCATCGAACTCGGGGAAGGTTTCAATCAGGCGAACGGTAACGGCAAAGTTCAAGACGGCATCCCCAAGAAACTCCAAAAGCTCGTTGTCACGGTCGTTGCCCGCAACCTCTTTCACATAGGAGGAATGCGTGAGCGCCTCCATGAGCAAGTCCGGGTTCCGAAACTTATATCCGATGCGTGCTTCTAGTTTGTCGAAGGAAGGCCTGGCCATACTAAGGCAATGTAGCCATGGAAGTTACGATCCGTGATGGGTGCTCCCGGGGAATCCGCAATCTGAAAGGCAGATTTGGAATTGTGCCTCCTGCGCTACTTGCGTGAGATTGCGCCCCCTCAAGACTTGGGAGTTTTTGCTTGAGACTTCTTCTCCTTCAAATTTTTTATGTCCCGGTCAGCATACTGCTCGATAACTGATCCAGGGGCCAGCCGCTTGGCATTGGAAAAGGCCGAGATCGCCTCGTCCAATTTGTCTTCCATGGAATAAACTTCTCCCAACCGGTAATAGTCGACGGCATTCTCGGAACCCTTGGATTTCTCAATTGCCGTCTTGTAGCTCTGCTCGGCCTTTCCCAGTTCAGCTTGGTCGGGCGCCTGGATGGCCATCCGGGACCGTTCCAAATGCACCATTCCCAGCGAAGAATACACTCCGCTCGCCATCTGGTCTTTCCTCTGCTGAAAAGCCGCATCCGTTTCGTTAGGCTGCTTGCCGATCTTGTCGATTTGCTGCAGCGCCTTCGTGGCATAATTCTCCGCTGTATTCAGTCTCTTTACTTTTTCAGCATCGCTGACGTTCAGCAACTGGGGTTGCGGCAAGGTGGAGGAGAGCAGCAGCAGCGCCATCACATTGTCCGGGTTGAGCTCAAGACTTTTTTCACCGGCTGCAATCACGTCTGGAGGATCATTTTTCTCCTGGTAGGCAACGGCTTGGATGGCGTAGACGTACGACAGGAGGGTACTATTGGGGAAATTCAGGGCAAACGTATTGGCCTCTTGAATTCTCTTGTCAGGGTCCGTTTCAGCTTTAAGCTGATTGTAAGCATTCGCCTCTGCCTGCGAAACTTGGGGACCCGTTGACTTGGCCTTTTCGACTCTCGCCGAAGGAGTATAGCCCTTGAGGTTAGCAATGAAGGCTTCGTCGGCGCCGGCCTTCTGCAACTGCGTCTCAACTTCGGGAGATATTTCAAAGCCAAGCCCGCGGGCTTCAATCTCCGGCTCCGCGGTGTTCAAATGCTTCTTGTTATGTTTAACAAGCTTGATAAGTTCTTTTTCCGTGAGGGCCCCCTCAGCCTTTGCCTTCTTTGCCTTTCCCTGGGCCGCCTGCTGCGCCAAGACCATCTGGTCTGTCGTCTGCTGGGCCGACCAACCCATCCCTCCGCTCAGCAGAACGCATCCCGCCAACAGCACGGTTGCCATGGATCCAAAGCTAATAGACTTCCTGATCTTCGACATAAAAACTACCTCCATATTTTCGCTGCCGATAACTTTCAGCCTACTAAAATCGATCTTTCCTGTCAATGAAAGGCGGCCACGCGGCAGGCCTGCAATCTGCGCCATCTGACGGTTTTGAGAGCATTCAGACCTTTCTCAGCCAGGCTCTCACCGGAAGGGCTGAAACCCTTTCAGACTTGAGCAGAAATGCATCCGCCGTTACAATGTCATATTTGTGATGCGCACCCCTAAACTTTTTGGGACCGACGGCATGCGAGGTGTGGCAGGCCACTACCCGCTCGACCCGGATACCGTCTGGAAATTTGGAAAGGCGCTGGGAACCCTGCTCCGCGAAGAAGTTGATGGAGCGGCCCGGCCGCGCGTTGTTCTTGGCGAAGACACGCGGGAATCCAGCTCCAAAATTTCACGGGTGCTGGCAGGAGGACTCCAATCCACCGGAAGTGAGGTCCTTTACGCAGGGGTCATCACCACACCGGGCGTCGCTTTCCTCACTCGTCAGCATGGTTGTGCGGCCGGGATCATGGTTTCGGCATCGCACAATCCCTACCGTGATAACGGAATCAAGGTCTTTGCCAGCTCAGGGCTGAAACTCTCCGAAACCCAGGAAGTCGCAATCGAACTCGCGCTCGAACGACAGCGGTCCCGGAAGGAATCGTTATCCGGCGAGCCCCTCATCGCTGACCCGGCACTCCTCGAGCAATACCTGCGGTACCTGCAAGGGATCCTGCCGGAAGGTGTCGCGCTGCCGAAAAAGCCTCTGGTGGTCGATTGCGCCCACGGGGCGGCGTCGCGAGTAGTTCCTGCCTTTTTGAAGAACCTGGGAATCGAAGCTCGCATCTTTAACGCTTCCCCGAATGGCCGCAATATTAACCATCAGTGTGGCGCGCTTTTTCCTGAGCGCATGGCGGAAGAAACCCGGTCTTGCGAGGCGCACTTGGGAGTCGCCTTTGACGGCGATGCCGACCGTGCCATCTTTGCCACTTCAGCAGGCCAAATCGCCGGCGGCGACCACGTTCTGTATGCCGTGGCCCCATTCTTGGAGAGGAACCACAAGCTCAAGGGCCGCACGGTCGTGGGCACCTTGATGACCAACCTGGGCTTGGAGATCGCGCTCGAAGGCTTCGGTATCGGTCTCGCGCGGACCGCGGTGGGCGACAAGTATGTGCTCGAAGAAATATTGCGGTCGGGCTACAGCCTCGGAGGAGAACCTTCCGGCCACATCATTTTTGCCGATCTCTCTCTGGCCGGGGACGGCATCTTAACTCTCCTTCAGGTTCTGCGCCTGGTCGCGGAAACCGGAGTGTCTTTCAGGGAGTTGGTCGCCGGGCTGAAACCGTTCCCGCAGCTAATCCGCAACGTCCCCGTCCGTGAAAAGCGCCCTTTTGAATCCCTCCCGGAGGTTAAGCGCATCATAGAAACATGCCAGAACGAGGTCGGGAAAAGGGGCAGAGTCATTGTTCGTTATTCCGGGACA
>DATKQU010000031.1:0-3836 GCA_035532595.1 Terriglobia bacterium | reverse complement strand
TGCGGCTTGATCTGCGCTGGAGAGAACGGCAAGCGCGGTTTCTTCTCCGGCGGCTGCAAGCGAGGCTCCGCCAGACCCCCGGACGCAGGGTCGGAGTCCTGCAAGTGAGGCTTGCTCCCGGCAGCGTCCTTCCCTGCCCGGCTCAACCGAATAGCAAACCGCTCCGCCTCATCCGATTGGGGCTCGAGTAATGGTGAAGGTGAATGGGTACCGGAAGACCCGGGAACCGAAGAGGAACTCGGCGCAGATGCGGGAATCTGCAACCTGGCCATCGGGAGGAGTGCAGCCGGTTCAAGCGGCGCTGTTATGGGATGTTCCTGGGCGCTCGACTCATCCCCACGTCGCTTAGCGGGAATCAGTTCTGCCGTGCTCAGATGGGAAGCGCGGCCGCTCGCCGATGCTGCTTCAGAATCACGCTCCGCAAGGATTTCTTTCAATTGTTCCCGGCCCTTTTCGGACATGGCAGCCCCTGGGGCAAAAAGTGCGCCGGCGGCCGGCTGGGCCTGCTCGAACAGAGCCGGGAGCCGAGGCCGCACGACCTTCGCCGACCCAAGGCTTCGAAGTGCGAGATTTTTCAGGAAATCGCTCACGCCTCTACCATCTCCAAATAAAATTGCCGGCGGACAGGACTGAGTGCCAGGATGTCCCGCTCGCACCAGCCGTAGGCCAAGGCCAAGGCATGGACGTCACGCAGGATCCGGCAAGCCCAAACCTCAATTTCGCTCCACAAGAAAGAAATGATGTCAAAAGCCATCCGCCAGCGGTTCTCGCAGAGTGGACAAGCAACAGCCACTTGAATGTCCGCGAGTGGGTCCGCCTGGGCCATTCGCTCACCCGCCGCCTCGACAACTTCCTGGGGCAAGTGTTCGCCGGTAGTGGATTCTCCGCCGCAACTTGCGGAAAGCAAGCAGCGGTTGAGCAGCGTTCGCCGGGTAGCGGTTAAGTCTCCCTGGCTCGCTGCTGCCGCTACGTCATGGCTGTTGGGAAGCCGAACACGCAACTCATACTCACCGGCAGTCAGGGAAAACTCTGCTTCCGGTTCGTTGGCAGAGCCGGCGAGCAGATCGGCTACCTCGAGGGCCAGTTCAAGGCGTCCGCCACAACGAGGACATCCGACGAACCCGGCCATGCGGGAGCCAAAAAGCAATTCGCGCAGCCGCAACAGCCTGGCGTCGCGCTGGCCGACGCTGAGGACCGCCAAAGAGTCTTTGGATGTTTCGGGGTACACCGCCGCCAGGAGCTCCAACGCCCGCTCGACCGGCGCTTGGGTGAGGCCCCGCTCCCAAATTCCCAAAAGCTCCGGGGCTGACAGCGCGCGCATCGTCTCTATCCTGCCGGGACGCTAAAAGAGGGCTCTGCGGGCTCCGTCACGGAAAGATCACGCTCCCATCCCTCGTTTTCCAGCTTGATGTGCTGGATGGCCACTGCATTGGCGTTGGCGTCGAAATCCGGGAGGGCCTGAAACTCGGAAACCCAGCAGCGGTGAACGTTATACGCCAGCGCCTTCTGCCCTGCCTCGTTATAGACCTCGATGATGATGTCTTTGCGAAAGTCCTTGAGGGACACTTCCGACCCGAGGCCAGCGCCCAGGTTCCATACTTTGCCGGCCCAGGCCTCGAAGGCCGGGTCGTGCGTGACGCCGCGCTCGAGCGTGATGGCATCGTATTCGGTGCGCCCCGGCGATTTGCGGCTGCTCGAAGGGTCGCCGCCTTCGCGATGCTTGACCACCTCGGTGGTGCGCTTGAGGCCGGTAACCTTGCTGACGCCAGCCACGTATTGACCGTCCCACTTCACTCGAAACTTGAAGTTCTTGTAGGGATCAAAGCGCTGTGCGTTGACGGTGAATTCAGCCATGCTTGTTCTCCTTACGTTGCGATTTGTCCGGCCATCTGCTGGATCTGGATGACCACGAACTCAGCGGGTTTGAGGGGTGCGAATCCCACCACGATGTTGACGATGCCGAGATTGATATCGTTCTGGGTGGTGGTTTCGTTGTCGCACTTGACGAAATAGGCGTCCTTGGGACTCTGCCCCTGGAAAGCGCCCTTGCGGAACAGGTCGTGCATGAAGGCGCCCACGTTCAGCCGCAGTTGCGACCAGAGCGGCTCATCATTGGGCTCAAAGACGGCCCACTTGGTGCCCCGGTACAAACTCTCTTCAATATAGAGGGCGGTGCGGCGGACGGGAATGTACTTCCATTCCGAGCCAATCTCGTCGTTGCCCTGCGTGGTGCGGGCGCCCCAAACAATCGTGCCGTAAACAGGGAAGTTGCGGATGCAGTTCACGGCCACGGGATTCAGAACGCCGTTTTCGGCATCGTTTAAAGGAACGCCAGGTCCGATCACCCCGGTCAAAGTGGCCTCGGTTCCCGCTGGAGCCTTCCAGACACCCCTGCTGCCGTCGGTTCGGGCGTAAATCCCCGCGGCAAAACCGCAGGGCGGGAAAGGTCCGGTGCCGCCCTGTTTGAGCGGGTCGGGCGCGTTAATCCAGGGAAAGTAAAAAGCCGCGTTCGTGCCTGTAAACGGAGGCCCGCCAGTCAACTTGGTATAGTCCGTGATGCCCGGATCGGAGTCGGCAATGAGAAACGCGCGGCGCCCTTTACAATATTGTTCGAGCTTGGAGAGCGTGGTCGTAACGATTTCGCCAGGGACGCAGAGGAGATTGAAAAGATCCACATGGTCAAGAAAGTAAATTCCCGTGGTCGGGGTGGTGGGAATCAACGCACTCTCGAACGCGCCGGGCGTCCCCGAACTTGTACTGGGCGCCAGCACCGTTCCGTCCTGGCCTCCCGTGAGCATCTGCGGCGTGGTGACGTCCGCGGGCGGGGCCATGGGAGTCCCCGTGATGGCCACCTGCACAAAGCTGGATTGCGCGTTGAGAACATCCAGCACGTAGCGCCCTTGCGGGTCGGGGGTGGTGATCGAAAGGTTCTCAAAAGACTCGACCACAACGGGAGTGCTTCCCGTTGGCGCATAGGCAACTTGCAAACGGAAGCGGTTCGTGCCCCCCGATTGGTTCTTGATCAGGATGCCGTAGTCTGTGGCCCACTGGCCCTGATTCTGGGCGGTGATCGCCAGGTTGCTGCTCGCCGGGGTGAGGGTCAGGCTGGTGGTGGCCGCAGCGGCGCTGGCGGTGTCCACGAGCCGGATGATGTAAGCCTGCGTGCCGCCATTCGTAAAGAATTGCGCTACCGCATAGCCAAGCATGCTGCGGGCATCCAAGCCCCCGAATTGGCGGTAATAGTCAGCCCAGCTCAGCACAAGTCGGGCTGAATCGGTTGGTCCCTGCGGAGCCCATCCCGCAAAGGCGGCAATCGAGGTCGCTACGCCCGCAATCGTGTGCACGCCGCTGGGAATTTCCTCAATATAGACACCGGGATAGGTGACATTGACGGCCATGGTCATCTCCTCTTTTCAATTCCGTGCCGAAACGAGCTTCGGCCGGCCTGCGATATTCAGTTTGCGCCCGGATTAGGTGGGATCCCCTTTACCTAACCTTTATCGGACCCGCTTGAGCCGACGATCCGCAACTTCGCCGTCGGAACAACGACGTTTTGAGTTCGGACAACTTTGACCACCGCGAAGACACGAAGTTCAGAACCCGAGTCAGAAAAACCAACCACAGTGCCTTCCAGTTCCTCTTCCTTTTCGGGAGAGGCGGCAAGGCCCAACTCTTCCCGGCCAGGCAGAAAAACGTCTGCTATCCGAAAATGCACTCGGTCTCCTTCGCGCGTCAGAAACCTCCCCCTCGCCCAAAGACATTTTGAGCGAATCGCCCGGTGATACTGCTTGCATGCCGGAGACCACTCCTCATCGTCTCTTGAAGATTGGCTCCGA
>DATKQU010000030.1:0-12666 GCA_035532595.1 Terriglobia bacterium | reverse complement strand
ATCCTTCCCCGGCGAAGCCCAAGTTGACACACTTATTTATTGACAACATCTTAGCGTTTTGAAAGCCCTGAATCCCCATGGCTGAGGTATGCAGGTTCGATACCAATCGATAGCTCCGATTGTGATTTCACCGGGGGATTTCGAGGATCAATCTTGTAAACTTCGCTTTAGCAAGAATCTTGGTCAGTTTTGCTAATTGAATCAATAGTTTGCATTTGCACTCAGTCCATACCGGCCGGGCAATTGAAATCCTCTGGACCCTTGAAGAGAACATGTCGGCAGAGAGTTCTCCACAACTTTTCAAAGAGTGGGTTGGTGTCCTACGGTTTGTGGTGGGGGAACTACCGCTGGCGGTGGGCGGGACGCTTGATCCCAAGTTTCTGCATCCGATGGCGTAGGGTGTTGGGGTGAAGATTCAGAATTCGCGCGGCCCCCTTCGGCCCCTCAACCACTCCTCCGGTTTATTGTAGGGCGGCAAGGATGTGGCTCCGCTCTACCTCCTCCAGGGTGGAGCCTCAGGGCTTGCCGGCGACGGTTCTTGACCAGACATTCCAAGTTCAGGCGTGCCTCCCCCACGGGAGGGCCCTGGCACAAGGTCTCGGTTCAGGAGAAGGTTCGACCCAGGAGACAAGATTACGGCTCGCTCCATGACGTTCTGCAACTCCCGGACATTCCCTGGCCACGGGTAGTTCATTAACCTATCCATCGTCTTCCGGGAGACAGTGTCCACTTTCTTGCCGAATTGTTTCGAAAACCGGGAGAGATAGAAATTCACAAGTTGAGGAATGTCGGAGCGGCGGTCCCTCAAAGGTGGCACCCTCAAGGGAAAAACATTCAGGCGGTAAAACAAATCCGAACGGAACCGGCCCGCGTTCACCGCCTCTTGCAGATTGCGGTTCGTGGCAGCGATGACCCTGACATCAACCCTATGGGAACGGCTGCTGCCGACCGGCTCGAACTCTCTTTCTTGCAACACCCGCAAGAGCTTCACTTGGATTTCCAGCGGTAATTCTCCAATCTCATCGAGGAAGATCGTGCCGCCATCGGCGAGTTCGAAGCGCCCTGCGCGGCGCTCAAACGCACCCGTGAAGGCTCCCTTCATGTGGCCGAATAATTCGCTCTCAACCAGTCCTGCTGAGATGGCGCTGCAATCCACTCTGACCAGGGGCCGGTCCTTGCGCACGCTCCGGTTGTGGATTGCGCGGGCGATCAGATCCTTCCCCGTTCCCGTTTGAAGAACCCACACTCAGAAAAACACTGAGTGTGGCTACCTGCCGGCGATGGATTTTTGCGATTGCGTCGCGCCTTGACGTGCGGCAACTTCCGCTCATGTCGAGGCTGCGCCGTTTGGTCTTTTCCGATCGCTATTTCTTCGTGCAGGTTTCGCAGAGATCGTATGATGCCGGCAGGCGTGGCCCGTGTGCGGTTGCCGTGCGATTTGCGGGCGCGAGTATAATAAAAAGCGCGGATCTAAAGATCCGCGCTTACCCGCTTAACGAACCCACAGCATAAAGAGCATGGCTACCGGCTTTTGCGGAATTCAATCGGCTGCAGTCCCCACATGTCGGCGAAATCGTTGTAGACATGGAACAACACGCCGCCGACCGAGAAGAGCAGGAAGTCGGGCCGGTAGGTTTCCTCCGTTTGGCCGAATCGAAAAAAAGCGGCGTTGTCGCTCACGTCCAACTGGACGTCGCGCATCGGGCTCACCGTCCCGTGAACCTCCCACGAGAGAGCGCCATAGATGCCGGGCTCTCCCGCAAGCTCGCGCTCCATCCTCGAGTAAGTGAGGCCTGACCAATGAAAATACCTCTTACGCCGCTGCTGCCTGACCTCGGCGGACGCTTCGGGGTGCCGCGACTCGAAGTCGAGGAGATTCTGGTGCAGCCTCTCTAAGTATCCACTGTCAAAAGCGTCATGGTGAAAGTCCGTGAATTCCAATGTTCCGATCTGAGCACTGAGAAGCACTTTTGCAGCATTTAGGCGACGGTTACCGACCCTAAGCAGATACTTCCAGTCGATCCAAAGCTCCCAACTAGAACGGTGCACCACCCCCGCCGGCTCATAAAGACGGTCTCTAACAAGAACCAAAAGGCCCTTCGTCAGCGACGTGCATCTAGCCAGCCAAGATGCCGTGATGTGAAACACCTCGATATCTTGGGGATCAAGGGGTGGCACGGTTGTGTTTGACCCACGGCCCTCGACCTGCTCGATCAGCCAGTCAATCCGTTCACCTTCGGACTCAAACATGTCTTCCGCTCACCTCCCGGCGGTCGGTCCTTTCTCCGACCATCTAGGCAGTTCAGAAAAGTTCTTCGTGTTCGTGCTTACTTTTGCGCTCGGCCGTCGCGAACGTTTCAACCCGGTACGCAGGGAATTAGATTTTCTCCCCATCCAAAAGCTCGGCTACCGGTCAGACTCAGGTTGTCTCTTCCACGTCGTAGACGTGGCCCACAACCCCGTCCTCCGCTTTGTCTTTTCTTACCAGGGTCGGTCGAATCCACATCAGCTTATGCCCAGACCGCCCTGACCCGACAGCCTGATTCCGCCAGTGCCCCCTTCTCCAATGGGCGGACAGCTCTCGTCCCGTGACGCCGGAATCAGCCTCGCGCTCCAGGGAATCCCCGCAGAAGTTCACGAGTGTGTAGCCCTCGCGTACGGCGCGGTTTCGGGCACGGGCGCGATCGAGCGGAGTGCTTCCTGCCACGATGACCTTAGTGAGTTCCGAGTCCGGATACCTCGCCGCGACCTCGCGGCTTGGGGAGGAAAGATAGCACAGACAGTTGACAATGAGCCTCAGGACGTCACCGAAAACAGGAAGCCCCTGTAGGTTTTCCCGCACCGCCTGCCCTTGGGCGGTCTGCTCGCGGGGCAGGCTCTTCAGGCGTTTTCCGTGTTTGGCTGCGAGCTCCTCGGCCCTTGATGGGATTTCCGCCCGAGGCCACTCCTTATTGAAATTGTCGCTCGTCGCGAGAGTTTTCTGGAATGTTTCGCCTACCGTGGGTTCCGCACTGCTTGTGTCGAACGAAAAATAGTAGTAAGGATCATCGTTGACCACGTAGTTCCACTCATCCGGGCTGGGAGCGTTGGGGGGAAACGTGGTCACCATCAGGTCCAGCGCCCTTTCACCGTCTTGAGGTATTTCAGTGACGTAGGCCCCGTACGCGAGATGTGCCGGATCACGGAACCACCATCCCTCCTGGGGACCGAACCAAATGTAGAACCGGTTGTACGGCAGCCTTATGGAGTCCCATAGAACGTCGGTCACGTCCGTCAGCTTCAATAGATCAGTCAGACGCGGGGAGAAATGGAAGATGTTCCTTCCGCCGTGGAAAAAGCTGGCGACGTGGCAGAACATGCTGAGTTCCTCACCAAGCCTCTTCGTGTTCCTCGGTCGTTCGGGGAGGGGAACGTCCGATAGACGCACGTTCCAAAAGTGCCGCACAAACGTCTCATTCAGATCCTGAAACTGACTCGTACACACCACTCCGTAGGGCGGCGCACAGTTCCGATAGCGATTGAAAAGTGCCTGGAAGTAGTCCCGAGAGGCCCTGAATCGGTTTGGATGGTATCGAAGAAGTTCGGGTCGGTGCATATTGTCCTCACAGAACCATGGTTGAGTCCGAAGGGGCGTGTACACGAGTGCAGGGCAACCCCCACCAAGTCAGGGATTTTGCGCGGGCCACTCGTCACGATTTCTTTGTAAACTGGCTCCGATTCAAGGCCCCACTGCCAGGTGTCCTCAAACGCCGTGATCTGCGCGGCGGATTGTTCGCCGCTCTTTTCTTTGAACAGCAGTTAGCGTAGAGTCTCCGGTTTTTGGAAACTCTGCGGTTTTTTTGCTGAATCCATTGGAAAAGCCACAGACTTCAAAGTCTGCGTTACCCGACAGGCCATTGCATTGCCGTCGGTGTCGCATCACACCTTTTGCGATATCTGCGGTCACCAATCATCACAAAATAGAGGCCACCCCTGTATACACCTCGCGCAGATCGAATGCAAGAATGAGGACGCCATAAGACGGTGCGATGTGCGCGGTCGGCGCATGTTGGGCCTGCGAAACGAAGGGATTGTCGGGGCGATTCACGAATCGCGGAAAAGCAGATTCCTCGCTGCGCTCGGAATGACAGGCGAGGAGCTCAGGGCCGCTCGCGCGCGGAAGTGCGAACGGGCTCGGAATGACAGGGTTGAGCAATTCCTGAATTGCCCCTACGGGAGTTTTTTGCTGAGGAAAAGCCGCAGACTTCAAACAGCACGAAGTCTGCGCCACCCAACTACCAGCTCCGATTCAAAAGCCCCTTCTGGGGCGGAGGATTTTAGGCGTAAGCCCTGGGAACGAATGCCCCTCACCCACCGCTTCGCGGTCCCCCCTCTCCCGCGGGGAGGGCCGGGGTGAGGGGATCGCTCATCCACCCACGGCTCACGCCGGGGCTAACCCAAGTTCGTCACGGAAGGGGTTCGATGGGGGCTAAGTGTTTTGGAATCAGTTCAGGCGATAGCCGAGTTTTCACTACGTTCGAGGTTCAGATTGAAGTGTTCGGGGAGGGTGATTCCGAGTTGATGCAAGAGTTGTTCCTGCTCCGGGCTGGGTTCGGTGAGGCGGCGCAGGCGAAGCTCCCGGCCATCGGTGGTGGGCAGAACGATATCGGCGCTCTGCAGGGTGGAGAGCAGCGCCAGAGCTTGAGCGGGCGAAAGGTTCGAGTTTTTGCGCCGCAGCAGATGTTTCAGCGTCACCCACAGTGCGTAGCCCAGGAACGCCACCAGGATATGCGCCTTGACGCGGGGTTCGAGTTGATGAAACAGGGGCCGGAGGGACAACTCGCTCTTCAGCGCCCGAAAAAAGATCAGATGCCCAGCTTGATCTGTCCTTACCAGAGATGCAGCACTGCGCCCGCGGAAAGCCGAAGATTTGCCTGCAAGCAGATGGTTCACGATTCTAGACCTGCAAAACGTCCCCATCGCGCGCGACGAGGGTGTAGAGGACCGGATTCACGAAAAAGCCCAGGAGGAGAGGGGAAATCAGCCCGCCCACGATCACAATGGCGAACGGCCGCTGCGTATCCGACCCGATGCCGTGCGAGAGGGCCGCGGGCAGCAAGCCGAGGCACGCAACCAGCGCCGTCATCATGATGGGACGCAAGCGAAGCAAGGCGGCCTCATAGGTCGCCTCGCGGACTCCCTTCCCTTCCAGACGCAGTTTATTGATGTAGGAATAGAGCACCACCGCCATCTCCGTCGCCACGCCCATAAGGACCAGCAAGCCGAGGACCGAGGAAACGCTGAGCGGCGTGTCGCTGAGCTTCAGGGCTAACAAGGCTCCGACCGGCTCCGTCAAGACAACGCCGACCGCAATGCAGAAAGGAAACTTGAAATTGCCGTAAAGGCCGAAGAGAATCAAGAAAATGAGCAGCACGGTGAGCGGGCCGATCACGTCGAGCTGTTTTCTTGCCGCAACATACTCGCTGTATTCGCCGCCCCAGGTCACGCGATACCCCTGCGGCAGTGAACGCACAATCGGCGCAATGGCGCGCTGGCCTTCCTTGACCGCGCTCGCCAGGTCACGGCCCTCGATGCTGTACTGAATGCCGATATAACGCGAGTTATTCTGTCGGTAGATGAAGGCCGCTCCGTTTCCAACCTGGATATCGGCCAGGTCTTTGAGGGGGATTTGCTGGCCATCGGGCGTGCCGACGAGGAGGTCCCCGATCGCCTGCGGGTCCGAACGGAACTGCGGTTTCATGCGGACGATCAGATCGAACAACTGCTCCCCCTGGATCACCTGCGTGGCCGGCGCCCCGCCGATCGCCGACTCGATCACGGCGCCGGCATCGGAAACATTGATGCCGTAGCGCGCGATCTTTTCACGATCGATTTTGATAAGAAGGCTGGGCTGGCCTAATTCCCGCACCACCACCAAGTCCGTAAAACCATGAACTTCGGAAAGCTTCGTCTTGATTTTCAGAGCGGCATCCTGAAGGACCTGCAGATCCGGACCGTACACTTTGACGGCGAGGGCGCTCTTGAGTCCCGTCAAGGCTTCGTCAACGGCGTCTTCGGCCGGCTGAGTGTAATTGAAGATAATGCCGGGGAAGGGGGTGAGCTTGCCGTTGATGGATTTGATGAGATCCTGCTTGTTTCGAATCGGGCCCGTCTTCCAAACCTTGTCGCTGTAAGGTTTGAGGCCCACGTAAAACTCGCAGTTGAAAAACCCCGTAGAATCCGTTCCGTCGTCCGGCCGCCCCAGTTCCGACCCGACCTCGGTCACCTGGGGGTAGGACATAAGAATCTTGCGGACTTGGGGAGCGATCTTGGCAGCTTCCTGCCAGGAAATCGTGTAAGGCATGGTCGCGCGAACCCAGAGAGCGCCTTCGTCAAGGTGGGGCATGAACTCGCCGCCGATCATCGGCACCAGCAGCAACACTGGGGCGAAGATCGCCAGCGCAATGCCCAAGGTTATCGCCCGATGGTCGAGGCACCAATCGAGCTGCCGGCCGTACAGGCGCTTAACCCACTCGAAAGGCCGGTTCACCTTTTCCTTCACGCCCGCTTTAAACCAGTAGGAAATCAGGACCGGCACCAGTGTGAGAGAAAGAATCAGGGCGCCAACCAGCGCAAACGACATCGTATCGGCCATGGGGTGAAAGAGCCGGCCAGAAGGCCCGCCAAGGGCATAGATAGGCAGATACCCTGCGATGATGACCGCGACGGAATAGAAAACCGGGCGGTCCACATCGCGGGCGCCGGCAAGAATCGCCTCTTTCAAGTCGTACTGCTGTCCGGCACGGAGCCCGAGCTCGCGGTAGATGTTCTCCATCATGACAACCGTGCCGTCGATAAGGATGCCGAAGTCGATCGCTCCGATGGAGAGCAAATTGGCGGAGACTCCGTGCAGATGCAGGAAGATAAATGAGAACAACAGACAAAGCGGAATGGTCAGCGCCGTGATGATGGCGGCGCGAATGCTCACGAGGAAAAAGACCAGCACGATGAGGACCAGAACCATGCCCCGGAGCAGGTTGCCCTCCACCGTCGAGGTCGTCAGTTCCACCAAGCCGCTGCGGTCATAGAAGGGGTGGATTTTGACGTCTTTGGGCAAGACCTGGGTGTTCAGGTACTGGGTTTCTTTCTCGACGCGCTGTAGGACATATTGAGTCTGCTCGCCGGTGCGCATCATGATCACGCCCTCAACGGCGTCGTCTTTGTTCATGAATCCAAATTCACCCAGGCGCGGAGCGTTACCAATCACCACCTTGCTGATATTGCGGATATAGACCGGCGCGCCCTTATGGCTGGTCACAACGACATTGCCGATGTCCTGGGTATCCCGCAGCAATCCAATGCCCCGGACGTAATAGAACTGCCCGCCCTGTGAATAGAAGCCACCGCCCGTGTTGGCGTTGTTGGCGCTCAGGGCTTGTAGCACCTGAGGGACCGTCACGTGGTAGCTGTAAAGCTGGGCGGGATCAAGCAGCACCTGATATTGCATGGTCGTTCCGCCGAAGCCCGAGTCATCCGCAACGCCCCGAACCGCCCGGTAGGCATGGTTAAGAATCCAGTCCTGAATGGTCTTCAATTCCATGGGCGAGCGGTCAGGACTCTCGAGCACATAGCGATAAATCAGGTCGCTGGGGCTGGAGAGCGGAGCAAGGCCAGGCGTCACGCCGCTTGGCAGGGCAATGCCGGAAAGGCGCCGGAAAGCCACCTCCCGGCAAAAATACTTGTCCGTGCTGAACTGGAAGGTCATGATGACATCCGAGAGCCCGTAAAGGGAGATCGAACGCATCGTTTCAAGTTCGGGAGTTCCGTTCATCTGGATTTCAATGGGCACGGTAATCAGGCGCTCGACTTCTTCAGCGGCGTGACCCGGCCATTGCGTAATGACCTCAACGATCGGAGGCGAAAGGTCGGGATAGGCGTCCACCGGCATCTTTTCCAATGACAAGACGCCCGCCACAATCAGAAAACCCACCAGGACGAGAACGAAAAATCGCTGGTTGAGGGCAAAATGAACGATGCGATGGATCATAATAAGTTCAGTCCCGGGGCAAAAGAGTGTGCGTCACCGAATGGAGGTCATCCCTCATGAAGTGAGAGACCTGGCGAACTGCAAGAACAGGCTACCCTCCCCGACCACCTTCTCCCCTTCTTTGAGTCCACTTAGAATTTGGGTCTGCCCATTTTCGCTCCGCCCAATCGTCACCAGCCGCTGGGCAAACTCGTTCGCGCCCACCAGAACGTAAACGAAAGGTTCATTGACGTTGTTCCTCAGCACCGCCGTATCGGGAACCGTCAGCGCCATGGTCTTCCCCGCCTCGACATCGGCCGTCACATACATATCTTTCTTCAGCATCCCCCGCGGGTTGTCCGCAACAATGCGCACCGTCAGGGTCCGGGTGCTGGGGTCAAGCGTTGGAGCAATATAAGAAATGCGTCCGTGAAAAACCTTCGAGTAAGCGTCCGTCTCAACGCTCACGGGATCGCCCAGGCTGATGTGGGCAAGATCGTGCTGATAGACGTTCACCAGCACCCACACCGTGCCCATGTTGGAGATGGTAAAGACCTGAGTGGCTCCGGCTTGCACGACTTGTCCGGAAGAAACCAGACGTTCCACCACTTCTCCCGCGATGGGCGCCAGCACTGGAATCTCCGCACTCGCCGACTCGCCGGCGAGGCGGCTGGGATCACGAATGCCCAACACCCGCAGAGCCTGCTCAGCGGCTTGCCGGTCAGCCAAGGCTTGGTTGCGGGTGGATTGGGCTTGCAGAAGGTCCATCTGCGCGATGGCATGATGAGTGTAAAGGTCCCGGTCCCGGCGCAGATTAGTCTGGGCAAGTTCATAGGCATCGCTCGTCTTGAGGAAGTTTGACCGCAACTGGGCGAAGTCCGGGCTGCTGACGTAAAGCATCGGCTGGCCGGCTTTGACAATTTGCCCCGGATACACCAATACCCGCAAGACCGGGCCGCTGACCTGGGTAATCACCGGGGTTGTCTGGAAAGCGTTATAGCTTACCGAACCGGGCAGGCGCAGAACCACCGGGATGGCCTGCTGCGCGACGGGAATGACTTGCACGTGCCCCATTTGCTCTTGAGGAACCTTTAAGAGGGCCGCCTTGGGGGCTTCGGCCGAACCATAAGCGGTGGTCTGAGCGGCCCCGGGACCGGCATCGCTGTGCCCGCAGCTCGAAAGGATGAAAAGGGAACAGACCATCGTCGCCAGGGCAACGAGTTGCGCCCCTTTGGCGGTGGGAAGATTTATTTTCGCATTCATGGCAGTTGCCTCGTGCCAACCGCCTCGCGCAATTGTTCCGTGGCCAGCATGTAGGCTGCGAGTGTCTGGCGGTAAGCGAGTTGCGTATTCCGGTAGCTGCGTTCAGCATCCAGAAAGTCGAGCAAGCTCACGGCGCCCCGCTGATAGGCGTATTGGCTGATATCAAGTGAATCCTTGGCTTCCTTCAAATAGCCTGAACGGTAAAGCTGAACAATTTGCTGGCCGGTATTGACCGCGTCATAAGCGGTCGAAACGTCGCTCATCACAGCCTCTTGGGCGGCAATTTCGCTCTCCTGTGACTGGGTGATCGCCGCGTGGGCGCGGGCGATGTTTCCCTGGTTGCGGTCGAAGATAGGAATTTCAATATTGAAAATGAAGCTGGCGTTGTTGGCGCCTCCCACCCGGGTATATCCCGCGCTTGTGGTGAGGTCGCGCTTGCCATTCGCCTTGGCCAGGCGGTAGTCGCTCTGAGCGGCCGTAACCGCTTCCTTGGCAGTCTTCAAGTCGGGTCGCAAATTCAGGGCGAGGGCCTGCATATCTTCCTTGTTCCCGTGCAGGGGCGTATAGGTCAGGTTGCCGATCACATCGTAATTGGAAGGAACCGCGTCATAGCCCAGCAACTGCCGCAAGCCCACCAAAGCCTGCGCGTGGGCCAGCTCCGCCGAGGAAACATCTTGTTGGAACTGCAACATCTGGAGCTTGATTTTCAGGAGGTCGCCTTCACTGATCGCCCCCTTCTTGTACTGTTCCTCGCTCACATTCAACGTCTGTTGGAAAGCCGCAAGATTTTGCCGGGCAAAGGCAAAAGTGGATTTGGCGAGAAGGACAGTGATGAACTGCTGGGCGACGTTGAAGGTCAGGGATCGCTCGTTATCCTGCACCTGCGAGCGCACCACTTGCGTCTGGTCGCGTGCCGCCTGAATCCGGGCGCGCCGCTTATGTCCCCTTTCAATGGTATAAGCGAACAGGGCGTCGAACTCCGTAATGTTATTCAGGTAGCTGCTATTGAGCTGGCTCGGAGAAAAAAACGGAACAAAGAGCGAATCCCAGGTGAGCACGGGATTCGGACGCAAAGAGGCAGTCACTTCGTCAGCCTGGCTTTCCGCAATTTGCATCTGCGAAGCTTTCAGAGCGTGATTGTGCGTCAGAGCCAGATGGATCGCCTGATCAAGGTCAATCCGCAGGGCGGGCGGCGCCGCCTGGGCGTGGGCGACACCGGCGACGCGGCTTAGCATGCAGAGCAGAAGAACCGCAAGCGTGGCGACCCTTAATCGCCTACGCATAGAAAACCGTTGTGCATCAACCATTTCACTGAGAACCGTCCCTCAAAATAAAGTCCGCGTGGGGCGCGCAATCGCCAAAACGAGCGCGCACTTGGAGCACATGAGTTTAAGAAAGGAAGCTAACCACGCGGAGGAGAACGGCCGGTACGAGCGATGGGTTGATTGGAAAGAATCTTGTTGATGCGGCAAACGGCAATTAAAGTCGCCGCCATCGTGCATTCAGGCGTCGGACTCCCCAAGGCCGGGCGAACAGCGCTGTGCCGGAGAATCTGGCAGGCCGTGCAATAAGTCTGCTGCCCCTCAAGCGGCTGGGGGTGCCGGTGGGCCTGACCAACGAGGGCGGAGGATTCGAACGAAATATCCGGGATAGCGTGGTGGTGGAGCACCAGCACCAGCAGGAGATGCACCTGCATCGCGGCCAGCAACCAGGTGGTCGCATGGCGCCAGGAACGATGTTTCAGAAAACTGGGCAAGATATTTTACTCGGGCTCCAAAGCCGATCAGGACTTCATTGCCCATCTCATTGGATGCCGCAAGCGGCATCAGAGATCGTGAACCCCGCCGGGCCCGAAGAACCCACAAGTGCAACCGTCAATATAAAGCAGATGCCCCTCTAAACTATTGGGTTGCACAGCTTATGGGGAATTGAACCTCTATGTTCGCCCGGCATCCCGATCATTTGGTTTTTTCCAGCGAAGTTTATAAAGATCGATAGAACCAGATCACGCCCGGCAAAAACATACGACGCAACGCAAGATATATAACACAAGGGGTACGGCACATGCCAATAGAAAGTTGCCCCCTGGCAAATTTCAAACACTTTCCCCAGAGCTGAAGCCTGCCGGGCCCAGTGCCAGGATTTCTTATTCTTTCGCAGGCGGACGCTTGCTCGCAAGCGCCTTGACCTTTCGAACAAGCTCCGGAAGGTGGCTCAGGTAAGCGTACATCTTCTTGAACTCGGCCAGCGGGCGAGCCGGCGTTCCCCACATCGTATTCCCCTTCGGCACTGCTTTGCCGGGAAGAATTCCCGCCTGACCTCCGATAATAGCCCCTTCGCCGATGCGAGCGTGATCGCCAATGCCCACCTGTCCGCCCATCATCACATAATCGCCAATCTCCGCGCTTCCGGAAATCCCAGTTTGCGCCGCGATGATGGCATGGCGGCCGATCTTGACGTTGTGCGCAATTTGCACCAGGTTATCAATCTTGGTTCCCTCCCCGATCACCGTGGTCCCCAGCGAACCGCGATCAACCGTAGAGTTGGCCCCGATGTCAACGTCGTCCTCGATGATCAGCCCTCCCAGTTGAGGAAACTTGTGGTGGCGGCCTTCCGCGAAGACGTATCCAAACCCGTCCGAGCCCAACACCGCGCCCGCATGAACAATCACCCGATGGCCGATCCGAGCGCCCGCATAAACGCTGACCCGAGGGTGGAGCACGCAACGGGCGCCGACCGCAACTCCCGCGCCCAGGAAGACGCCCGCACCCAGGGTTGTCCCCTCTCCAACGCTGACGCCCGGCTCGATCACTACGTATGGACCCACACAGACGCCGGTCCCCAGCCGGGCATCGGAAGCAACCAGGGCGGTGGGGTGGACTCCGGGACTTGCAACCGAAGCCGGATGCAATGCCATCGCCGCGCGGATCAAGGCCATTTTGGGATGGGAGACCGCGATGGTCGTTCGGCTGGCAATCGCCGCCCCTTCCTTGACCAGAACGCATCCGGCCTTGGATTCTGCCGCCCGCCTCAGCGCACGGTGGCCTTCTGCGAAGGTCAAATCCGCCTCTGCGGCAGCTTCCAGAGAGGCCACGCTCTGGATTTCCCGGCCGGGGTCGCCCTCGACCCGCCCACCCACCAAGCGGGCAATTTCTTCAACTTTCATCATGCCCCCAGACGTTCCTTCAGGTTCCCCTTCCCCTGAGAGTGTTGCAGTCTAAACATTATAGAGCGGAGGCTCGCCGGGCGGGCGCGTCTTCCAGCGCCGATGGACCCAAAGCCACTGGTCCGGATAGCGGCGAATGTACTGCTCAATCAGCTGGGTAAAGTTGGCGGTATTCACCGCAATCTCCTCTTCCGGATCGGCGCGTTTGATCCAGTCCACCCGGTCAAACCGC
>DATKQU010000029.1:0-43314 GCA_035532595.1 Terriglobia bacterium | reverse complement strand
CTTCTGCAAACTTGAGCGGGTCAATCCCTCTCGCGGTTTTTATCGCTAATTTTCTTGCCACGGGTCTGCTCCTTTGAGGTGAGAATCGCGGCGCTGGCGGGTTGTTGTGTACCCTGTCGGTACGCAACGATTACGGGCCTCTCCCAGGGCCAGTGCCCACCGACACTTATACCCTACCCGAGCTGCAGAAAATCCACAGTGAGGCCACGCACCTTCTCGGGTGATTGGCATCACATCACCTTGTGGCATAGCTCAGACTTCGCGGCCCGAATAAGAACGGCGGGGAAAATCGGTGGGACGCGCCCTTTGACCTCTTACAGGTCTAATAGGCTCGTCTTCTGGAGGGACGGTGTCGCTCGACGTACTCGTCAAGTTCCTGGTCGGAAACGGCGTAATGACGGGGAAGCGGTTCTTCCGGAGTTTCCAAGCTTAGGGCCTTCTGCAGCCGCTGATAACAAATGCCGGCCGCATCCTGATAGTGGACGTTGTGCTCCGCAAAAGCCCGATTGGAGATACTCAGGGTGAATTCCCGATCCCCTTCCTTCGGGTTGATCACGCGGTAGGTATAATCCCTGCCATGCGCTTTCAATTGGAATCCCAGATATTGGATTTGTATCTGCGTGGGTCGATCCTTAAGGTTCGGATAGCTCCTGCCCGCGTCGTTTTCTGCGTCCCAGACGCGGGCAAGGAGTGTGGCTCGTTTAGAGCTTGGTTACGTTTTCTGCCTGGAAGCCTTTAGGGCCTTTTGTGACCGTAAATTCCACAGCCTCACCTTCGGCAAGGGACTTGAAGCCCTCCGCCTGGATGGCTGAGTGATGCACAAAAACGTCGTCTCCAGTGGCGCGCTGGATGAATCCATAGCCCTTGGAGTTGTTGAACCATTTTACTGTACCTTGTTCTTTGTTCATAAAGGTGTCTTTGTTCCTCTTGTTGTATTGAAATTAACTTGTTCTGCTCTCGTAACCACTCGCCAAAAACGCGAAAGGCCACAAAATCACCGATTCTGTGGCCTCAAAGGTCTGTGGTATTCGGTCACAAAAACTGATCAAGCTCCTTTAGTATACACATTTAGGTGCCGATTTGCCATAGTAAATTTCAAGGACGGGGTTGTGCCCCCGAACGGCCTTTGGTTTGCAGAAGAGCTGAACCTCCAATGCCGGGAAGCCGGATTGTCCGGGCCGGCGGCCGCTGTTGCGAAGAAAGTCGCGAGAGGCAGAGATACATCCTTGGTTGCGGCGGCTCGGAATCTGCTAAACAGGCCCCTGCTTTGAGGCTCTGCCTCTCGCGCGCCTCAAGCTTGAGTCGACCCATCGTCCGGCCTAATCGCGGGGCGCGGATTGCTCCGCCGACTCTGGATAAACTCTTTGCCTGAAGAAGGTCACTGCGCCTATAATAAAGTTTTGAACCTGTCGTGAAGGCGAGCTTCCGCAGAACCTCAACGGGCACATTCGAAAGGTTGAGGAGTAGACCATAGTTACTCCTTGGCGGCTTGGATTGCACTTGTAGCCCATCAAAACTGCCCTGCGGGTCTCTTTGAGAATAAGGTCGTTACCTGCCGCGTCAGGCTCTCGTCGCCGCCTCCGCTGGTGGTGCTGAGTGGGAGTTGAAAGAGGCCGTCCGTCTCCTTGTTCCCGGCTGGGAGATTGCGGCAAATCAATGGTACACTGTATCAGATGACGCCGTCCTGTCCTATCGCATCTAAAGAAATGAGAACAGGAGGCGCCGGGCGTAGGGCATCACGAGGAACAGCCGTATCAAGATTTTGCTTGCAATGTGTTTCAAGTCTTGGTATTTGGAGAACTGCTCCAAATGAAGGGGTTCAGCCGATCGAGCGACGGGTTGCAATCTTGTAAGTCTTCCGCGGCGGACCGGGGCCAGAAGTCGAGTACGTCTTTTTGCCCGGTAAACATACCTTAGAATCAGAGGTAGCTTTTCGATGAAGAAAATTACTGTGCTTCTCAGCCTTGGGCTGCTTGCCGGACTGGCCAGCCCCCCGAACATTGCACGCGCTGCAGGTAAGTCTGGAAGGAGCCTTGCAGCCTTTTCACCCAGCGCCTCGCCGACGCCTGTTCCTGCCGCTGCGGGACAGAAGCAGCCGCAATGGAAAAGCCGGGCCGAATACGACGCCTTTGAGGCGTTTGTGAAGGAGACGGATCCCAGCAAGAGGCTTTCGTTGATCCAGGCTTTCCTTCAGAAGTACCCCGATTCTGATTTCAAGGCCAACACTTATGTTGCTGAAATGCAGACTTACGTGCAACTGAATCAGAGCGAGAAAGCGATTCAAGCCGCCAAAAACGCGGTCAAGGCCGATGCCGATAACCTTGACGCCCTCTCCTACTTAAGCTTTACGTTTCCTTACACCTTCAAGCCCTCGGACTCCGATAGCCAGACCCAGCTTTCCGAGGCCGAAAGCAACGCGAAACACGGCCTGGAGCTTCTGCAGAATTTGCAGAAGCCTGCCGGCATTGATGAAAATCAGTTCAATACTTACGTGAAGACCAAGCGGGCCGTTTTTAACACGGCGATGGGCTTTGCTGCCGTGCAACTGAAAGATTACGATCAGGCCATCAAATCGCTGGAGGCCGCCGCGCAAGACAGTTCGGAGAATGTTCTGGTTTATTCGCTCCTCGGACAAGCGTATTACCAGGAACAGCCCCGCGATGTGAATAAGGCCATTTGGTACTTAGCCCGCTCGGTTGCTCTGGCCCAGGAATCCAAGAGTCCAAATTTGCCGCAACTGCAGAAGTTTTACAGCCAGGTCTATGAGGCCCAGCACGGGTCCAACGCCGGTGAGGAGAAAGTGCTGGCAGCGGCAAAAGATTCGGCCACTCCGCCCGCGGGTTTTAGCGTCGCTCCTCCTCCCCAGCATGCCGCCACCGGCAACCAGAACCTCGACGCATTCTATAAGATCCAAGACGCCCTCGTGGTGGGCGGTGACACCGCTCAGCAGAACTGGACCCAGTTGAAAGGACAGCCGCTGGGCTTGGTCGGCCACGTGGACAGCGTTGTGAAGGGCACCGACCCGGGTACATATCTCGTGCGCGTGGACATCGCGCCTGATTCGCAAAGCAAGGAAGGCACGTACGACATCGTGCTTCAGGAGTCGCAGTCGGACGCCCAGTATCTCCAGCCGGGTGACCCGCTCCGTTTCCAAGGAACGATCGACTCCTACACCGCCAATTCAGGCTTTGTTCTGACCCTGAGTGGCGCCAAGATCGATGAGACCGTTTTGAAGGCCGCAGCGGAAAAAGCCAAGGCGGACGCTCAGAAGAAAGCGCCCAAGCGCCGGCCGCGCCGCTAAGAGCAGCGGCCTTCATTTGCAGTCCTGCTGAAAGTCCGGAACCTGGAACGCAGAGTTTTTGATTCCACGGGGCGGGGAGGCGGGTTTCTGCCGTGGGCCGCGTTTCCAGGAGGATTGGTGCAAGGCGCGGGCGTCTAGCGGCGCGAGCGGGTGCGGCGCTTCGGACGATGGTCAAGCCCCAGGGTCAGGATCTTCCTGCTCAGCGTATTGCGGTGAATTCCCAAAGCCTTCGCCGCCTTCGATAAGTTCCCGTTGCTGTTTTCCAGGACCTTCTTGATAAATCGTCTTTCAAACTCCCCGAGGGCATCCTCGAAGTCGATATTCTTCTCGATCATCTGATTAATTAAGGCGTCAAGCTGATCTTTCACCGTACTTCTCCGGATTCTCAGAAGTTCGCATGGCCCGAGGATTGGTTTTCTATCGTTTTCTTATCGGCGTGAGGCAAAGTTTGTTTGAACTTTTCAAAACCTGCCTGGAAGTCGCTTTTAACTTCGCGGGGCATCACCATAGCAATCACCCTTGACCCGGAAGTGATATAAGGCGCCAGCCTCGATTGCTGGACCGCGCTCCCCTTGATCGCAAAGGCCATCATGATCAAGAGCAGAATGGAATCGACAAGCATTCCGCGGACGAGCCCGAAAATCCCCCCCAGGAAGCGGTCAACCCATTCTAGCTCCGCCTTTTGAATCACTTTCCTGGCGAGCGCTGATACCAGCGCCCCCACCACCAGCGTCCCGAAAAACAACAAAAGGAAACTGATCCCCAACGCGATTTCGTGCGACCGGGTGAGATCCTCGAACCAGGGAGCGAAGCGTCGATAATTGAAAACCGCAACCGCCACCCCGGCCGCCACCGAGCCCAAGGAAATCAACTCGGCCATCAAGCCTTTCAAGATCGCGGTGATTACAGAAACAAGAACAATCGCTGCTAAGACCCAGTCGAGCCAGTTCCAGTTTGCCATGCCGCTTCCGGGGCGTTCTGTGTCAGCAGTTCAGGGTCTCTCCGGTTAACAACTGATACGCTTCGCGATACTTCGCACTCGTTCTTTCAATGATCTCGGGGGGAAGAGGAGGCGGGGGCGGCTGCTTGTTCCAGTGAACGGATTCCAGATAGTCCCGCACGAACTGCTTATCAAAAGACGGCTGGGATTTTCCGGGCGTGTAACCGTCCTTTGGCCAAAAGCGCGAGGAATCGGGAGTAAGAACCTCATCAATCAGTACAATTTCATTTCCAATTTGGCCCCATTCAAATTTCGTATCCGCAATCAGGATTCCCCGCTCCCCTGCGTACTTTCGCGCCTCTGTGTAGAGCCGGATGCTCAGGTCTCGTACCCTTTCGGCAACCGGCCTTCCGACCCTTGCGACTGTTTCCTCAAAGGAAATATTTTCGTCGTGGCCGGATTGACTCTTCGTCGCCGGTGTGAAGATCGGCTGCTCCAGACGGTCGGACTCGACCAGACCCCCTGGCAGCTTGATCCCGCAGACCGTGCCGTCGGAGCGATACTCCTTCCACCCCGAACCCGCCAGGTACCCTCGCACCACGCATTCGATGGGGAACGGCTGCGCCTTTTTCACCAGCATGGACCTTCCTTCAAGCTGATCCGCGAAGCGTTGAAGCTCCTCCGGATACTCCGAGAGCTGAGCCGTCAGGAAGTGGGTGGGAACTAAATCCCCAAAGCGCGCAAACCAAAAGCAGGAGAGCTCGGTGAGCACTCGTCCCTTGGCAGGGATTCCGGCGCCCAGGATCACGTCGAAGGCCGAAATACGGTCCGTCGCCACCACGAGAAGCTGGTCATCCGCGACTTCATAGATGTCGCGAACCTTCCCGCGGGAAGATAGCTTGATCCCCGGCAGTTTCGTCTCAAGAAGAACAGGTGTCCGTGTGGCTTGCATAATGGAGAATTTGAACAGCGCTCATTTTAAAACATCGTGGGATGTTGTCAACGAAAAAAGCTGAAGAGCACATTGTGAAGCGCCAAGCAGGATCCAATAACCCAAGATCCAACAACAGAAGTTGATGATTGCAGTGGCGATAGAGATTTCCTGCAGAGGCGCTACCCGGATTGCGGGGTGGAAAAGCCCCTGGCACTCGCCAAAACTGGTTCAGCCGGCACTTCCACCGGCTCCGGGACTTCTTCGAGTTTCACCGACACCAACTTGGAGACCCCCGGGCTCTCCATGGTGACGCCGTAGATGGCGCGGGCGATTTCCATAGTTTGCTTATTGTGGGTGATCAGGATGAACTGCGAGGTGCGGCTCATCTGGTGGATCAGGCGAGCAAATCTTTCCACGTTCGAATCATCGAGGGGCGCGTCAACCTCATCCAACACGCAGAAGGGGCTTGGCGTGTAGCGGAAGATCGCAATCAACAGCGCGATCGCGGCCAGTGCTTTTTCGCCTCCGGAGAGCAGCAAGACGTTCTGAAGGCGTTTGCCGGGCGGCTGGGCCACAATGTCGAGACCGCTGTCCGGGTCCTCTTCATCGGTCAGGCGCAGTTGCCCCATCCCGCCGCCAAAGAGCGTCCGGAACGACTCTGCGAAGAATATGTTGATGGCTTTGTAAGCCTCCAGGAATTGTTGCCGCGAGAGGAGGTCGATCTCCTTGATGGCCTGGGCCGTGTCTTCGATGGAGGCGAGCAGGTCCTGCCGCTGCGATTCCAGAAATTCGTAGCGCTCTTCGGCTTCCTGCAGCTCTTCGAGCGCCATCATATTGAGAGGGCCGAGGTTATCAATCCGCTTCTTGAGTTCGCGCACCTGCGCTTCAGCCGTCTCCAGGGCCTCGCCGGAAAGGGTTTCCTCTTCGGCAAGCTCTGCCAGCAGCGCCTCGGGCTCGCGCTCGAGTGCCTCCCGGCATTGTTGCGCATGGTGATCGCGGTCAGACTCTGCCCGCGCCAGGGCGACTTCAACCTCCGAGCGTTTTCCCCGGTCCGCTTCATATTGGGTACGCGCCGCTTCGACCTGGGGACGAAGTTCGTCCCGGCGCGCGCGGACGATTTGCAATTCCTCGGCGATGCGCAGCGATCTTTCTTTGAGGCCGGCATGCGCAATCTCAAGCTCGGCATGGCGCGTGCCCAAAGCTTCCGCTTCCTGAGCTAGACGACCTTGCTCCTCGCTCCAGCCTTCAATCTGCCGGGTCAGGTGGGCCAGGCGTTCCGATGTTTCCCGGATTTGAGCGGCCAAGCGCGACCGCTCTGCTTCCATGGCCCGCGTGCGTTCTTCGAGGGTGCTGAAATGCGCCTGGGCGCGGGCCAGGTTCTGGTTCCCCTGGTCAAACTGCAGGCGGAGTTCGCCAACCCCTTCAGTGCTGCCGGCGATTTCCATCTCCAAGCGGGATTTTTCCGCGCCTTCGGTTTCAAGTTGCCCCTGGAGGCTTGTCTGGCGCCCCTGCAAGGTTTTCCGCTCTTCGGTGAGCTTGGCGCTTTCTTCTGAGAGCAGGCGAAGGCGTTCGAGAGTACGGTCAAGGGCTGTTTGGGTCTGCCGCAAGCGTTCGGCCCCAACCACATAGTTCTTTTCAGAGTCCTGCTTGGCGGCGGTTAGTTTGTCCAGTTCCTCTTTGGTCCTGGCGGCAGAATCCTCGATTTCAGCCAGTTGCGTCTGACCGCTCTGGATGCTCGATTCAACTTCAATGGTGCGGCGTTCCAGTTCACGAAAGTCGCGCCGCAAGGCGAGCGGTCCCGCGTTCGATCCCCGGCCGCCGGAGACCAGCCGGTGGTGATAGTGTTCACCGGACGGTGTCAGAAAGTGATATTCGGGATAGCCCCCGGCCAGCCGCTCCGCCGCTGAGGCATCCTCCACCAGGTAAGCTTTTTCCAGCGAGGGCAGCGGCGGGTAGCCGTTCAGCCCCAATCGGGATTCAAACCGCACCAGGTCTTTGAGCGGGGCAACGACACCCAATTCTTGCTGAAGCTGAACGCTCCCGTTGCCGTCTGCATGCCCGCCCGCGGACATCCGGGTCACAAAAAACGTTGATCGGCCCGTGCCTTCCGCCCGCAGTAGCGCAATCCCGGAACGCGCTTCCGCAGGCTCCTCCACCACCACGCAGTCGAGCTCCGACTTCAAGAATTCTTCCACGATCTCTTCATACCCCGGGGAGACTTCCAGGAAATCCGCGAGGACGCCGAGAGGCCGGAAATGGTGGCCGTTGGTGGCAATCTCCCCGTTCAGCAAGCGGCGGACGCTTTCGGTTGAGTAAGCATGGCGCGCCAGGGATTCTTCCAGCGTTTGTTTGCGCGCCTCCATGCCCGATAATTCGCGGCGGCGATCTTCGAGTTCCCTGCGCCTGGCGACCGCGTCTCTTTGAGTTTGATCGAGTTTGGCGGCGGTTTGGGTTACGGCTTCCGCCAGCCGCTCGAGATCGTTCTGGAACTGCTCGTTTCCCGAAGCCAGGCTCGCAAGCTCCCCCGCCAGGCGCTGGTGTTCGCTTTCCACGGCGGCCTGCTCGGAGCCGGCCCGCGCTTCCTGGCGATCGAGCGCCAGGGCCATCTCTTCCGCCTGCACGAGCTGGTTGCGAAGATCGGCGGCACGGCTGATGGCTGCCAGAAGCGCTTGGCGCGACTGCTCGATGGCGCGCTCCCGCTCGCGGATGCGGAGCCCTAGTTCCTCCTGCTGCTCAAGCAACTGGGCGCCCGTATGCTCGGCCGCCGCGCGCTCCTCATTCAGGCGTTCGCTTTCCTGCGCCCGCAGGCTCGCTTCCCGCTCCAGCGCTTCCATGCGGACTCGAAGCTGTTCTCCCTCCTGCTGGGCTTCCGTGCTTCGAGAATCGAGCGCCGCAATCTGCTGCTGGATCTGTTCAAGGCGCGATTGCAGGCGCTGGCGTTCGAGTTCGTTTTCCGACAAAGCCGCCCGGAGCGAAACCAGTTCGCCTTCGATCTGCTCGCAGCGGGCCGTCGTGGAAACCTGGTCCTGCTCCAACTGCTCGAGGCGCTGACCAGTCTCCGAACAGGCGAGATGAAGTTTTTCGAATTCCTCGCGAAGTTGCGCGCATTGCGCTTCCAGCATCCTCAACCGCGAGACCAGGACGACTTTCTGGCGGCCCAGCATCTCTTCCTGTAGTTCGCGGAACCGGCGCGCCTTGGAGGCTTGCCGCTTGAGGGAGTTCACCTGCTTGGTGACCTCCTCCAGGATGTCGGTGATGCGGGAGAGATTGCCGCGCGAGGATTCCAGTTTCAGTTCGGCCGCGCGCTTTCGGGTCTTGAACTTTGAGACGCCGGCGGCTTCCTCAAGGATCAGGCGCCGGTCTGAAGGTTTAGAACTCAGAATTTGGCCGATGCGCCCCTGCTCGATGATCGCATAAGATTCCGGGCCTAAGCCGGTCCCCAGGAAGAGATCCTGAATATCGCGCAGTCGGCTGGTCCGGCCGTTAATCAGGTATTCGCTTTCCCCGGACCTGAACAGGCGCCGAGTTACCGTAACTTGCCCTGAGCCGGCTTTAAGGTGGGACTTATAGGAAGAATTGTTCTCGGCGCCGTGCGCAAGATTGTCCGTTACGCTTGGAGATTCTTCCGGCAAGTCAATGGGAGGGAATTCCTCTTCCTCGGCAGGCTCGGCCGTGCCGGTATATTCCGTATCTTCCAGCGTCAAGCTTACTTCCGCCATGCCGGTAGGAGGGCGAGTGCCGGTACCGTTG
Organism: Terriglobia bacterium; assembly: GCA_035532595.1. Classification (GTDB taxonomy): domain Bacteria; phylum Acidobacteriota; class Terriglobia; order UBA7540; family UBA7540; genus JAMCXS01. Next base: position 34,389 of record DATKQU010000029.1, on the reverse strand, counting down.
AAAATCACATCCGTCATCCGCTCGCCACGCAGCAAGCGAGCGCTCTGTTCGCCGAGCACCCAGTTCATGGCATCTGAGAGATTCGACTTCCCGCAACCATTCGGCCCTACCACCCCTACCGTGCCTTCGGGGAATTCCAGGCGCGTGCGGTCTGCGAAGGACTTAAAACCGAGCAGCTCTAATCTTTTTAATTTCAGCAAGATAATTGCCTCCCTGGCACATCTAAAACCCGCCGCGCGGCCGGGCTGTGGAAAAACGTCAAGAGCGAGTCGGTCATTGAACTCTGCGGGAAGCACACCGCGCAGACAGGAGGACATCCCGGCTGGCTTTCTTGGAGGAAGAAGCGTTTTGCGATCAATATGCTCGCCCCATTGACTCCTTTGGCGCGCAACAAAAGGCTTACGCGAGCATCCCCTGAATCTCCGTTGAAGCTACCATGAAAAACGGGAGGTGTAAAGAGAAAAGCTCAAGATGGTGGGGCTAAATTTCCTAAGACGCTAGATATTGTGGTGGGAAGCTGATCATCGGCTCTGCAACGCCGGAATGTCGTGCCGGAAGCGGCGCTTGGCCGGGTTCATGACGAGGAATAAGTTGATTACGCCTTCCAGCGCAAGACCGGGTTGCGAGCGGCCCGAGCCTCGTCGAGGCGGCTGACGCGGGTGGTGTGGGGAGCCTTTAAAACAAACTCCGGGTCTTCCTCGATCTCTTCCGCGATGGCCCGCATGGCTTCAATGAACTCGTCGAGTTCTTCCTTGCCGGCGCTTTCCGTGGGCTCGATCATCATGGCCCCTTGCACGATCAGCGGGAAGGAGGTCGTGTAAGGGTGGAAGCCGTAATCGATCAGCCTCTTGGCGATGTCGCCCGTGCGCACACCGCGGGCGGCCTGGCGGCGGTCGGAGAGTACGCATTCGTGCATGCAGGGCCGGTCGTTGAAAGGAAGGTCGTAGACGTCCTGCAGGCTGCGCATTACATAGTTGGCGTTGAGCACGGCGTCCTGGGTAGTCTGGAGGAGGCCTTCGCCTCCATTGGCGGCAATGTAAGCCAGGGCGCGCACCGCCATTCCAAAATTTCCGTAAAAGGCGCGCACGCGGCCGATGCTCTTGGGCCGGTCGTAGTTGAGTTGGCAGGTTCCGTCTGCCGCACGTTCCACGGTCGGGGAAGGAAGGTAAGGCTCAAGAAAATCCTTTACGGCCACGGGTCCGGAGCCCGGCCCGCCGCCGCCATGCGGAGTGGTGAAGGTTTTGTGGAGGTTCAGGTGCATTACATCCGCGCCGAACTCTCCCGGCAGCGCAATACCCAGCAGTGCGTTCATGTTGGCCCCATCCATGTAAACGAGGCCTCCCCTTTGGTGGACCAAGTCGCAGATCTCGCGAATCCGCACTTCGAAGAGCCCAAGCGTGTTGGGATTGGTCAGCATCAGTCCGGCCACATCCTCGGTCATGGCCCGCTCGAGCTCCGCAAGGTCGATGGAGCCATGAGCGTCCGACTTCAAAGGCCGGACCTCGTAGCCGGAGGTGGTGACGCTGGCCGGGTTGGTGCCGTGCGCTGAGTCGGGGATCAGAATGTATTTTCGAGGGTTGCCGTGATCGGCAAGGTAGGCCTGAATCATCAGTATTCCGGACAGTTCGCCCTGGGCGCCCGCAGCCGGTTGTAGCGAGACGGCGTCCATGCCGGTGATTACAGCCAAACAGCGTGCCGTTTCGTAAAGGATTTTAAGGCAGCCTTGCGCGAGCTCGGCGGGCGTATAAGGATGGTCGGTGGCCAAGCCTTCCAGGCGGGCCACGACCTCATTGATGCGGGGATTGTACTTCATCGTGCAAGAGCCCAGGGGATAAAGCCCCGTATCGACGCCGTAGTTCCAGGTCGAGAGGCGCGTAAAGTGGCGAATGACCTCCAGCTCGGAGACTTCCGGAAACCCTGGAATCTCCTGGCGATAGAATTCCTCACCGATAAGCTGCGAGGCGCAAGCCGCCGGCACGTCCAGGGCGGGCAAATCAGCGCCGCACTTCCCAGGCGAACTCCGCTCAAAGATCAAATCTTCGTCGCGGGTGACGTGCGGCCTCGCGTAGCGAATGCGGTTCTTCATACTTTCTCCTGACCTAAGGCATGGGAGCCCGCCTCGCTCGCCTCGCGCTGGGCCTTCTCGCGATTTGAGAAGCGATCGTAGACCTGAGCCATGTGGTCAATGCTGAGCTTATTAGCCGTTTCTGTGACGCAAACCAACAGATGGTCCTGAAGCTCCGGATAGAATTGTCCGAGATGGACTCCCCCAAGGATCTTTTCCCTGCGAAGCTCACGGAGAAGGTCTTCGGCCCCGCCGGGAGTCTTGACCACGAATTCATTGAAGTAGGAGCCTGCAAAGGGCAGCGCGGCGCCCCGCACAGCCTGGAGCTGCTGAGCCGCATAGTGGGCTTTCGCCAGGTTCTGTTCGGCCAGCGCCTTTAGACCTTCCTTGCCGAGCAGGCAGAGATAAATCGTGGCGGCTAGCGCGCATAAAGACTGGTTGGTGCAAATGTTCGAAGTGGCTTTCTCGCGGCGGATGTGCTGTTCGCGAGTGGCCAGGGTCAAGACAAATCCCCGACGGCCTTCGGCGTCGAGCGTCTGGCCGACCAGGCGGCCCGGCATTTGGCGCACGAACTTCTGATGAGTGGCAAGAAAACCGACGTAAGGGCCTCCAAAGGCCAGCGGAACGCCGAAGGACTGCGCCTCGCCCGCAACGATGTCCGCTTCGCTGGGGGGATTAATCAGCGCCAGCGAAAGCGGCTCGGTCACGGTCACGATCAACAAGGCGCCGCTTTGGTGAACCAGTTCCGCAACCTTCTTGCAATGCTCGATCATCCCAAAAAAGTTTGGCGACTGAACCACCACGCAGGCGGTTTCCGGCTTGAGAGCGGACTCCAGTTCTTCCAAGTCCAGCTGTCCGGAGGCTGAGTAAGGAATATCGAGGACCTCGGTTCCCTGGTGGCGCACATAAGTCTTTATGACTTCCCGGTATTCGGGATGCAGGGTTCTGGCAACCAGCACGCGGTTGCGCCGCGTGAGCCGAAGAGCCATCAAGACCGCCTCGGTGGTTGCCGTGGACCCATCGTAGAGCGAGGCGTTCGAGACTTCCGATCCGGTGAGCTGGGTCATCAAGGTTTGAAATTCAAACATCGCCTGCAAGGTTCCCTGCGCAAGCTCCGCTTGGTAGGGCGTGTAAGCGGTAAAGAATTCGCTGCGGGAAAGCAAGGCATCGACGGCGGCGGGCCGGAAATGAGCATAGGCGCCCGCGCCCAGAAACGAGGCATGCTCGCGGCCGCTTTCACCGGCCGCACGCCGGAAGAAATCCAGGATTTCCTGCTCCGAGAGGGGACCGGGCAGCTTCAACCGGCCTTGAAGCCGAATTTCTTGGGGGATGCGGGAAAAGAGCTCTTCAATGGAATCGCAACCGATGGCCCGGAGCATGGCGGCCCGGTCACTGGGGGAGTTGGGGAGATAACGCATTAGTGAGACTTATCCTCCCGGATGTAAGCCTCGTATTCCTCGGCGGACATCAACTTCTCGACTTCCTTCGGGTCGGAGAGGCGCACTCGAACCAGCCAGGCCGATCCGTGCGGGTCGGAATTCAAAAGCTCGGGATGGTTTTGAAGCTTGCTGTTCACGGCGGTCACTTCTCCCGTCACCGGCGAGTAAACTTCCGAAACCGCCTTAACGGACTCGACGGTTCCGAAGGTTTCCGACGTCGTCACGGGATCGCCGGCCTTCGGGAGCTCCACATAGACAATGTCGCCCAACTCCTTCTGGGCATGGTCGGTGATTCCGATCGTGCCGATATCTTCGTCCAGCCGAATCCATTCATGATCTTTGGTGTATTGAAATTCGTCAGGATACATGGAAACCACGCTCCCATCGGATTGATTGCCGGGGACCGCTCTTGCAGCCCTGCCGGGTCCCTCTTGAAACTATATCTTCATCCTATGCAGATCGTTTGTAAAAAGGTAGAGGCACTTGGCGAGCGCGCGCCTGCCGCGCCCGGATTTCAATCCTTACTTCCCGCCCGTTTTCGGCGGCTGCCGGGGGCACGTAAGCGAGCCCGATATTCTTTTTCAGAAACGGAGCTGGAGAACCGCTGGTGACGCGTCCGGTCCGATCGCCGTCTATCCACACGGCGTAGCCGTCACGCGCGATTCCGGGTTCCACCATCTCAAAACCCACCAACTTCTTGCGGAGGCCCCCCGCGCGTTGTTTCTGGAGCGCCTCTCTTCCTATGAACGCGCCTTTCTCAAGTTTGCAAATCCATCCCAGCCTTGCCTCAAGGAGAGTGGTGTCTTCGTCCAGCTCATGCCCGTAAAGAGGGTACCCGGCCTCCAGGCGCAAAGTGTTGCGCGCTCCCAGTCCGGCGGGTTGAAGCCCTTCCACGCGACCGGCTTCCAGCAATGCGTTCCATACATGTTCGGAGTGCTGGGGGGCGAAATAAAACTCGAATCCATCTTCACCGGTATATCCGGTCCTGGCCAAGAGACCCTTGACACCGCAGCACTGAGCAAAGCCGCACCAGTAATAGCGGAGCGAGCCGAGGTCGAATCCAGTTACTTTACCTAGAATAGCCATCGCCCGAGGACCCTGCAAGGCAAGCTGGGAGTATTCCGAAGAAACGTTTTGGACTTCAGCGCCGGCGGCGTTGTGCTCCAGGATCCAGTCATAGTCCTTTTGGGTGTTCGCCGCGTTCACACAAACAAAATAGTCATCTTCCCCCAGCCGATGAACGACGCAATCGTCGACCGCGCTCCCCTGAGGATACATCAGGGCAGTGTACTGAGCTTGAAAGACCTTCAAGCGCGATACATCATTCGAGGTAACCTCTTGAAGCAAGGCGAGGGCCTGAGGACCGCGGACCGAAATCTCACCCATGTGACTGACGTCAAAAAGGCCGGCGGCGTTTCGGACCGCCAGATGCTCCTGGGTAATGCCCGCATATTCGATCGGCATCTCCCAGCCGCTAAATTCGGTCATCTTCGCTCCCGCTGCTTTGTGGACAGCATGAAGCGCCGTGCGCTTTGACCCGCATTCCTCCGAGGTGGCCAAGCCCCATCCTCCTGACTTATAGTCTTTCGTAAGCGCGAATTATGCAAGCTAACATACCCGCGGGAAGAGGGTCAAGGCAGCCTCCTGAAATCCCCGCCAGGAGTTGCTTTTGGGGCGCGGTTGGCTGAGAATGCAAGAAGGATTCGTGTCGTGCGGCGGGGGTGTGAAAGGAAGAGCTGGCTGATGGCACGGAAGATCTTCCGATGTTACGTCTGCGGGCAGCCGGAGGAGCGTTGCGGCTGTGAGAAGTACTGTACGCTTTGCCATTCAGATTATGGTGTGCGGCTGACTGAAGATGGGCTGTATTATTGCATTGACTGCCGTGAGGCCTGTGACTACAAGTCGCAAGACGCGGTCTAGCCCCGTGCTTGGGAATCGGGGCGAACACCACATTGAAGAAGCGGAAGAATTCAGCCTGGAGGCGAGTCAACCGCAGGAGACGCTGGCGGCTCGCTTCCAGGGATCAAAATGGCGCTTGCCGAACTCGCTCCCGTCCTCTCTGGAGCGCCATTTGGATCAAATGGCCGTTTCCCGCAACGCCTCGGCCGCCAAGGTGTTTCTTCTTACAGCCGCCTTTGTAAGTCATGATGTTCCAATCTGTCGTGAGTGATGAGAATTGCCATTAGCAGCGAGCCGAAGCTCTTGCCGATCCTTCGCGGGGCCGTCAGATGGCAAGCGCTCGAACACGGGTTTCCCGAAGCAGACGCGGACGGTCTTGCCCTGGCGATTGACGAAGCTGCCGGAAAAGTGATCGCTTGCACGTACGCCGGGCCCCCGGGGATGCTGCTATCCCTGGAAATTGTAGCTTACCCGGACCGCATGGAGTTTCTCCTGGAAGACTTGGGCCCGAAGGTGAAGGCTAAGGCTCCCCGCCTCCCCTCGCCTGATGACATTCCTCCCGGCGGTTCGGGAACCTCCTTCCAAACGACCTTCAATGCCATTTACTACGACCCGAGTTATGGCGCCGGGAACCGCCTCAAGTTGGTAAAATTCCTTCCAGGCAAAGTTGCGGGAACTGAATGACCATTCCACAGCCCTCCCGTCAGGTCCGCATCAAGAACCATCATGCTCGCGTTTCGCTGTTTGGAAGGTGAGAGTCCGCCAAGGCAGCAGCAGCACCGGCAGTAAGCTGGGCCTGCCACACTGCAGAGTTTCGAACTGCCTTTAAGTTGTCGCTAAATTCAAGACTGGCATATAATCATAGAGGTCAAGTCTACGCATTCGGAGCAATCATGTTCAGACTTTTTAAGAAGCACAAGGAGAAGGTGAAGAAGTACCTCTTGGTCTTCTTCTTGGCCATTGTTTCTCTCGGCATGATCCTGGTTTTTACCCCGTTGGGAGGCGGGGACGTGGAGCAGAATCAAGCAGACGTCCTGGCAAGCGTTGGCAATGTTCGGATTACCACCCAGGATCTTCTGAATTCGATTGACAGCCGCATGCGCAACTCCTCGCTCGGCCAGGATCCTCACCTTGTGCCCCTGGTCGCGGGCCCGATGCTCGACAACATGGTCCTGCAGCAGGCGATGACGCTGCAGGCCAAGAACATGGGGTTGGAGGTCTCGAACCAGGAGCTTCGCGCCACCCTGGAAAAAATCCCCTGGCTTTACCCCAATGGCCGTTTCATCGGAATGACGGCCTACCCGAATGTTGTGGACCAGCAAACGGGGATGTCCACGGCGGCGTTCGAAAGCGAGGTCCGCCAAAATCTCCTGATGCAAAAGATCCGCGCGGTCGTTTCGGACGGTGTTGAGGTCACTCCCGCTGAAGTCCATGCGGCTTTTGAACACCAGGACCTCAAAGCCAAAATTCGTTACGTGATCTTTGATCCAAGCAAATTCCTAAAAACTGTTCCGGTGACCGATCAGAATCTGCAAGACTTCTTCAAGAAGAATTCCTCGCACTATGAGCAGAAAGAAGAGCGGCAGGTTCGCTATGTCTTGATCACCCCGGATGACGTGCGCGCGCAGGTCAAGATCAGCAATGATGAACTGAAGCAAAATTATACAGCGCATCTTGCCGACTATCGGGTGCCCGACCGGGCCAAAGTGGCCCACATCCTTTTCAAGACAGACGGGAAGACTCCAGCGGAAGTCAGAGCGTTGGAAAAGACCGCCCAGGAAGTGCTGGCAAAAATCAAAGCTGGGGCAGACTTCGGGCAAATGGCCAAGAAGTATTCCGAGGACACCAGCGCCTCGAACGGTGGCGTCATCGGTTGGATTGTGCATGGCCAGACCGTGAAGGAGTTTGAAGATGTGGCGTTTGCCATGACGCCCGGGCAGGTCAGCGGTTTGGTCCATACCAGTTACGGCATCCACATTATCAAGGTCCTGGATAAACAAACTGCGCATCTGGAGACTTTTGACGAAGTCAAGGATTCGATTCGCTCCACTCTAATGGCGCAGAAGCTCGCCCAGACCATGCAAGATTATTCCGATAAACTGGACCAGCAGCTCAAAGCCCATCCCGATCAGTTCGCCTCGCTGGCGCAGCAGGCCGGGCTGAACGTCAAACAGACCCCGCTGTTCCAATACAACCAGACCATTCCGGACTTTGGTTCGAACGATGCCTTTCAGAACCTGACGTTTGAGCTGAAGCAGAATGAAGTGGGGCAGCCGATCAGCGTTCCAAAAGGCATGGCAATCATCCAGGTCACCAACATCGTGCCGGCGCACATTCCCGACCTCAAGGACGTGCGGGCATTAGTGGAAGAGGATTATCGCGCGAAGGAGTCGAAAGTTCTTGCCCACCAGAAAGCCGAAGCCTTTGCGGCGCAGGTCAAGAAGGAGGACTTTGCCAAGATCGCTCGCACCGGCGGCTATGAACTGCAGGAAAGCAATGACTTCACACAGCGTGACTCCGTCCCGGGTCTGGGTCCTGGGCAGTCTTTGCCGGAAGCCTTTACGCTGGCGCCGGGCCAGAGCAGCAATGTGCTGTCGGTCGAAGGCAACGATGTGGTCTTGCAAGTTGTGTCCTACACGCCTCCGGACGAGAGCACGTTCGCTTCCCAGCAAGAGCAGATTCGCGAGCAGCTTCTCAGCCAGAAGCGCAGCCTGGTGTTCGAGCTTTACGGCCAGAATCTGAAGCAACAGCTCATGCGTTCCGGCAAGGTTAAGATCAATGCCGCCGGACTGAAAACGTTCCTCGCCTCCTACGAGTCAAGGTAGAAGCAGAAACCCGCCGGTGCGCTCTTCCTTCGCACAAGACGTTGGGCGGGGCGGACCTTGAGTTTCTTGGTGGCGACGCGCGCCCTCGCTCGGATGCTATTCCTCTTTGACTGAACCCTGCTCCCCGGCGCCGGGACACGTGGCTTGACCCTGCCTGACCCATCCCACATAATTTCCACGAGGCTTTTTTCGTGAATCGAGAGGAGGTACCGTGCGCGGCATCCATAAAGTGGCAGTCTTGGGAGCGGGAACCATGGGGGCCCGCATTGCAGCGCATTTTGCCAATGCTTCCGTGCCCTGTGTCTTGCTCGATATCGTGCCGGACGCGGCCGCGCCGGAAGAGCGAAAGGGTTCGCTCGGCTCGAACGACCCCGAAGCGCGGAACCGGGTCGCGCGCGCGGGCCTCGAAGCCGCGCTCAGTTCCCGTCCTCCGGCTTTTTTTGTTACCGAGGCAGCCCGATTGGTCGCCGTTGGAAATTTCGCGGACCATCTCGACTGGATTCAGGATTGCGACTGGATTATTGAAGCGGTTACGGAAAATCGCGAAATCAAGCGGGCGCTCTATCAAAAACTCGAACGGTTTCGAACCCCCGGGGCCGTCGTCAGCTCAAATACCTCCGGCATCTCCATCCAATCGCTGGCGGAGGGGATGTCGGAAGACTTCCGGCGCCATTTCCTCGGCACGCATTTTTTCAATCCTCCCCGCTACATGAAACTCCTGGAATTGATTCCGACGCCCGAGACTCTTCCCGAGGTCGTGAAAGGGATTTCGGATTTTGGCGATCTGGTACTGGGAAAAGGCGTTGTGATCGCCCACGACACGCCAAACTTTATTGCCAACCGTATTGGGACTTTTTTCATGATGGACGTCCTCCACCGCATGTCTCAAGACGGCTACAGTATCGAGGAAATTGACCTCCTGACGGGCCCCGTGATCGGCCTGCCCAAATCGGCAACCTTTCGGCTGCTCGACTTGGTGGGGCTCGATGTGATGGTGCACGTCGTACGAAACCTCGCTGAAGCGCTTCCTCACGACGAGCGGCTCGACGTCTTCAGCCTTCCCGAGTTCGTGGAACAGATGCTCGCGAGGAAGCTGCTGGGAGAGAAAACCGGGCAGGGTTTTTATAAAAAGACAAAGAGCAATGACGCGAGTGGAAAAAACAGTGAGATTCGGACGCTCGATTTAAGCGACTTTGAATACCGTGAGCGGCAAAAACCCCGGCTCCCGGCCCTCGACATGGCCCGGAACATCGAAGACGCGGGCCGGCGCGTGGCTGCCCTCTTCGATTCTCCCGACCGGGTTGGAGAATTTTATCGAAAAGTCTTCGGTGATACTTTTCACTACGCTGCCTCTCGCATTCCGGAAATTTCCGACGACCTCACTTCGATCGATGACGCCATGAAATGGGGATTTAATTGGGAAAAGGGAGTGTTCGAGCTTTGGGATGCGATCGGCGCAGAAAAGATCGTCCAGCAATGGAGCAAGGAAGACCGGCCGGTTCCTCAGCTTGTGCAAAAGCTGCTCAGCTCGAAGGGAAAGACCTTTTACATCTCCGAGGATGGCTCGCGACGCGTGTTTGACTTTGCGAGCGGGCATTATGAGGCAATTGTAGATCGCCAAGGCGTCGTGGTGCTGGCTGCTCTTAAGGACCGCAAAAAGGAAGTTAAGAGGAACCCGGGAGCAAGCCTCGTGGACCTGGGCGAGGGAGTTGCCTGCCTGGAGTTTCACTCCAAGATGAACATCATCGGCCCCGACACGGTCGGGATGGTTCACACGGCACTGAAGGCGTTGCAGGAGGACTTTGAGGCGCTGGTGATTGGCAACCAGGGCGCCAACTTCTCGGTGGGCGCCAACCTCATGCTGATCCTGATGGCGATTCAGGAGGGCGAGTGGGACGAAATTCACCAAATGATCCGTGCCTTCCAGGATGCCAACATGGCGCTGAAGTACGCGCCCAAGCCAGTAGTGTCTGCGCCCTTCGGTTTGACGCTGGGCGGAGGTTTGGAGATTATGCTGCATTCGGCGCGTGTGCGCGCGGCTGCGGAGACCTACATGGGCTTGGTGGAAGCGGGGGTGGGACTTATTCCGGCGGGCGGCGGAACCAAAGAAATGCTGGTGCGTGCCATGGATGCTGTGCCGAGTGATGAGGAGGCGGATGCATTCATGTACGTCAAGCAAGTCTTTCTCAACATTGGGATGGCCAAGGTCTCATCGAGCGCTGAAGAGGCGCGACGGCTCGGATATCTTTCCGAGCGGGATTCAATCAGCATGAACCGCGACCGGCAGATTGCCGATGCCAAGCAACTGGCCCTGGATTTGGTCAAGCTTGGTTATCGTCCCGGGAAGCCTCGTGACGATATCCGGGCGCTGGGCCAGGAAGCATATTCCAAAATGAAGCTTGGCTTGCATTTCATGCGCCGCGCGGAACGGATTTCCGATTACGACGTTGTGGTGGGAACCCAGCTTGCCAAAGTCCTTTCCGGCGGAAGCGAGTTCACTTCTTCCCAGACGGTTTCTGAACAATATCTGTTGGACCTCGAGCGGGAGGCCTTCGTCAGCCTTGCGGGGCAGCGAGGAACACAGGATCGCATCCAGCACATGCTCAAAACAGGGAAAGCGCTGAGGAATTGAACCCTACTACACGAGCACGGGCTTCCGAGCATCCAATGGGAAGGAGGATGACCCCCATGATGAGTCATACCAGCCGGATCATAAGTCTGGTGGTCCTCACGGTCGCCGTTGGTCGTGCCGCGGATTCCCCTCAGCAAACTCGCGCGCATTGGCAATTGAAAGGTAATCTGAGCGAGGCGTGTACTTGCCAAGTACCATGCGGATGCAATTTCCGCTCCGGCCCTTCGCCGCACCACTTCTGCTGGGCGATGTTTTCGCTGGAAATCAGGAAGGGACATTATGGGAAAGTCAGGCTCAATGGGCTGCACCTGGTCGCAGCTCATGGTGATAAAGCCGTGGTCTGGTATATTGACCAGCGTGCGACGTCTCGGCAATTTGCGGCGCTCAAGGCGATTGCCGGCCGATTGCGCTATCACACCGATCTTCCGGCCTTCTTTGAAGCTGCGCGGATCACGCAGGATGTGACCAACAAGGGAAACTACGTTGAGATTGAAGCCCACGGAGGGTTCAAAGCGAACTACCTGATGGGCCTCGACCCCAAGAAGCCGATTGTGGTCGAAAACATCACTGCGTGGAACCTTCCGCGTTCAATCAAGGGCCGCACCGAATACCTGAAATATTCGGACGCCCACGGGAACAAGCTGGACTTTAAGGACACCAACTCAAACGAAGGAAAATTCGATTGGACAGACAAAACCTCGGAATATTTTTGAACCCGTCCACAGAATAATTGCATGAAGCGCCGAGGCGAATTTAGGAGGCAAGCATGAAGGAAGCAGTCATCGCGTCCATCGCGCGCACAGCGGTAGGCAAGGCCCCGCGCGGCGCGCTACGGAACACGCGGCCCGATGACCTGGCCGCGGCTGTGATCCAAGAGGCTCTAAGGCGTGTACCAGGGCTTGATCCGGCCGAGGTGGAGGACGTGATTCTGGGCTGCGCGATGCCCGAAGCGCAGCAGGGCAACAACGTCGCGCGCATTGCGTCGCTGCGCGCCGGACTTCCTGTGACCTGCTCGGCGATGACCATCAACCGTTTCTGCTCGTCCGGCCTCCAGGCCATTGCGCTGGCGGCGGAACGCATCATGGCAGGGTTTGGTGACGTGATCGTGGCCGGGGGCACGGAGAGCATGAGCATGATTCCGATGGGCGGATTTCATTTCTCACCCAATCCCTACCTGATTGAACACTATCCCGACGCCTACCTGAGCATGGGATTGACGGCGGAAAATCTTTCCAGGAAATATCAGATCGCGCGCGAGCAGCAGGACGAATTTGCGCTCCGAAGCCACCAGCGGGCGCTTGCGGCCATCGACGCGGGCAAATTCAAGGAAGAAATCACGCCTTTTGAAGTCGTCGAGGTCGGCATGAACGGCACGAACAAGCCGCAAACCCGCAAGATTCTTTTTGACACTGACGAGGGCCCGCGCCGCGACAGCTCAGCGGGAGCGCTTGCCAAACTCAAGCCGGCCTTCCACGCATTGGGCACGGTGACCGCGGGCAATGCTTCCCAGATGAGCGATGGCGCGGCCGCCACGGTTGTGATGTCTTCGAGGAAGGCCAAGGCGATTGGGGCAAAACCCCTGGCGCGCTTCGTCAGTTTTGCAACGGCGGGGACGCTGCCGGAAGAGATGGGAATGGGGCCGGTCTTTGCAATTCCCAAGGCCCTGAAATATGCAGGCCTGGCGCTTGCGGAGATTGATTTAATCGAACTCAACGAAGCTTTTGCAGCGCAGGCGTTGGCCGTCATCCAGCAGGCGGAGCTCGATCCTGACAAGACGAACGTGAACGGAGGTGCTATCGCCCTGGGGCATCCCCTGGGCTCGACGGGCGCCAAACTCACCGCAACCTTGCTAGGCGAAATGAAACGGCGAAAAGCCCGCTACGGGATGGCGACCATGTGCATCGGCGGCGGCATGGGCGCCGCAGGAATTTTTGAGAACCTCCAGTAGACTTGACAAACCTCCATCCTGGGAGGTAGTCCGGCTAGCGGAAAGGAAGACGATGATGACGATGAAGGAATTTACAACTTTGGGCAAGTCCGGCCTGCGCGTGAGCCCGTATTGCCTGGGCACGATGACCTTCGGCACGGAATGGGGATTCGGCGCGAGCGAGGAAACTTCCCGCGCCGTTTTCAACCATTACCTGGAGGCGGGAGGGAATTTTATTGACACTGCCGATGGCTACACGAACGGGCACAGCGAACAGTTGGTGGGGCAATTTGTGGCCGAGCGCAAACTGCGCGACCGCCTTGCAATCGCGACCAAGTATACCTTCAGCGCGGACCGCTCGAATCCCAATGCGGGGGGCAACGGGCGCAAGAACGCCCGTCGGGCGCTTGAAGGCTCCCTGCGCCGCCTGCAAACCGACTATGTGGACCTCTACTGGGTGCACGCCTGGGATACGGTGACCCCTGCCGAAGAAGTTCTGGCATCGATGAACGATTTGGTGCGGGAAGGAAAGATTCTTCACTACGGCCTTTCGAACTTTCCGGCGTGGTATATAGCCCGCTTGGCGACGCTGGCGGAAAAGGAAGCCAAAGAACCTCCCATCGCGCTGCAGCTTGAATATTCGCTGGTCGAACGGAACATCGAGCGCGAGCATATCCCCGCGGCGCAGGAGTTCGGTCTGGGCATTTGCCCGTGGAGCCCGCTGGCAGGCGGATTTCTGACCGGTAAATACCGGCGCGCGGCCCAGGGACTGCAAGGCGAGGGGCGCCTGGAGAAAATTCAGGGTTCGGGCAATCCCGCGTTTGAGAAGGGCACGGAGAGGAATTGGCGAATTCTGGAAGTGCTCTCGGAGGTGGCAAATGAAGTCGGACGCAACCCATCCCAAGTGGCGCTGAATTGGGTGGCGACGCAGCCCGGGGTCAGTTCCACGATTATCGGCGCGACGAAGCTCGAGCAGCTTCAGGACAATCTTGCAGCGCTCGATTTCACCCTGCCGGAAGAGCTCCGCGCCCGGCTCACCCGGGCCAGCGCGCCGGAGGTTTTTCATCCCTACGTCTTTTTCGGCCAGCCGTTCACGGAGATGATCAACGGAAGCTCTGCGGTGCGGGTATGGACTCCCGGGCAGGCGCCTGCAGTGGAGGAGTCCAAGGCGGTTAAGGCTGGAACGAGCCGCTAGGGCGCCCGCGCGGGTTCAGCCGTTTGGGAAGTTCGCTCCGGCCACGAAAAGAGGAATCCATGGCAACCACCCCAGCAAAAGCGAAGATCAAAGGCGGCAGCTTCCTGATCGAGCAGCCCAAGCCCGAGGAGGTCTTCACGCCGGAGGACTTGACGGACCAGCACCGGCTGATTGCCCAGACGGCGGAAGAGTTTATGGCCCGGGAAATTGTTCCGCGCATCCGGGAAATCGAGGAGAAGGACTTCGTGCTTCTGCGGGAGTTGCTCCGGAAAGCCGCCGAGATTGGGCTTCCCGCGACCGACGTCCCCCAAAAGTACGGAGGGCTGGAACTGGACAAGGTCTCCTCGGTTATCGTGGCGGAAAAGATGGCCCGCAACGGTTCCTGGACGGCCACGATCGGCGCCCAGGCCGGCATTGGAATCCTGCCCATCGCTTTCTTCGGTACCGAAGCGCAAAAAGCCAAGTACGTTCCCAAGCTGGCGAGCGCCGAGTGGGTTGGGGCCTATGCGCTGAGTGAGGCGAGTTCAGCCTCGGATGCCCTCAATTGCAAGACTTGCGCCACGCTCAGTGCCGACGGCAAGAGTTACATTCTGAACGGCACCAAGATGTGGATCACGAACGGCGGCTTTGCCGACGTGTTCATCGTGTTCGCCAAAGTCGATGGCCAGAAGTTCACGGCGTTTATCGTTGAGCGGGGATATCCGGGGGTTTCGCCGGGTGCCGAGGAACACAAGATGGGAATTCGCGGTTCTTCCACCACGCCCCTCAATTTTGAAAACGCCGCTGTGCCGGTGGAGAACGTTCTCGGGGAAGTGGGCAAAGGCCATCTGGTTGCGTTCAACATTCTGAACGTCGGCCGGCTGAAGTTGGGGGCAGGGTGCGTGGGCGGCGCAAAATACTTGATCGCCGAAACCCTCAAGTGGGCCAATGAACGCGAGGCTTTCGGGCGGAAGATCGCGGAGTTCGGGCTGATCAAAGAAAAGCTCGGCGAAATGGTAATCCTGACCTATGCGGCGGAAAGCATTTCATACCGGACGGCGGGCATGATCGACCAGATGCTGGAAGGCTTGGATTTGGGCTCGCCCGCGGCGGGGCAGCAGATTCTTGCCGCCCTCCGGGAATATGCCGTCGAGTGCTCGATCTTGAAAGTCGTCGGAACCGAGATGCTCGACTGGATTGCCGACGAGGCGGTCCAGATTTTTGGCGGCTATGGTTTCTCCAGCGATTATGCGGTGGAGCGGACGTTCCGCGACCAGCGCGTGAATCGAATTTTCGAAGGGACTAACGAAATCAACCGCCTGCTCATCACGGACATGCTGTTGAAGCGGTCGATGAAGGGAGAACTTGGCTTGATTCCTGCGGCCGAGAAGCTTCTGGATGAAGTTCTCAGTATGCCTTCAGAAGTGGGGGCTGGAGATCAGGAACTGCTGGCCGATGTCGCGGCGGTGGTGGAAGGCGGGAAGAAAGTGGTGCTCCTGGTGGCAGGAACCGCGGTCCAGAAATACCTCAACGCGCTCGCGGAAGAGCAGGAAGTGGTTGGCGTCATCAGCAACCTGGTGATGGAAGTGTACGGCGTGGAGAGCGCTCTGCTTCGTGCCCGGAAGAAGCTCAGCAAGGTTCCTTCTGGGTCTTGCGGGGCGGAGGTTGACGCCACGCGCGCCTACGCTTATGAAGCTGCCGACCGGATGGAAGTCGAAGCCCGGCGGGCTCTCGCCAGGATTGCCGAGGGTGACACCCTTCGGACACACCTCGCCTTCCTCCGCCGTCTGCTGCGCCGGACGCCGCCGGATGTTATCGAACTCAAACGGCGAGTGGCCGGCCGCGCGCTGGAAGCCGGCCGTTATCCCTTTGCCTAGATCGGCGGGTTGGGCCGGGCGAATCCAGGCCTCGTTGCAGCTAGAGGCCTTTCAGCGCCTTCGTGGCTCCGGCAAGGTCTGAAACCGCCATGACCAAGTCGGCTTTTTTCGCGCCGCTGGCCACGGTGGCGTAAGCGTAATCGACGTTGACGTGCGCTTGCGCCAGGCGCTGGCCCACTTCTGCGAGTTTGCCGGGTTTATCGGGAAGCGTGAGCCGGAGGACATCTTCTTCCGTCACTCGCAAATCCAGATCGCGAAGCACTTTCTTGGCTTTGGCGGGACTCGTGACCAGCATCCGAACGGGACTCTCGCCTCCCGTGCCGTAAGCGGTGAAGGCCATAATGTTCACCTTTGCTTTAGCCAGTGCCGCGCCAATCCGCGCAATCTGTCCCGGGGTGCTATCGACCCATACGGAGACTTGTTTTGTCTTGCTCATACGCACTCCCTCTTGAGAAACTCTTGATGGCCTGAGAATACGCCGAAAGGCCGCAAGAGTAAAGCTGAACGCGCGCGAGGAGCCGCTCATCAGTTCCGGGATTGAGGGGGAAGCCATGAAGCAAGTTGAAGACGTTCGAGTGGTGGTGGTGGGGAGCAACAATTTCGATATGGTGATGAACGCGGAGCGGGTCCCCCGGGAAGGGGAGAATTTGCTGGCAACCAACCTCAAGTTTTTCCCAGGGGGCAAAGGCGCCAACCAGGCGGTGGCGGTAGCCCGGCTGGGAGCCCACGCCACTCTGATCGGAGCGGTTGGACAAGATGTGATTGGGGATTTCCTGCTCCACAACCTCGAAGCGAGCGGCATTGACACGCGGTGGGTCAAACGGGACCCCGGCCGCGCCACGGGGAGCGCCTTTATCGCGATTTATCCGAGTGGGAACAACTCCATCGTCGTCGATCCCGCGGCGAATTTCACCCTGATGCCTGCGGACATCGAGAGGGCTCAGGAATCGATTGCCGCGGCCGACGCCATTCTCACGGTGCTGGAGATTCCGATCGAGACTGTGGAAGCGGCGCTGCGGGCGGGCCGGAAGGCCGGCAAATTGACGGTCCTCGATGCGGGACCGCCCCGCCGATGTTCGGAGGAGATTTTAAGGCTTGCGGATATCGTTTCCCCCAACGAGACGGAGCTGGAAGCCCTCACCGGAGAGCCGGTTCACAGCAGGGAAACCGCCCGGAAAGCTGCGGAAAAACTACTGGAGCTTGGCGCCAAGACGGTGGTGGTGAAGATGGGCAGCGACGGGTCAATGCTGGTGACCGCCGAGGGCTCGAAACACTTTGCAGCCCGTAAGATTAAGGCTGTTGATCCCACTGCTGCAGGAGACGCCTTCAGCGCAGCACTGACGATCAAGCTTGCCGCGGGTGCGCCCATGGATGATGCCATCCGCTACGCGAACTTGGCCGGAGCGCTCGCTGTCACCAAACGCGGAGCTATCCCCTCGCTCCCCACGCGCGAGGAAGTCCAGGCTTTGGCCGCACAAGCAAGCTAAAACCATGGTCAAAGCCGCTCGATGAGGTCTCAATCGCCCGGCTTGAGGATCACGTTGCCCAGGAAGCCGCAGTTCTCGCCCTTGGCGTTTACGACGCGAACGCTCACCCGGAAAGCATCAGAGGGCAGCGGCACAGACTTATCCAGGCGAACCACCTCCCGGGGGTCCACCGCTTCGAGCATCGTATGGGCGAGTTCTTTCCCCATCGAGCTGTAGAAGACGGCCTCGACGGTTCCGGGAACGAACACACCAAACACCCCCTGCAAAGCGACTTGGTTCCCTGAAATTTGCGCGGAGAGCGGCTGGCTGATGACGCCGGCCCAGACCGCATTCTGAACGGGATTGGGCGCGCGCGCCGGCGCCCAGTTGACCGTGAATTCGTACTGCTGGCCCGGATCGAGGGTCGCGTACGGGCTGATGACTTCGGTTTCCAGGATATACGGTGTTTCTTTGGGGTTATCAGCGTAGGTCTGGAAAAAAGGTCCCCTGGAGATGGTTCCGGGGCCGTTGTTCCACGACTCAACCGAGGAGTTGTCCGGATACGGTTGATCGGGAAAATACTTGAACGTCTCGACCAGGGAGATATTCTTCTGCCCATTCTCCACAGCGTACCAGCCGGCGTTCGAGTCTGTAGCAACCTTGCCCACGAGATAGTGATAGTGGACGCGCAGCATGCGCCCGTTGTCGATGGCCTGATAGCTGGGGTTGAGGGCGTCACCGTAAAGATGATCGAAGCCCCGGGGAAACCTGCTGTGAGGGTTGATGGGGATATACACATAGAGTTCGGGATTGGGCTTGGAAGGATCATGCGCATCCGAGGCGTCGTTCTGAATCAGGTGCCAGATGCCCCAGTGAATTTGGCGCTGGCTGATGTTGCGCATCAATTGGTCAACCTGAACGCGCGTCGTTCCGGCGTACACATGGAAGGTGCGCGAAAACTGCACACCGGTCCTGGGATCGGGAGGACTGGTGACCCGGACCGCAACTTCCTGGGGCGTCTCCTTGACGATTTCCGATTGGAAGCGGCTGCCGTCAAGGATGTAGTAGGGGACGCTGGGCCACTCGTTGTCATTCCTCCAGCCTTCCGGCGCCGGCCAGACTTTGTCTCCCCCATAGTTGGCCCACCCGGACTTCAAATTGTTCTCGCTTTCGGGCATGATTTTGCCCGCTAAGTCCGAGTTCACAAAGAAGTAGCTTTGGTCGCCAAGTTCTAATTGGATGGCCCGGCCCCCAATTTCAGGCGCGATGTAGAGTTTGATGAGGCCGTTGGTCAGGAGATAGACCTTCCATCCGTTGTATTCGGTTTTTTCGATCTTGGCCGCAAATGATGGTGCTGGAGATGCCATAGCCGGCGTCGCAGCGAAGAGCGAAAGGGAGGCGGGAAAGGAGACAAATCCTCCAGCGTCCTTCACGTTGCCGAAGAAGCTCAGAAAGGAAAATAGAGCCAGGAAAAACAGAATGCCGAAAATACGGGTTAATCTCGTCATAGGATGACCTCAGGTTTATGGCTGCGGATTCAATACCCGCTGGGAACGATCCAAAAGCTTGCCTTAAAAGTTTTACCGGGTTCGAGCACGATCAAATCCGGGAATTTCCCTTGGTGGTTCAGATTGAAAGCGTTGGTCACTGCCGTCTCCGGCTCCATGCAGATGATGCTGTCGTTTAGGGGCGCGTAAACGTGGCCGAAATTCAAACCCTTGCCAAAAACCAGTTCCACCTTCTCGGTCTTGCCTTTTGCCCAGTAATGCCCCATGCCGCTCGAGTCTCGCTCGAGGTCCGAGAAGGCGTCATCAAGAAACTTCTTGCCTAATGTGAAATCACGGGCATGAGGAAGAAAACGGTCAGCCGGCTCGGTTTCTCCGGTCGAAATCAGCCGCTTGTGGTTATCGACCTTCCAATGCTTGCGGGCCTGAATGGAGACCGTCCAATCCTCTCGCGGGCCGTCCGGCCGAAAAAAGGGGTGATAGCCAAAGAACACCGGCATTGCACTGCTGCTCAAGTTGGCGACCGCTGTGGTGTTTTCCAGCTTGCCGTCTTTCAGCCGGTAGGTCACCAGGTACGTCTGGGCAAAGGGAAACTGCGCCATCAAGCCGGGATGCTTGTAATACTCCAGACGGGAGGTAATAAAGGCGCCGGTGGAGTCCGAAGCTCCTGAATCGATGACTTCCCAATGAGGGTTGAAAAGCACCGTGCCGTGGATCGGAAGGTTATAAGGGGGCGTGTGCAGGATGTTTCCAAGCGTGTAATTGAGCAAGTACTTTCTGTTTTGAAAGTAATAATATTCGTGATCGATGCGGTTTGCCCACGGAGCGAGGAAGGGAATGCCGCAGCAAACCTGGTGATTTTGAGAATAGGCTTTGAGCGGTCCTGTGGGGACCAGAACGTCCTTGCCGTTGGCAGTGAATTGATAAACGAGGTTGCCGAGGCCGGGCGCGATGCCAACTTCCATCTTCCGGCCGGCGTCGAGCAATTGATAGGCGGCGTACCCGTCAACTGACTTTCTTGCGACCGAATAATTTCCTGCCGCCAGGAATGCCGGGAGAAAAAAGAGAAGAGCTATGGAAGAAAAGCAGGCACGCCGGCTGAGCTTCATGTGTTTTCCCCCTCCGAGCTGATTGCGAGGCAACTGCTATGCGCCAGAAAGCTGCGCCAGCAAAAACAACGGACAGCCGCGCTATGCCGGGCGGCGTCCGGAAGGCGCTTCGGCCGGCAGAGCCGAAAGGCGGTGGGCCAGCTCACGGACCGCCGGGTAAAGGTCGCGATAGATTTGGTAAAGGTGATCGTAGGTAACTTTGTTCGCCTTGCGCGGATACAGGCACTCGCGAATCTGGATTGCTTCCCGGGCTGATTCCTGGACGGTGGCAAAGACTCTTGCTCCCACGCCGGCTAGCAGGGCCGCGCCAAACGCCGAGCCCTCCGAGGTTTTGAGGGTGACCACTTCCTTATCATAAATATCCGCCTGGATTTGCCGCCAAGCGAAGCTCCGGGAACCCCCTCCCGAAGCCCGGATCTGCTCCACCGGGATTTCAAGCTCTTTGAAGATTTCAAGGGAATCACGCAGGCTGAAGGCGACGCCCTCCAGAATGGCTCGGATCAAATGCCCGCGCGTATGGGCGGCGGTTAATCCGAACCACATGCCTCGCGCTTCAGGATCGAGGTGGGGCGTCCGTTCACCCATCAGATATGGGAGAAACAGCAAGCCGTTGCTTCCGGCGGGAGCCTTGGCGGCCTCGTTGATGAGAAGGTCATAGACATCCACGTCCGTCAGGTTCGCATACCAATTTTCGGATATCCCAAAGTGGTCTCGAAACCAGCGAAGGGAAAGGCCGGCGCCTTGGGTGACGCCCATGACGTGCCATTTCCCGGGGACCGCGTGACAAAAAGTGTGGATGCGGCCGCGCGGATCGAGCTTCGGCGCCCCCGTGTAAGCAAACATTACTCCCGAACTTCCCAGCGTGCCGGAAGTCAGTCCGGGGAGCACAATCCCGTTGCCGACCGCGCTCGCGGCCTGGTCTCCAGCTCCTCCCACGACGGGCGTTCCTGCCACGAGCCCTGTGAGCAGAGCCGCTTCCCGCGTGAGGTGGCCGGTAATTTTCGGTGACTCGTAGGCCTGCGGCAAAAGTTCGGCATCAATCCCCAGCGCTGAGAGCATGTCCTGCGACCAGCGGCGGTTTGTAACGTCAAAGAGCAAAGTTCCCGACGCGTCGGAGACGTCCGTGGCGAACTCTCCCGTCAAGCGGTACCGGACGAAATCCTTGGGAAGCAGAAAATGTGCTGCGCGCTCGAAGATGGCTGGCTCGTGGTCGCGGACCCAGAGCAGCTTGGGAGCGGAAAAGCCCGTGAGCGCTGGATTGGAAACCAACTGGATCAGCCGTTCGGAGCCGACCTGGGCCGTAATCCAGTCGCATTGCGCCTGGCTGCGCTGGTCGCACCAGATCAGGGAAGGGCGCAGCACGGCATTCGTCCGGTCCAGCAAGACCACGCCGTGCATCTGGCCCGAAAGGCCGACGGCGACGATGTCCGACCCTTTGAGGCTCGCGTCCCTCAGCGCTCCTTGGACGGCGATGGTGGTGGCTTGCCACCAGTCCTCGGGGTCCTGCTCAGCCCAGCCGGGCCGCTCCATGCGCATCGGCTGATGGTCGCCCGTGGCTGCGCCAACCACATGGCCGTCCGGGCGCACGATGACCACCCGCGTGCCCGTCGTTCCAACGTCTATTCCCATCATGTAGGACATAAGTATCCGGAAGTTGGGAGTCAGAAGTCAGAAGCCAGAATTGCCTTCGAATACGCGATAAGAAGGCGGCTGACCTCTCCCAGAGAATTCATTAGTGTGCTTGTTTCGCCATAATGGAGATCGTTCGCTAAGATGAGATAATAGCGAGCCTCCTCTATTGATCCCTCAGCCATATTCATGAATCGGGCCTTATCCGCTTTCCCCCGCTTTCGGAAGCCTTCGGCGATATTAGCCGGAACAGATACCGCTGCCCTCCGAAGTTGGATCGAGAGTCCGTATCGCTCTTCACGAGGGAAGTCCGCCGTGAACCCGTAGATAGAGAGCACGAACTGGTGCGCTTTCTGCCACACCAGCAAGTCGCGGAAAGTTTTCGCCGGAGCTCGCCCGATGCAATCCCTCGGGGATGATCCCGCCGCAGATGCAGGCTCATGCTTCTCCACTCTTGGCTGTTTCATCGGCTTCTTCGCCGGAATCCTGGCCCATCTCTCGATACCACCCTGATGGAGATTGCGATTCGTTTGAGCGTTCCTAATTCCGGCTCCTGACTTCTGACTTCTGACATCTGGCTTCTTACTGCTAGGCGGAAATCTTTTCCCACCGGCCGTTCTTGGCCGCGAGCTCCACGGCATCGCACACGATCTGATTCTTGACGCCGTCCTCGAAATTGGGGCTGGGCATGCGATCCTTTTCGATGCAGGTCAGGAATTCATGGATCGCGTGGACGAAAGTATGTTCGTAACCGATGATGTGTCCGGCAGGCCACCAGGCGCCGGCGTAAGGATGAACGGCTTCGGTCACACTGATCGTCCTGAAACCTTGATACCCCGGCTTCTCCATGCCGTCGTAAAACTTAAGTTCGTTCATGCGTTCCAGGTTAAACGCCACGCTCCCCTTGCTGCCGTAAATCTGAAAAGTGTTGTAATTCCTCCGGCCGCCGCAGAATCGCGAGGCCTGAAATACCCCCACGCTGCGGTTGCGGAAACGTGCCAGAAAATTGGTGTCGTCGTCCACCGTGACTTTTCCCTTGCCCTTCTTTCCCTTAGCGCCCCAGCTTCCTGCGCCGTCGCCGGGGATCGGGCGCTCTTTGATAAAGGTCGTCATTTGGGCCGTCACGCCGGCAAACTCCCCGTTGAGGAAACGCGCCAAGTCGATGATATGCGAGCCGATATCGCCCAAGGCGCCGCTTCCGGCATATTTTTTCTCGAGCCGCCACACCAGCGGGAACTTCGGATCGATGATCCAGTCCTGGAAATAAGTACCGCTATAGTGGTAAATGTCGCCTAGTCGGCCGTCTTCGATCATCTTTTTAGCCAGGACGACGGCGGGAATCTTGCGGTAATTGTGCATGATCATGTGCTTGACGCCGGCGCGTTCGACGGCCTGGAGCATTTTTTGGGCGTCGCGCAGGTTGTTGGCCAGGGGTTTTTCGCAGATGACATGCTTGCCGGCCCGGGCAGCCGCCACAACCATTTCACAATGGAGATATCCCGGGCTTGATACATCGACGATGTCGATGTCCTTGCGCGCTACTACCCGGCGCCAATCCGTTTCCACTTCTTCCCAGCCGAACTGCCGGGCGGCGGCTTTGGCGCCTGTGCGGTCGCGCCCGCAGATCACCTTCAATCGGGGCTCAAGTTTGCCCGGGAAAAACCTGCGCACCTGGCGGTAGGCGTTCGAGTGGGCCTTGCCCATGAATTTGTATCCAATCAGCGCAACGTTGATTTCAGGCATTAAAGCTCCTTCGAGTGACAAGTGACGCGTGAAAAGCAACGGATCCCTTGCCGCTTCTCACTTTTTCCCTTTTACGCCCACCACATTTCTGCAAGTTTTTCCCTGATCATGAGCTGGTTCAGGAAGTTGGCCGCCTTGGTCAAGCCTTCCTCGACTGACATCAGGCTGTCCTCGTGCTCGATGGAGAGTACGCCGTCGTAACCAACCATCATCAGGGTCGAAATCATGTCGGTCCAGAATTCCCGGCCATGGCCGTATCCCACCGTGCGGAAGATCCAGGAGCGGTTCTTCTCATCACTGTAAGGCTTGATGTCCAGGACCCCGTTCACCTTAGAGTTCGCCTCATAGAGCCTTGCGTCTTTCGCATGGACGTGGAAGACCGCGTCGCCCAGTGCACGGATCGCCGCGCAAGGGTCAATACCTTGCCAGAACATATGGCTGGGATCGAAGTTGCAGCCGATCGCCTGCCCGGCCTCCGCGCGCAGCCGGAGCATGGATTCCGGCGAATAGGCGACGAATCCCGGGTGCATTTCGATCCCGATGCGAACCCCGTGGTCCTCGGCAAACTTGGCCCGCTTCTTCCAGTAGGGGATCACCTTCTTCTCCCACTGCCACTTCAGGATGTCGGGATAGTCTGGAGGCCAGCAGCAGGTCACCCAATTGGGATACTTTGAGTTCTCGGAGTCTCCGGGGCAGCCTGAAAAGTCGATCACGTTCTGCACGCCCAGCTTTTCGGCCAGCAGGATGGTTTTCCGGCTAACCTCCGCGTGTTCATCCGCGATTTTCTTGTTCGGGTGAAGCGGATTGCCATGGCAGCTCAGAGCGCTGATGGTGAGGCCCTGGTCATCGAGTTTCTGTTTAAATTCCTTGAGCTTGGAAGCTGAACTCAGCCAGTCGAGCTTCAGATGGGCATCGCCGGGATAATTGCCCGTCCCCAATTCGACGGCTCGAATCCCCAAGGGTTTGATCTTTTTGATGACTTCATCCAGACTCAGTTTTGAAAACAGAACAGTGAGTAGTCCCAGCTTCATGAGTGTCCTCCAGATGGGGGCATGGACGCCCAGCCAGCGTCCGAATGAAAAAGCTTGAGGCCGCCGTGCCCCAGATCGCGATTAGCTGCCCGCAGACGAACCCTAAATCTATCCACCACGCGCGAGCCAGTCAACAGAAAAATCCGGCGGCTGGAGCGTGGCCGGAAACCACACCGGATGCATACGTGCAGCTTGCAAGGGCCGCCGTTGGGAATGTGCTTCCTTTCGCAGAATTGAAGATTGCGGCTTCGTGCGGGGCCGGCGCGAGCAGGCTCCGGCTTGCGAGGCTCGAGGCCTTTCTTGTCTTTCCGCCGGGACATGACGTGCCGGCGCGCGTTTTGACACGCGCGCGTTTTGGACTTGCATCTAGAGCCGCCAACGTCTATTCTTTGTCCCCATCTGAAGAACTGTCTGAATAGGGGGTAGCATGGCCTCGACACTGCCAAAGTACGTTCAATCCTCCGTCCCCAATCCTCTCAGCAAACGCGTTCCCTGGTACAAGAGCACCGCGCCTTCCTATGCAGGGATCTTCTTGTGGGTTGGGTTCTATTTGGGACTTTCCGCTCCCACGCTGAGCCTGGCCAGCCCCGCCGTTTGCCTGGCAGGACTTTTGGTGGCGGGTCTCCTCTGTTTCGGACTTTACTACTATGCGCCCGCCATGCTCGGAATGCTCACCGGGCGGCCCCTTTATATAGTAGGAACCTCCACCTTCGGCGTACAGGGTGGTTACCTCATGCCCGGCCTGCTGATGGGATGCCTTCAGTTGGGCTGGTTTGCCGTGGCCACGTACTTTGCCACCGACTACATCATGCAAGGGCTCAACAATCATTCGAAGGCGCTCTTCGTGGCGATTGCTCTGGTGTGGGCCTATGGCCTGGCCTGGGTGTCGATCAAAGGGATTGCATACGTCGCGCGCCTTGCCCAGTTTCTGAATTGGGTGCCGCTTATCATGATTATTTTCGTCTTTTGGGCGAACAAGGGCGGAATCGCTCGCTATCGTCCTCCGCAAAACGATGCCTGGGGCGGCTTTTTGGCGATGCTCACTATTGTGATCGGCTTCTTCGCCACCGCAGGGGCGGCAGGGGCTGACTTTGGCACCAACAACCGGAACCGCCGGGACGTGCTGCTGGGAGGTTTGACGGGCATCACCCTGGCGATTCTGGTAGCGGGAGGCTTGCCGATGCTTTCTGTGGCAGGCCGCCTCGGCACAGTGGGGAACGCATCCGATTTCACTTACGCCGGAACCATCCGGAGCGTGGGGAGCCTGGCGCCGGTGATGTTCTTCCTTTTTGCGGCGGCCTCGCTGGTACCTACAACGTTTTGCACCTTCATCGCCGGCAACAGCTTTGAAACCATGCTGCCCAAAATCCCGCGCGTGGTCTCCACTCTGGTGGGTGTAACGATCGGAGCGCTTCTGGCGGTTACGGGCGTGGCGCAAAACCTCATTGGCTTTTTTCAGATTGTGGGCGCCTCCTTCGGCCCCATCTGCGGCGCGATGGCGGCCGATTACCTTCTGGCGGGACGGAAATGGTCCGGGCCGCGCAGAGGAATCAATTGGGCTGGATACGTTGCCTGGGCGATGGGCTTTGTGGTGGGCATCCTCAATAGCATCCCCGGAGTGCCCGCGAGCTGGGTGAAGGCTGACCGTCCGGCCGTGCTTTTTTCGTTTATCGTGGGCTTTGTTGTTTACCTCGTCCTCGCCAAAGCCGGCTTGCTGCCTGAACTCGTTCCCCAGAGCGATTTGCAGCCTGCGCCCGAAACATAGAATTGCAACTTCCTGAAGCCGCGGTCCTCGCGGCTACCGGGCGGAAGCAAACTGCCTTCTCGAGGCGTTGCATCAAGCGTTCGTGATAAATTAGAAGTTTTGCAGCGAGGTTCGGCGAAGGCGGATGCGACAAAACATCTCCAGAAGATTTGCGGTTGCAGCGTGGCTCTTACTTCTCCCCGGGCTTGCGCAGGCGCAGTCCTCTGTCCGGGCGGTCACGGACAAAACCAGCTACAACGTTGGCTCGGAAGTCTTGATGCGGCTCGTGCCGGCCTCCGGGGTGGCGGAGCGTCTGGACGTGGTCTTCTCAGCAACCATCCGTTACGCGGGAGAATCGCAGGCGGAATTTACCACCCCGTCCTCAGAGGTTTGGACCGTTCCCAGCGGCTCGGACGGCGGCGCCTATTCGCGCCTATGGACGATTCCGCTTAATGCCAAGACCGGCCGCTACCAGATTGACTTGCTGGGCTACGACCGGATCTCCGGACAGATTGTTGCCGAGGCGCCCCAGGCAGGCTCGTTTGTCGTGCATCGCAAGCTGGTCAAGATCGAACGCATCGAGCTTGGAAAAACCCTTTATGTGACGGGCGATCCGGTCGCTTGCGATGTGACCCTGAAGAATCTCACCGGCCAACCTCTTCGCGGATTGCGGGTTGAGTTTTCCAACCGCTACTGGCCGTGGATTGCCGGACCTGCCCAGCAAGCTGCCGCCAGCATCGTGACTCTGGCGGACAATTTGCCGCTCGATGCAGGCGCCGAACGCGTCATCCAATCCAGCCGGGCTGCCGTCGTTCCCCAGGTCACCCAACCCACGGTACACCAATACGGTGTGGTGGTTTGGGACCACGGCCGCAAGAACGTTCTGGCCATCGCTTTCAGCCAGCTAGTTTTTATCCGCCCGCCGGGTGCCGATTCGCCCCAGCCTTATCCGCCACAGTATGTCCATCCGCAGCTCAGTGACGTGAACACGAAGAACTACCGCCGCTTCTATCCTCCCGGGCTCGATGCGGGAGCCATCCGGTTCGATTCCAGCCACACGATGTTTATGCCGGGAAGCGATGCGGCCATCAAGTTCTCAGTTCAGAATCCCGGGTCCGCTCCTTGGAAGCAGATTTCCATCGTGGCGCGATTGCTCGGCCCGGAAGGCGAGGAAGTTGAAAAGAATATCCTCGCCGAGCGCCGCGACTTGCCGCCGCACGCGGCTCCGCTGCGGGAGAGTGTCACGTTTGCTTTGCCCGCTTCGCGCGCCGGCCTTTATCATGCCGAAGTTACCCTCCTCGATCCCTCGGGAAACACCGTGGCGCAAGGGGCTCTGGGCCTGGGAGTCAACCCGCTGCCCAAATCCATCATGATTTTCTGCGCGCACGAGGACGATGAAGGAGGTTGGATGGGATTGATCCGCGCGGCGGTGGAAAATCATATTCCCATCCACTTTGTTTATTTCACCAGCGGCGACGCCGGCTCCTGCGATCGTTATTATGAGCACTCGTGCAGCCCCGCAGAGGCCATGAACTTTGGCACGATACGCATGGCGGAGACGCGGGCGGTGCTTGGACACCTGGGCGTGGACCCGCAAGATATCTATTTTCTGGGATTGCCGGACGGAGGCTCCGGGGAGATTTGGTACCATCACCTGAACCCCGACAACCCTTACCTCGCCGTGCTGCTGGCCTGTGACCATGCGCCGTATCAGGAGGTGTTTCGTCCTAACCTGCCTTATGCGCGCAAGTCCGTGGTGGCCGCTGTAAAAGCCCTGGTGATGAAGTTCCAGCCGCAGGTCATTGTGACCGCGCACCCGCCGGCTGAAGGGCATATTGATCATATTGTGAACAACTATTTCGTGGTCCAGGCGCTCCAGGAACTTGTGAAGGAACGTGCCCTCCAGCCCGCAAACCTGAAGCTCGATGTCGATAGGATCTACAACCCCAAAACCTTCCTGCCCACGCCGTACCACTACCGAGAGCGCGTTCTATATGTTTCAGGCGAGGTGATGGCGCTTGGCCAGGAGGCCGGTTGGTTTTATCAGTCTCAAGGCGGCAATCGCATGGAGGGAAATATTCGGGATTTCGATCAGCTTCCCCGCAGACTAGTTTACCGGCAGGTGTTAGACTGGAATGAACACGAAGGATGGAACGAGAAGCCTTGAACACGAGTTCGGAAAACTCAGAGGGGGAAGAGTCATTTATGGTTGAATCAGCCAGCCCGGGAGGGACCCCGGCGGTGACGGGCTTCCCAGATGAACCCTTTGCCTGCCCGCATTGCGGCCAGTTGCTGGCGCCTTCCGTCCGGGTGTGCGCTTCCTGCAAGCAATCGATCGACCCGAGCCAAATCGAGCGGCCAGCCATCTCCATTCCGATTGCGGAGCAAGTCATTCCTCTGCCGCAGCAAGAGCAAGCACGGTTTTCCTGGAGTATTTTTTTGGGGGTATTGGCAGCCTGGCTTCTTGTTGCCGTGGCTTTTGAGCGCTTCTTGGGTCCCCAGAAGAGTCAGTTTGTGCTGGGCGGCGTGGTGATTGCTTCTTCCGTCTGGATTCTTTACGATGCCCATAAAATAGGCATCCCCAAGGCGCTTCGCTGGAGTGTGGGTTCGCTGCTGCTTTGGATTCTTATTTTCCCATGGTACCTGGCCCGCCGGAGAACTCCGAAAGCTACCTGCCCTTTTATCGAAGGAGAGTCGGGCCGGGTTGCCCGGACCTTGCTGTTCGTCCTTTTAGTTTTCTTCTTGTTGAGTGCAGTGATGCTGGTGATCAAGGGTCCGGCGCATCATTAGTGTCGCGTTACCAAAATACATGACGCACGCAATTGCGCTGTAGCGGCGCTCTATGAGCGCCGAAATCCTTGGAAAACAAAAGACCGCCGGTCATAGACCGGCGCTACAGCGGATATTGTTCTGTCCCCCCCCTTTTCTGTTACGTGACAATAGCCGGCGTGCCCAAGTCTGCCATTGAATCTCAAGGTATTTTTGCACCGGCCAGAGCGCCGTCCGAGGCCTCACAGATATAGACTTCGGCCTCACGGCCTAACACTTCGCGGTAGCCAGCCTTCACGGCGTCTGCGAATGAATTCGCGGCCTCGGTTCGCACCAGGTTCACCGTGCATCCGCCAAAGCCTGCCCCCGTCATGCGCGCTCCCAGAACCCCAGGTTGTTTGAGAGCCAAATCCACCAGAACATCGAGTTCCTGGCAGCTTACTTCATAGTCATCCCGCAAGCTCTCGTGGGAAGCATTCATGAGTTTACCGAACCGCTCGAGATCACCGTCCTCCAAAACCTTGACGGCTTCAAGAACGCGCTGGTTTTCGCTGATCACGTGCCGGGCGCGCTTTAAGAGCACTTCCGTCAAGACGGGACTTGCAACCTCCAAGTCGGCCAGGTCGATCTCACGGAGCGAATTCACCGCCAAACCGGTGGTTCTCAATTGCGCCACCGCCTGACGGCACTGCTCGAGGCGGATTTCGTATTCCGACGAGGCGAGCGCCCGCCGGACACCCGAATTGCAGACCGCGATTTTGACGTTTCCGCGCAACGGAACGTGCCGGTAGGCGAGATTGCGGCAATCAAGGAAGAGCGCGTGGTCCCGCTTGCCGAGTGCGCAGACGAACTGGTCCATGATTCCGCAGGGAACATTCACGAACTCATTTTCCGCTCGGCGGGCGATCCTCACGACTTCGAGCGGCTCAAGGTGGAGTCCAAAGAGTTTCATCGCGAGCGCTACGGTCCCGACTTCCACCGCCGCGGATGAACTGAGCCCGGCCTCCCGGGGCACATTTCCGCCAAAAACCACGTCCGCGCCCTGCAGTCGATAGCCCTCCGCTTCCAGAAACTTGAAAACTCCGCGCAGGTAGTTGCTCCAGGGATGCGCTTGGTCTTTTTGAATGGCGTCCAAGCTGAACTCCACTTGATCTTGAAAATCCAGCGCGTGGACGCGCACCAGCCGATCCCCGCGGCGGCGCGCGGCAAATTCGATGGCCCGGTCGATGGCCGCCGGCAGCACGAAGCCGTCGTTGTAATCGGTGTGCTCGCCGATCAGGTTCACCCGGCCCGGGGCGCGGACCACCGCGTCGGGCGAGGCTCCAAAAGCTTTGACCCAGGCTTCCTGGATCACCCTCTCCCTCCCGGGGCGCGAGAGGAGCGCGCCAGTTCGCGGCGCGTTATGGGAGGCGTCGCGGAAAGTTCACGCGCCTTCTCTTCAGCCAAGGAATCGTTCAAGAACATGCCCGCTCCGCTTTCCACGCTGGCCAGGTACTTCAATTTCTTCTTGCTGCGCAGGGGGGGATAAAACTCAATGTGGAAATGGTAATAGGGATAACGCCCGCGCGTGGGCGCCTGGTGCATCAGCATCATGTAAGGAAAGGAAATCTGGAAGAGATGATCGTATTTCAGGGTCAGCCATTTGAGAATTTCCGCCAGCGCCTTTTCCTCGGAAGGCTTGAACTGGTCGAGAGCGTTCAGATGCCGCCGGGAATAGATGTGCACTTCGTAGGGCCAGCGCGCATAGAACGGAACGAAAGCGGTGAAAGCGTCATTCTCCGCCACAATGCGCCTGCCGTCCGCGCGCTCCTTGGCCAGGATGTCGCAAAAGAGGCACCGGTGGCGCCTGCGGTGATGCGCGCGCGCGGCATCGAGTTCCTTTTTAATGAGGGGAGGGATCAACGGGAAAGCGTAGATCTGGCCGTGGGGATGCGGCATGGTCACGCCGATCGCCGCTCCCTTATTTTCAAAAATCAACACGTAGCGGATGCCCGGAGTCGCCTTCAGCTCCACAAATCTTTTTCGCCAGGCACGGACGAGGCGCGTCAGGTGCCCAAGGGGAAGTTCCGGCAACGAGGTGCGATGGTCAGGATGATAAAGCACCACGTCACACTTGCCGCGTGATGGCTTCACGGGGTAGAAGGAGTCGCCATCGATCGAGGGAATTTCCGGCGGAATCGAAAAGGCGGCAAAATCGTTCGGGTAAATATAGACAGCGTAGTTGTCAGGCACGCGTCCGGAGCCCGGACAAAAAGGGCACCAATCTTGCGGCATCAGGGGGCGGTTCTGGCGGTGGGAAGCCGTGGACACCCATTCGCGCAGCGTCGGATTCCAGCGAAGTTCCGTCATAGGTCGCAAGCCGCGCGCGGCATCCCACGCGGGTTCTCGAAGCTGCCTTTAATTCAGGAAGTAGTTTCGGTAAAGCGTGTCACGCTTGATGGGGCGAAAGCCGGCGTCGATAATCATCCTGCGGAGCTGCTCTTCCGAAGAGGTTCGCCCGCAGCCGGCGGCGGACACAACGTTTTCTTCAATGAGGATGCTTCCAACATCGTTGCCGCCAAAACGCAGGGCGATCTGGCAAACTTTGTGGCCGGGCGTCAGCCAGGAAGCCTGGACGTTCTGGATGTTTTCCAGGTAAAGGCGGCTGACCGCCAGCGTCTTGAGATAATCCACCGCGGTGACTTCTTCCTTCACAAAGTGCCCCAAAGAGGTGTTTTCGCGCTGAAAGAACCAGGGGATGAAGGCGGTAAAGCCGCCCGTTTCCTCCTGCAGTTGACGGATTCGCTCCAGGTGGTTGACGCGGTGCTCCAGCGTCTCTCCGCATCCGTACATCATGGTGGCGGTGGTGCGCAAGCCCAACTGGTGGGCAGTGCGGTGGACGGAAAGCCATTCCTCCGTGTTGCACTTCAAGCGGGCGATTCGCCGGCGCACTTCGTCATCCAGGATTTCCGCGCCGGCCCCGGGAATCGAATCCAGGCCCGCATCTTTCAGGCGCGCGAGCGTATCGCGAACGCTCAGCCCGCAAATCTCCGCGATGTTCAGGATCTCCGGCGCCGACAGGCAATGCAGGTGGATCTGCGGATAACGCCGCTTGATGCTGGAGAGAAGGTTTTCGTAGTAATCGATCTTGAGGTCGGGGTGCAACCCGCCCTGCATCAAGACTCCGGTGCCGCCGAGCGCCAGCGTTTCCTCAATTTTCTGATAGATGGTTTCGAGCGGCAGCACGTAGCCTTCCGGAGATCCCACCGGCCGGTAAAAAGCGCAGAAGGAACAGTATTCCGTGCAGAAATTGGTGTAATTGATGTTGCGGTCAATCTGGTACGTGACCACGCCGCCGGGGTGCAGACGCCGGCGGAGCGCATCAGCCTCCATGCCGATGCCGATCAGATCGTCGGAGCGCAACATCTCCAAAGCTTGAGATTTATTGAGACTCATGGATTTTTCTTTCTAATCAGGATATCTCCACGCTCCTCGCTCGCGGAAATACTCGAGGCCCTGCATCACCTTTGCCCTAACAGGCTGCTGAAAAAGGCAACCCGTCATGCTGAGCCCGTTCGCCCTCCGCTTGCGAACGGCGCTGAGCGAAGCGAAGGGGCTCAGCGTAAACTCCGCGAAGCATCTGCTGTGCCTTCCTGAAAACGAACAAAGCAGATCCTTCGCTTCGCTCAGGATGACGTCGCGCGAGTGGTTTTTCAGCAGCCTGCTAAGCGAAATGCATATCTCTTTCCCCGCTGAGGATACCTGTCTCGCGCGCCAGGCGGTAGAAGAGCCGCAATCCCTGGAGATTCTCCTCATCCAAAGAATAATCGATATTCTCGGTGAGGTAAACTTTCACTTCCTCGGGTTGCATCTTCAGCTTGGGCGCATACTGCCGGGCGATCTCGTCAACATGCGCGAGGCCGTAATTCAGGGACGCTTGGAAATCCTCGCGGAAACGCCCGATCTGGGCCTCTTCACGGCCCGCCCAAACCGCGAAGACGAAAGGCAGCCCCGTGAACTTTTTCCACTCCTCGGCAAGGTCGTAAACTTCGGGAATCCTGCCATCGTAAACCAGCGCGGGATCGCCGATCACCAGCGCGGCGTCCGCCGAGTCCAGCATGCCCGCGGGCTGGGGCGCGGAAGGAATGAACTGGACGGTGCGCGAATAGAATTTGCGCATCAAGATCATCAAAAGAGCCACGGACGTTCTGGAAGAGTTGTCCACCGCAATCGTCTGGATACTCTCGATGGGCGCTTTGCTGAACAGCAGGACGCTCTTCACTTTCCCCTTGGAGGCAATCGAGAGGTCGGGCAGGATCTGCAGGCGCTCGATGCGCTGGTACTCGATGGAAGGGATTATGCCGACATCGACTACTCCCTCGCGCACCGCCTCGGCGCACAACGCGGGAGTGGTGAAGTCGAGATCGTACTTTGCCTTCTGCTCGCCCTTCAGCATTCCCCAGATTAGCGGAACCGTGTTGAGATATTGAACGACTGAAACTTTGGGTTGCGATTTTGTTGTCATAACTCCGTTATGAAAAAGGATTCCTCCCTTTCTGTCGCTTGCCGGCGTCCGCCGTGGAAGGAAACGAATTCAGGAGCGTTTCCTCAGCGAGCTCCTTATTTTCCCTTGGGCGCCGGGTCAGGCTTTCGGGTGGGCCTTGTCGTAAACCTCCATTAACTGCGTGATTGAAACCTGAGTATATTTTTGCGTTGTCGAAAGACTTTTATGGCCCAGCATCTCCTGGATGGCGCGCAGGTCCGCGCCTTCCGACAGCAGATGCGAGGCAAAGGCGTGGCGCAGGGAGTGCGGGCTGACTTTCACGTTAGGCCCGAAGGTTTGCACATAGCGCTTGAGCAGCCGGTCCACGGAGCGGGTGGTGAGCCGCTGGCCGCGCGCGTTCAGAAACAGGGCGGTAATGCCGGTTCGCGTTTCCCGCAAGAGCCTCTCCCGGAAGGGCAGGTAGGCTTCCATCGCCGCCTTGGCCTTCGAACCAAAAGGAACAATCCTCTCTTTGCTGCCTTTGCCGCGCACCAGCACAAAGGAGTCTCCAAAATTGACGTTGCGCAAATCCATGCCAGCCAGCTCACTGACCCGCAGGCCCGAGGCGTACAGCAGCTCCATGATGGCGCGGTCGCGGTGAATGGCCGGGTCGCCGGTCTGGGCGGCTTGCGCCACGCGGTCGAGAAATGTGTTCATCACCTCCTCGGTCATGATCCGGGGGAGTTTCTTCTCCAGCCTCTCCCAGTGCGTTGACATGGCCGCTGCGGGGTCTTCAGTGATTAGACGTTCCTTTAAGAGGAATTTGAAGAAAGCGCGGATGGCGGACAGCTTCCGGGCGACCGATACCTGCTTGTCCCGCTTTTGGAGCATGTTCGCCAGAAAGGCGCGGATTTTTAGAGCATTGACTGCATTGACATCAACCGCAGCATTTTTGTCTCCCCCTGCAAGGAAATCCCGGAATTGGACGAGGTCGCTGTGATAATTCCGGATGGTGTGCGGCGAGGCATTTCGCTCGTAGCGCAGGTACTCGACGTAACGTTCGATCAGCTCATCCATGGAATGTTTCCGTTGT
>DATKQU010000028.1:0-4388 GCA_035532595.1 Terriglobia bacterium | reverse complement strand
GCTTGTAAATCGTCGTGGAAAAGCAGATTCTTCGCTTCGCTCAGAATGACGGGCGCTTGAAAGCTCAGCACGGCCGCCAAGAGTTGCTTAAGTGAACAGTGTTGGCGCTAGGCGCCGGCTCTGGGTAGGAACGATCCCTTGGCAAGGGAAGAAGCCGGAGCGCGCGGCGCTCGGGTTTGGTGTGGGTCGGTTCCGGTCCTTACCGCGCTGTTTCCCATTCGTTTTCGGTTCGCCTTGACTGCGCTTTTTGCCTTCCTCGTGCAATTTCCCCCCGTTAGGTTCAACACTGTTCACTTAAGCAGCTCTTGGCGGCCGTGCTGAGCTTTCAAGCGCCCGTCATTCTGAGCGAAGCGAAGAATCTGCTTTTCCACGACGATTTACAAGCAGATGCTTCGCTGCGCTCAGCATGACATCCGGATTGGCCGCACTTAAAGCGCACAATGACCCAAAGTGAACAGTGTTGCTGTTAGGTTTCTACCTTGCCCCGCCGCTTTGGGGATAAGGCATAAGCCGGGGAGGATTGTCGTCGGCGTCGACCAGCCACGCGCGGCGTTGGTTGAAGTACTTGATGAGTTCCTCATTCTCAGCCGCACCCATATCATGCGCCCAGACCACTTTGGCGGAGTCAATGTCGGCCCGGTTGTAGATCCACATTGGAGAGGAATTGCTTTGAATGGCATTGTGGCGGACGAAAACAAGCTGCCGGCCCGTGAATTGCCTGAGCTTGTCCAGCACGGCAGCACGTTCGGCGTCCGACGGCGTCGAAGCGCACCAGGTTAGCATCCCTTTCTTGGGCCACCTCGGAATCGGCGGCCATTGGATCATACTTGCTCCTACTACCAGGCCGAAGAGCAACACGCAGATGGCTGGAACGGCTCGCGTGAAGAATTCCCCTACCGGTTTGCCGCGCCACTGCCATGGACGCACATAACGCATAGCAATCAACACGAGCGCAAATATAGAGCAAGTAATTGGCGCAGAGTAGTGTGGGCTATAGGCTGTCGGCAGCGCCTCCCCGGCGAGTGTCACCGCGCAAACCAGCAGCAGGAAGCGCGTGCCGGGGCTGATCTTTTTCCAGGAAAAGCCATAAGGTAGAATCAGCAACGCAAACGCCAGAGAAAGCGTAAATAAGGGACCAAGATAAAAAGTCCAGAAGAGGACGAAGTTCGTCAGTTCCATGGCCGCAAGACCCCTGGCTGTCCGGGCCTGTTCATACTGGGGAAGCGCGAAAAATTTGAGGTAATTGTCGCGAATCGACTCATGACGGTAAACCGGCACGGGCTCGAGCGGCTGCCAAGGGAAAGGCGGCACAGGATTGTAGGCGTGTTCATAAGCCAGATAGGGAGTGTTCAAAGGGCTGCCCGTGGTGCGCCAGTTGTAATAGCCCATGGCAACCACGGTCAGGGCCAGCACTAGCAACAGCGGCGCCATAGAACGCTTGAGCGCGATGCCCAGGGCAGGCCGCTGCATTTTCCATAGCCAGGCCAGGAGCGCCACCGCCACCGGGATGCCGAAAAATAGTCCTTCGTAAGGCCGGCTGTTGGCGATGATGGCAAACCCCAGCCCCATCAGCAGGGCATGCCGCACGCGCCGCTCCTGTTTTAGGCGAGGCAATGCCCCGAGCACCAGCGCCCCTCCAATCGCCGCCACTGCGCCGCCCCAGTAACTGTTGGCCCAATAGCTGAAGGTCCCCAGACGAATCGCCGCCAGGAAGCCTCCCAGGAGCGCCCAGCCCGGCTCCAACCACCCCTGCAACATCCAGGTGATCGTGGCGCACATCAGGCCCACGCTCAGCCAGACGCCCCAGAAGGGATGCCCGGTTATCACCTGCCCGAGAGCCATGATGAGGCCCTGGGCAGGATAATACTTGGCGGTGTAGGTGGGGTGCCAAATCACTTGGAAGGTTTCGAAATGCACCCACATGGGATTGGTGGGATTGGTGAGCCGTCCGTGGGCAAAGGTATCGGAAAGCAGGAGATTGCCGTACTCGTCGCTAACCCCCGGATGCGGAATGGGCAGGATCGGGAGGAGCGCGGCGCGCAGCGCTAGCGCCGTAAGCCCCACAACAAGAACCGAAAGAGCGCGTCTCTCGGCGAGTTTACCAAAGCGCCGCTCCCACGCTGCAAACCAGCACGAACCCAGATTGGGAACCAGAAAGGCCAGCGCCAGGGCGAGAACAACCAGGCCGGCTTCTAGGGCAAGAAACATCGCTGAGCCAAACCATCCTTTTGAACTGGTGCCACCGGCCTCAATCCGTCGCTACCGCACATTGCCCGCCACGGCGGGGCCTTCAGCGGGCAAGGCTCTCCATGGGCGCTGCCTTCTCTTGGGATTTTTCCTCCTTCACTTCTTCGTGGTAGTCGGGTTCGCTATTGATCGCCCAAAGGTCAAGATCTGCCCCGCAAATGTTTCGCGCGGCGCACAGGGCGGTCATCATGGAGTGATCCTGGTTATTGTACTTGTGCATTCCGTTGCGGCCGACGAACTGGAGGTTCTTGAGGTTGGCCTCAGCATAAGCGCGGATGGTCTGTACCCGGTCAGCCCAGCCGGGGTCATACATGGGATAGGCCTTTTGCATGCGGACCACGGTTCCGTCTTCGATTTCTTCCGGACGAACCAAGCCAAGCTGCGCAATCTCGCGGCGCGCCATTTCCAGCAGCTTGGGGTCAGGGCTCGACCAGAGTTCGTCGTTTTCGAAGACGAAATACTCCATGCCCAGGCACGTCT
The DNA here is from genome assembly GCA_035532595.1 of Terriglobia bacterium. Classification (GTDB taxonomy): domain Bacteria; phylum Acidobacteriota; class Terriglobia; order UBA7540; family UBA7540; genus JAMCXS01. The sequence continues at coordinate 1,661 of DATKQU010000028.1, read as the reverse complement.
TGCTCAGGTCAGGAACCATCGAGGGCGACCAGTTCTTGAAGTTCTGAATGCGTCCCACCTTCACGCCCGGCTCGTGCACGTAGATCCAGTTGTCGGGCGAAACTTCTTGGCGGTTGATGATCAGGCTGACAATCAGGAAGTCCCGGTAGCGGAGTTGTTCGGCGGCGTCGCGGATGGCCTCTGGGGGCTGGGGATCCAGCGCGCGGACCAGCTCTCGGATGGGCATGGAGCTGATGAAGTGCGTGCCCTCAAAACTCTTTTCGCCATGCGGCCCGCGCGTGATCACTCGCGTCACCGCGCCTCCCTCGTGGCAAATACGGACCACGGGACGCTCCATCAGCACCGGGTAGCCTTGCTGGTTGAGCTGTCCGGCCAGCGTCTCCCACATCTCGCCGGGACCGTGCTCGGGATAATGAAATCGGTCGATCAGAGTCTTCGCTTTTGGCGTCTTGGCGGGGAAAAGAGCATTTCTCACGGCTGTTAAGAGCGAAAGCCCGCGAATCCGCTGCGCGGCCCACTCCGCCTGAATCGACGTGCAGGGCACGCCCCACACCTTCTCGGTGTAAGTCTTGAAGAAGATCTGATAGAGGCGCTTCCCGAATCGGTTTGTGACCCACTCTTCCAGGTTATCTTCCTTGGGGGTCGGGAAAAGAGCGGAGCGAAAGTAGCTCAGGAGGATGCGAACGCTTTCGATCAATCCCAGGCCCAGCAGAGCATTTTTGGCCACCAAGGGGTAGAGGAAGAACTTCTTGCGGTAGTAGATGCGTGACAAGCGCGGCCGCAGCAGGAAGTGATCGCCCAAGGTTTCCCGCCAGATCTGGTTGACCTCATCCCATTTGGTAAAGAAGCGGTGCCCGCCGATGTCAAACAGATATCCCTTGTAGTTGACGGTACGGGAAATGCCGCCGACCTGCTTGTCCGCTTCCAGCACCACTGCCGGAACTTGATGCTTCGAGAGTTCCCGCGCCGCCGTCAAGCCTGCCGGCCCGCCCCCGATAATGACGACGGACGCCTGGCCGGCCGAGTCCATTTTTGTCACAACATTCCCCTTCAAAACCTCTGCTAGTTAAAAAGGGCGAGCTTGCGGGCGCCGAAGTTCCAAATCAACACCACGGCGGCGCTCACCCCTTTGCCAAACAGGTAGTAAATTCTCAGCTTCGCCTGGAAGAACCACAGAATCAATTCGTTAAGGCCCAAGCCGACCACGCCGATCAGGGTGAAAATCGTCATTTCAGCCGGCCTGCTCTTCAATGTCCGGCGCTGAAAAACCCATGTTCTGCTCAGCGCGTAATTCACCACAGTACCTACCAGAAATCCGATAGGCGCTGAAACGAGATAGTGTACTTTTAGAAACCGCGTTACGGAGTAAAGCGTGGACGTGTCGCAGATGGTCGCGAATCCACCTACGAGGACGTAGCGATAAAATTCGCGTCGCACATTGCTTGCGCCCCCGGGCGCGCCGGCCGGGGGAACAAGCCCTCCACGCGCGGCTTGGCCTTCATTCCCAGATAGTCCGATCGCACTGGTCACGTTGCTCCCCTTGAAGGCCGGCTCCAGCGCCGGCTTTGGCCGCCGCCCGGTTGGCACGGGCGCAGTCATTGTTTATATCGTACACTCTGCCGCAATTCGGCAGCCATCTTCTCTTTGCTTGGCGGGGCCGC
>DATKQU010000027.1:0-5306 GCA_035532595.1 Terriglobia bacterium | reverse complement strand
ACCATCCTGGGCATGTGCGCAAATTGCTTCATGACCTGGGCTTCTCCGTGCAGCGGCCTCGCCGGGTGCTGGCCCGTGCCGACCGCCGCCAGCAGGACCGCTGGCATCGCTACATCTATCCGCGCCTTAAAAAAAAGCCCGCACCGGGAACCGGGCGCTGATTTTTACCGACGAAGCCAGTTTCCGGCAGGACTCCACCCTGCACGCTACCTGGAGCCGGGTCGGCCATCCGCCCGAGATCCCCGTCACCGGCGAACGCAAGAGCGTGAAGATCCTGGGCGCCATCGAGCTCTGGAGTGCCCGCTTCCACTACGGGCAAGCCCCAGTTTTCAATGCTTCCACCTATCTGGACTTCCTTCATCGCCTGGCCCCTCATTATCGCCGCCGCGGGGCTATTCTCATTCAGGACAACGCCTCGTATCATAAGGACGCCCAGGTCTGGAGCTGGTTCAAGTCCAACCGGCACTGGCTGGAAGTCCACCAACTCCCGCCCTACTCGCCCGAGCTCAATCCCACCGAACGGCTGTGGCAATACACCCGCAAAAATGGAACCCATGATCGCTACTTCGCCAGCCCCGGGGAACTGCTCGCCACTTTGACCCGCGTCTTCGGAGATATGCAATCCTTTCCAGAGCTGATCCGACCCCGTCTGCTGCCTTTTTGTTAATCATGTCCCTTTAATTATGCGCGGATGTATAGCGGAGTTGAGAACGTGCGCAAAGGTATATCAGAGGCTATTCACGAGAACTTGATAGGACAATTGAGGACGACAATCGGGAATGCATTGCAGGAAAAGGCTCGTGTCGCAATTCTAGTGGACAACCTCGACAAGGCCTGGACGAAGCGTGCAGACATTAGCCAATTGGCAGGGTTTCTGCTGGGCCTGCTGACTGTTGGTCGTCAACTACAAAACGACTTCAGGCGTTCCAGCAGTCGAAGGCGCCCCGTGAATGTTAGCCTAGCCATATTTCTAAGAAGCGACATTTTCAGCCGCCTTTCGGCTGAAGCTCGCGAGCCCGACAAACTTGTGTTCACGAGGTTGCTATGGGAAGACGAAGAAGTCCTAAAAAGGGTCGTTGAGGAAAGGTTCGTGGCATCGCACGGCTCGTTGTACAAAGGGACGGATTTGTGGGAAAGATATTTTTGCGCCACAGTGAGGCAAACCAGAGCTAAAGAATACATAGTGAATTCAATACTGCCGCGACCGCGGGACCTTGTATATTTCGTTAAGGCAGCGGTATCGACTGCAGTAAATCGACGCCATGCGAAGGTTTTTGAGGACGACATCTTCGAGTCTGAGAGACAGTATTCTCAATACGCTATGGAAAGTATCCGGGTTGAAAACGGCATTAGCCTGCCTGAACTCGAAGCTGTTCTAACAGAATTTGCTGGTTCGAAACCCGTGCTCACCGAGCAGGAGGTGGATACCTTTATAAGGGGAGCAAGAATCCCCGAGGAGAAGATCGAGGAGGTAAAGGAACACCTCGTTAACCTCACTTTCATTGGCATCGAAACATCGCACGGCCAGTACAAGTTCCCAGACGATCCCAGAGAATACCGGCGAGACATTGCCTTATCAAACAAATTGCGCGATGAAACTGGTGTGCCCCGACGTTTCAAGATCAACCCAGCCTTTTACAGTTATTTGGGGATTTCAAGAGCGTAGTTCTCTCTTGCCGACTGTTAATCCGTTCTCCACGCCAATTACCGAGGCCAGCTTGTTCCGGGCAACAACGCCCGCAAACTTTGCCAATCCTGCGGGGGAAAGGTAAAATAGAAGAGATGCGCCGGGGCAAGGCTCCGGCGGAGGATTATGGGAACATATTTCCAAACCGGACTGGGTAAAATCATCGGCTCCAAGAACGACCGGGAGCTGAAGCGGATGAGCGCGCGCGTGGAAGAGATCAACGCGCTCGAGCCCGAGATGCAGAAGCTGGCCGATGAGGACTTTCCGCTGCGCACGGAGGCTTTCAAGAAGCGCCTGGCGGAAGGGGAGACGCTCGACGACCTGCTGCCGGAAGCTTTTGCGCTCTGCCGGGAGGCGGGGCGGCGCACGCTCAACATGCGGCACTTTGACATGCAACTGGTCGGCGCCATGGTGCTGCACGAAGGCAAAATCGCCGAGATGAAGACCGGCGAGGGCAAGACCTTGGTGGCCACCCTGCCCGTCTATCTGAACTCGCTGGAAGGCAAGGGCGTGCACGTGGTGACGGTGAACGACTACCTGGCCAACCGCGACGCCGCCTGGATGGGACCCATCTACCGGCTGCTGGGGCTCTCCGTGGGCGTGATCGTCCATGACCTGGACGATAATGAGCGCCGCCAGGCTTACGGCGCCGACGTTACCTACGGCACCAACAACGAATTCGGATTCGACTACCTGCGCGACAACATGAAGTTCGACCTGGCCGACTACGTTCAGCGCGTGCACCATTACGCCATCGTGGACGAGGTGGACTCCATCTTGATCGACGAGGCGCGCACCCCGCTCATCATCTCCGGCGCCTCCGATGAATCCACGGAAAAGTATTACCGCACCGACAAGGTCATTCCCCACTTGAAGGAAAAAGAAGATTACGAGGTCGACGAGAAGCTGAAAACCGTCAGCCTGCTCGAGCCCGGCATCGCCCAGGCGGAAAAACTGCTAGGGCTCGAGAATATGTACGACCCCGCAAACATGGAGTATATCCACCACATCTACCAGGCGCTCAAGGGGCACACGCTCTACAAGCTGGACCGCGATTACGTGGTGAAAGACGGCGAGGTCATCATCGTCGATGAGTTTACTGGACGGCTGATGCCCGGGCGGCGATGGTCCGACGGGCTGCACCAAGCCATCGAAGCCAAAGAGGGCGTCAAGATCGAAAAGGAAAACCAGACGCTCGCCACCATCACCTTCCAGAATTATTTCCGCATGTACAAGAAACTTTCCGGCATGACCGGCACCGCGGAAACCGAGGCCGCCGAGTTCGAGAAGATCTATAACCTGGAAGTCGTCGTCATCCCTACCAACCGGACGCTGATCCGCTACGAGCACGCCGACGTGGTCTACCGCACGGAGCGCGAGAAGTTCGACGCGGTCATCGAAGAGATCAAGGAATACTACCTGCGCGGCCAGCCGGTGCTGGTCGGAACCATCGCCATTGAGAAATCCGAGCGGCTCAACGCGCAACTGCGCAAGGCGGGCTTTCTGCCCCGGCACTTCCAGGAATTGCTCAAGGCCCCCGGGCTCGATGGAAATAAGACAGAGAAGTGGGCTCGCGAACTGGCCAACGGCCACGGCGCGGCGCTCGACTGGCTGGTGGAGGCCGGCGTCAAAGCTTCTTCCGTCAAGAAAATCCTGAAAGAGAGCCGCTTTCGCGCGCTCGCCACCAGCGCCAACGGCAGCCAGGCCGGGTTCGTCGAGGCGCTGCTCAAGAAGCGAGTGCCCAGATATTTCTCCCAGGAAGCGCCGCGCCTGGAAGGCGGGCGGGTTTCCGAACTGATTGGCTTTGTGAACGGCACGGACGAAAAAGTGCTGCCGATCCTTGATTACTTGATCGAGATTCAGTGCCGCCCCCAGCGCCTGCTCGAGGTGCTCGAAGAACGCGACATCGCCCATAACATTCTTAACGCTAAGCAGCATGAGCGCGAAGCCCAGATCGTGGCGCAGGCCGGGCGCGTGGGCGCCGTCACCGTCTCCACCAACATGGCCGGCCGCGGAACCGACATCCTGCTCGGCGGCAACCCGGAAATTCTGGCGCGCGAGGAGTTCCGCAAATCCCCGGAGAAATACCGCCGGCAGGGCATCGATCCCGAGCCGCCCGAACGCGCCACCGTGGGCACGGCCGAGGAAATCTACCAGGCTTACGTCAACGCCTACACGGAGTGGCGGAAGAACTGGACGAACTTCGTGAGCCGCTTCAAAACCACCACCGACGTGGAACACGACCGCGTGATCGACCTGGGGGGCTTGCACATCCTCGGCACCGAGCGGCATGAGGCGCGCCGGATTGACAATCAGCTGCGCGGGCGCGCCGGACGCCAAGGCGATCCCGGTTCCTCTCGCTTCTATCTTTCGCTTGAAGACGACCTGCTGCGAATCTTCGCCGGCGACCGCATCTCCAAGGTCATGCACAAGCTCGGCATGGAAGAGGGCGTGCCGATCGAGTCGAAGCTGATCACCAAGCGCATCGAGGCCGCGCAGAAGGCGGTGGAAGGCCAGAACTTTGAGTCCCGCAAGCACCTGCTGGAATACGACGACGTCATGAATAAACAACGCGAAACGATCTATGGCTTGCGGCGTCAGCTGCTGGAGGGCGATGACCAAAGGGACTACCTGCTGGACTCGGTTGACCGCGTGGTTGGCTGGCTGATTACGACTTATTGCCCCAAAGACCAGCGTGCCGACGAATGGAACGTGCAGGGGCTGAAAAACGAATTCTGGGGACGTTTTGGAATCGATCTCCGCAAACACGAGCTGCCATTCGATCCCAAGCTGCTGGATGTCCTGGCCGACGACCTGAAGCAAATTGTCCGCCAGCGTTACGAGGAGCGCGAGCAGGTGTGGGGTGTGGAGCGGATGCGCTTCCATGAGCGCATGATCATGCTGCAGGTGGTTGACGCCCAATGGAAAGACCATCTGCTGGCCATGGACCACTTGAAAGAGGGCATCGGGCTGCGGGGCTACGGGCAGCGGGATCCGCTGGTGGAATACAAGCGGGAATCCTTTGATATGTTTGAGGCGTTGATGGACCGCGTTGAGGACGAAACGCTTCGTTACCTGTTCTTGATGCGGACGCCCGAAGAGGAAGAGGCAGCGATTCGCCAATACCAGCAGCGCAAGCGGCGCGAGCAAGCTGAGATGCAGATGGTCGGCGGGGGCGCCATGGAGAAGCCCCAGCAGGTCATCCGCAAGGAGAAGGTCGGCCGGAACGATCCCTGCCCCTGCGGCAGCGGGAAAAAGTATAAGAAGTGTCACGGAGCGCCGAGCGCGGTCGCAGCCGCGGCGGGAAAGCCCGGTGCGCCCACGCCCGAGGCGTAAGTTCATTGGCTCCCTTTTAACTGGAAGCTTCCCACGACAGAATCTGCCGGACTATGAGCGGACCCCTGAACGCACGAGGTGGTTTGAGGTGAACCCGCGGCGAGTTTTCTGGTGTTGTTGTTCCCCAGGGCTTACGCCCTGGGCCTGGACTTTGGCCTTTAACTAGACGAGAGCCTTGGGAAACTTTGTTCTTGCGGAAGAGCCGATCTTTTGCTATCTAGTGGTATGACTAGATATGGCAAAGGAGGCTTCTCCCCTGGGATTCCCGACCAAGGTTCAGCTC
>DATKQU010000026.1:0-20192 GCA_035532595.1 Terriglobia bacterium | reverse complement strand
CATGCCATCGCGCTGCGGCCGCGGTGAAGGGCCCCGTGCGCGCCGAGTGCGCCAAACACCAACCCGCTCAGGATATACAAACCCACCAGGAACCACGCGAATGACACGGCTTGTTCCTCGGCCCCAGCTCCGAGGAATGCTCCGTGCGGTTGAAGGATCGCGAGAAACCGATAAGGATGCCCGAGCAGCATCCCATAGCAATTCACCCTGTGAACAGCCACCCGCTGCCCTTTGACCAGGAAGACGAAATCATCTTTGCCGATGGGATTGTTGCAAACCAAGCAAACCATACCCGGCCTGGATTCAATTCGCTTTCCGAGAACCTTCCCGTCCACCATTAATTCTTGCGGCCCCTCTTCCGTCGCTCCGCGGGGCGCGGCTTGGGCCTGCGGCTGGGAGATGCCTTGGGCGGGCAGTTGCTGTGCGTACGTTACAGAGCACGCTACCAGCATCATGAGGACCAACAAATCCAGCATCCTTCGCCACATCACCCAACTCCCTCTTCAGACGGCAATCCCTGGAATCAGACCCGGTGCCCGGGACGAAACTGCAGCCTTAAGCTTCAGGTAACGTCGAAAAGGTCAAAGCCGCTGTCCTCTGCAACGACTAGGGGGAAGAACCCTATCATGCCGTCATGCTCACAGATGACCTTTGAGACTTGATCGGTCCCCATCCGCAAGCCCGCCCACAGATTGCCCCAGGTTCTTTGTAGCTTACCCTCTTTTTCACGTCCGGGCACAAAGACTTCTGCGGGAATTTGCCAAGCCTGCTGCCGGGCCGGCAGCGCCCATGGGGCAGTCCTGCACGGTGCCTTGGTGTAAGATGAGGCCAAGGAAAGGAGATGAGCGCGCCTGCGCGACTAACACAATCCTGGCCGGGCGTTAGCAGGTCTTCTGCAAGGGTTACCCGTGGCTGTGCGCAAACCCAATGCAACGCTGCGGTTGACCGCAGCGGGAACTAAGTTTAAGCTCCGTAAATAGGCGAAATCATGACAACCAATGGAAACATTCCGATAGAACCTTTCAGGATTTTAGAGAGGGCTGCCCCAGGCATGCCCGGTGTAGCTGATCTGAGCGGTGAAATCCGTGAAACTCTCTCGGGACTTGGACTTCCTCAAGAAAAGCTTTCAGGGCGGCGGATTGCGGTCACGGCTGGAAGCCGCGGCATCGCCGACCTGAAGGAAATCGTGAAAGCGGTTTGCGACTGGCTAAAAGCACAAGGCGCGAAGCCTTTCGTGATTCCAGCGATGGGCAGCCACGGCGGCGCAACCGCCGAAGGCCAGCGGGCGGTGCTCGAGGAATACGGAGTCACCCCTGAAGCAGTCGGGGTGGAGATCAAATCTGACATGGCAACCGTCCTTCTGGGCGAGACTCCCGAGGGCTTCCAGGTCTTTATGGATCGCAATGCCTGGGAGGCGGACGGCGTGGTTGTGATGAACCGCGTCAAGCCGCATACGGACTTCTCCGGAAAGATCGAAAGCGGTTTGTCGAAGATGATCACGGTGGGCATGGGCAAACGCGACGGCGCCAGTGAGACTCACCGCTGGAGCCGCAAATTCGGATACGAGCGAGTGATTCGAGCCATCTCGGGCGTCTCCCTGGCCAAGGGAAACATTTTGTGTGGACTGGCTGTTGTCGAAAACGAATTTCACCAGATTGCGGCTTTGCGGGCGGCCCTGCCGGAAGCGATTCCCGCTCTGGAAGAAGCCACGCTGCCGCTCGCGCGCAGGCTCGTTCCCCGGTTGCCTTTTTCCAATTTCCAGATCCTCATGGTAAATGAAATGGGAAAGAACATCAGCGGAACGGGTATGGACACCAAGATCGTGGGAAGAGGTCCGAAACTTCCACCCGGCGAGGCCCCCGAGATCGGCCTGATTTACGTTCGTGATTTGACGGCTGAAAGCGGCGGCAACGCGACTGGCATTGGGCTGGCGGACATCATGCATGAGCGCTTGTACCGCAAAATCGACCTGCAAAAGACTTATGTGAACGCCCAGACCTCTCTGAACCCGCTGGTGGCACGTCTGCCCATGTATATTGGTTCCGATCGCGGCGCGCTCAATCTTGCCTTGGGCAATTTGGGGGGTCCCGGGTTCGGCGAGCAACGCATTGCCTGGATTCAAAACACTCTCCGTCTGAACCGGGTTGCGGTTACGGCAACCCTTGCGCAGGAAGCTGCTGAACTTTCCGGCTGGCGGCTTGTTCCTTCAGATTACCCGCTCCAGTTTGATGACGAGGGAAATCTTACGTCCTCTTTCTTGGCGTCCAAATAACGGCAAATATCATGGCCCTGATGCGCACCATGAGAACGGACGGCATCGCTTGACTCATCCTTGAGATCAAGCTCAGAATAGGACAGTGGGGTGGCAGAACACATGAGTCTTAAGTCTCTCGAGGCCGCAATCCTGACCGGAATTCTAGGTCTATGGTTGCCCGCTGCCGCCGCGGCTCAGACTAAGGCGCAAGCGCCTCCCCCAGCCAGTTCCAAGACCCCAGCGCAAGAAGCTTCAAAGGCCCCCACCAAACTACCGCTCAAAGACGTTGGCGTCATCAGCACCGCTGAGGCGGCGCGCGAAGCCGCTGAGGCGGCACATAAAGCTGCTCAGGCGACAAAAGCAAAGGCTCCTCAGGGCCAGGCAACTTCAAAATCCGGGCAGGCAGAGGAAAGCGGTGTCATGGAGTTTCAACCTGTGAAGAGCGATTCATCAGCCGATTCTCCATTCAAGGATGCACATTTGAAGGACCACCAGAAGCCCCTGCTCAAAGATTTCCATGGGTCGGTTTACGGCGCAGCAGCGGGTCAAGGCGCTGCGGAGCGCACGGCCGCTGGCGCCGCCGGCGCGAGCTCGGGGAATGGGAAATTGAACGTCTTTGTCGAAGGTCAACACTCGCAGGCCAACAATCCAGGCCCCCACTAAGTGATGAGGATTCGCTTACACTCGAAACCTGGAGGTCGCGTCCGCGCACCACTGTGCGGCTATAACCTGTGTGCGGTGGCCGCCTTCCTCTATTCGCTCGGCTGCTCCGGCGCATTGCTCGCGGCCTCGCGGACCGCCGTGGAGTGTGGTTCCGAACCAAGCGCGATTCTTCACCGCTCCGTGGGTTACTGTATCGATCTTCCCTCCAACTACGCTTCCGCAGCGCCCAGGCGCTATCCCACCCTCTATTTTCTGCACGGCCTGTTTGAAAACGATCATCGCTGGGTGGATCGCGGCGGGAAGGGGATTTTCGATCAGCTAACCGCCGAGGGGAAGATCGGTCAGTTCCTGGTTGTCATGCCCGACGGTGACGATACGTTTTATATCAATTCCGAAGACGGCCAGGACCGCTACGAGGATTTTTTTATCCAAGAATTCGTTCCCTACATCGATCACCACTATCGGACCATCGCAAAACGCGATGCGCGCGGGATCAGCGGCCTCTCGATGGGCGGCTACGGCGCCCTGCACCTCGCGATGCGCCACGCGGATATTTTCGGTTCGGTCAGCGCCCATAGCGCCGTGCTGTTGCCTAAGTTTCCGAGCCCCATCCCGACGGAAGGCCGCTGGGGGTTCTATGCGCGGATTCTCCAGCACGCCTTCGGATCGCCCCTCAACCAGGCGTACTGGGAAGAAAACAGTCCGCTCACCATTGCCGAACATCCTGAACGGTTCCAGGGCTTAAAAATCTATTTTGACTGCGGCGACCAGGACCGTTACGGCTTTGAAAAAGGCGCAGCACTATTGGATGAGATTCTCAACAAGGGAAATTATCCGCATGAATATGCCCTTCGCCCCGGGGGCCATGGCTGGAGCTTTCTGGACAAATACATGAAGTATTCTCTCTTCTTCCAGTGGCGCTTGTTTGAGAAAGCCGAGCAGCGTCCGACTTCTACTTCTGAGGCCGCCAGCCATTGAAACGAGCGCTCAGACTGGCTTTCGTCTTGGTCACCCTTCTGGGGCTCGGTGTCTCCTGGGCGCTTGCCCAGTCTGATCCCCAAGCGCGAATTCTCAGTTACATCCGCGCTCATCTCAAAGCCGGGCAACCGGTCGAGATCACGGAGCTTTACAACAACGTCTTTACCAAGCCGGAAGAACGCCAAGCTCTGAACAAGCTTTACAACGACTTCTTCAGAATTCCCATGTTCATTGTCCGATATCAGGAGAAATTCTCCACGCCGCCCAGCCTGAAGACTATCGCCCAGCAGTTCGCGCTGCAAACTCCGGAAGAAGCCGATACTCTGCTGCGCATCATGGAGTCAGATCCTCGCGTCCCGAAGTTTATTACCCGCAGCCCGAAGACCGGGGAGATCACGCATGTGGATATTGAGATGATTCGCGCCGATCCGCGCTTTGGTCCAACGGCAGCGCACCGCCTGTCAGGATGGCAAGGGGCAACAGCACCGGCGTTCGATCTGGCGCAGCTTGACGCCGCCAGCCATATCAAGTCTGCCGACCTGGACGGGAAGGTGATCCTGCTCTACGTCTGGTTTACCGGGTGTCCGCCCTGTATGAAGGAGGCCCCTGCTATGGTCAGCCTGCAACGCGAGTTCGGCCCTCGGGGCTTCACCGTGCTGGGAGCGAACGCTGATGCCATTCTGGGATTAGGTACCAGTGAGGAAGCCCACCGCCGTTACCTTCAGGAAGAAAACATCTCCTTCCCGGTGGGGCGCTGGACCCGTGATGCCGACCGGGCTTATGGCCGAATCTCGATCTATCCAACCCTGTTTCTGATCGACCGCGAGGGAATCATCGCCGGCCACTGGGTGGGTTATACGTCCCCGGCGGAACTTCGGCAGGCGGTCGCCAAAGCAGTGGCGGAGCAACCCAAGAAACAGTAAGCTTAAGCTACCGCGTTTTCATCAGAAAATTGAAAGTTCAAGACGATCAAAGGAGGGCAAAGCCATGAAAGATTCCACCCGCGTGGTTCTAGGCATTTCTGCTTTCGCGATGTTGCTTGTGGGCCCATGCTTGAACCTCGCTCACGGCAATGACCAAGGTCAAGCGAAGGCAACCGTGGGCCGCGCGCATGTTTCCATTGAGTATGGGCGTCCGACCCTAAAAGGGCGCGATCCGATGCAGATGATCCAGCCGGGCCAGATGTGGCGCATGGGAGCCGACAGTCCAACCACGATTGATTCGGATCAAGACCTGCTCTTCGGGAACACGCGAGTCCCCAAGGGGAAACACATTTTGCTGGCGCGTTTGGCCGAACCCGGCAAGTGGTTCCTGGTGGTATCGACTAAATCCGCCAACCAATATGAGCCGGGCGCGAAGCTGGCCGAAGTGCCGATGAAGCTCGTAAAAGCAACCGATCCTCGGGAAGAGCTCACGATTAAACTCTCTGTCCGGGGAAAACAGGGATTCATTGAGGTCGATTGGGGCGGGTCGCGGCTCATAGCATCCTTCACCGCAGCCCCATAGTCGGCGCCCGGCATCACCTGAGGTTCAATGGCCGCCTGGCCCATGAGGGTTCTCTTGGGTCCCCACGGGCCTTGCCCGCATTCTGAAATCGAGCCCAATCCAAGGCCCCTCGAACCGCGTTCGTGGAATGCCAAGCTGGATGGCTCGGGCGAAAAAGTCCACACGATATTCACCTCGGCAGCGTGCTATACTTGGCGCGTATTCATCACGCCTTGATCAGGAGAGCAAAACCGGTGCTCAAGGGCGAGATAGAATCCTTTGTCAACGTTCAACGGGTTGTGAAAGACAACCCAACGCCCGTGAAGTTGACGCCTGAGTATAGTTCCTACCCGTCTGTCACCCTCGTACCAAAAGTTCCGATTGGGCCGCCTCAATGCCGCCAGCCATGGGTGGTTTTAATGCCCAAGCGCTCGCTCCGCCGGACCAGGCTTTTGAACACGGACTTCAGGAAATCAGGAGAGAAGACCATGACTTCAAAAGAAAGAATCCGGGCCGCATTCGATCAACGTGAACCCGATCGGGTCCCCATCGACCTCTCCGGACACCGATCATCGGGAATCGCCGCTATAAGCTACGCCAAGTTGCGCAAGCATCTGGGGCTTCCGAGCAAACCGATTCGCGTCTACGACCCTGTTCAGCAACTGGCCATCGTGGATGAGGATGTTCTGGACCGTTTCGGAGTTGACACGGTCGAGCTTGGCCGTGGCTTTGCCCACGACGATACTTACTGGGCGGACTGGGTGTTGCCGGACGGCACACCCTGTCAAATGCCCGTATGGGCTCTGCCGGAACGCGCAGAGGGGCAATGGGTCTTTCGGTCTAAGAGCGGGAGGGTCATCGCCCGGATGCCTGATGGGGCGCTGTATTTCGAGCAGGCCTATTTCCCTTTCGCAGATGAGGCCGGTCCGAAAACGCTTGCCGAGGCCATGGAAGAATCGATGTGGCATTCGATCGCAAGCCCTCCAGGCCCTATCGCGGCCGGCGAGGAAGGGCTGAAACGCCTCGCCGAGGGAGCCAAGAAGCTGCGCGCGAGTACGGACAGGGCAATCCTCGCTCTGTTCGGGGGAAACCTTCTCGAGTCGGGGCAGTTTCTCTATCGAAATGACAACTTTTACATGCTCCTGGCCGGCGAGCCGAAGAAGGCGCACGATTTTCTCGACCAGCTTGTGGAATCGCATCTCGCCAAACTCGAGATATTTCTGGGGGCGGTCGGGCCGCATATCGATATCATTGTCTTCGGAGACGATCTTGGGATGCAGTCCGGCCCCCAGATATCTCCCGGCATGTATCGGGAGTTCTTCAAGCCCCGGCACAGCCGGATGTGGAAACGCGCCAAGGAATTGGCCGATGTCAAAGTCATGCTGCACTGCTGCGGGGGAGTTCGGCAACTTCTTCCCGACCTCATTGACGCAGGCCTGGATGCCATCAACCCGGTCCAGATTACCTGTTCAGGAATGGATTCCGCGCTCTTGAAACGAGAGTACGGAAAGGACCTGGTTTTTTGGGGCGGAGGATGCAACACTCAGGAGGTTTTGCCCAAGAGCACCCCGGAGGCGGTACGCCGCCACGTCAAAGACCAGGTTTCCATTTTCGGACCTGGAGGTGGATTCGTTTTCCAGCAGGTGCATAATATCCTGGCGGATGTTCCTCCGGAGAACATCGTCGCAATGCTCGACGCCGTTCATTGACGGCTGGATCGCCGGTGCCTGCCAAAACATGGTTGGAGCGCAAGACACCCCGGCGCAGCCGCGCGGATCAGCTCCCGCGGGGTCCCCGCCCTGGCCTGATGGCATCGCGGACATCGACCCTTTCCGCAAAGAGAAGTGTCGGGATCGGCAGAGGAGCCCTTCATCCCGCAGCGGCCACTATTGACACTGTTAACACAGAAACGAGGTTCCTGCTCAAATCAAGATGCCCAATTCCATAAATGTTCTGGCCTTATTCGCTCATCCCGATGACGCAGAATTTCTTTGTGCCGGGACCCTAACCCATCTTGCCGCCCTGGGAGCCCGCGTCCATATCGCCACAGTGTCGGCGGGGGACTGCGGAAGCACGACCCTCCCCGCTTCCAAAATCGCCGCGGTGCGCCAGCGCGAGGCCGCCCGCGCCGCTGCACTCATTGGAGCGCAATACGAATGCCTGAAAGGCAAGGACCTGCTCATTTTTTATGACCGCCGGCACCTGAATAAAGTGATGGAACTTGTCCGCCGAGTTCGCCCCGCCCTGGTCCTGACGCATTCTCCGGTTGATTACATGCTCGATCATGAAACGGTCAGCCGCCTCTCGCAAACCGCTTGTTTTGGCGCGATGGCGCCCAACTATAAGACCGGCCTTCCACACGCGGCGCCGCCGCTTTCCGGCGTTCCCCATCTCTACTATGCCGATGCCTTTGGCAGACGAGACGTCCTGGGAAACGAAGTCGCCTCAGGGTTCTATGTCAACATCAGCAAGACCCTCAAACGCAAAGAGGAAATGCTGGCCAGCCACGAAAGCCAGCAGGCCTGGCTGAAATCGCAGCAGGACATCCCTGGAACGGTTTCTGCCATGCAAAAGATGGCCCGTGAAGCAGGAAAGTGCGCTGGATTCCGCTGGGCAGAAGGTTTCCGGCAACACCTTGGCCAGGGTTTCCCCTCCGACAACCTCCTCAAGCAACTCCTCGGCAGATTGGTTCGATAACCTGAACCCAGGCGCACAATTCATACCCTACACTTCTGCCGGCGAAGCAGGAAGCAGTCAGGGCTGAAGAGGACCGGCCCCTGTCCAGAATGTACCTGGGCCGAGATTCCCGGAACGCACACGGCCTGCAAGGGCTGCCTTCCCAAGAAAGCAACGAAGCCGCTCGGGTTTCTTCGACGGATTTCTTAATGAAAGATATAATAAAAAGGTCGAATCGAAGCATTGGGGGTGAAGCGCAATCTCTTGGAAAGAACTTTACGCCAAGCGCTTATGGCTCAAGGCATTTCTCGCACGGCCGCAAGCGTCGGCTGTGAACCCTCGAGGTGCGCTTCGGCCAGGCAGGCTCCTTGGCCGTGCCGGCCTCGCGCTGGCGGTTGCCTCGCTGGGGTGCGCGGGGCTCGCCATGGCTTCCTCGCCAGAGTGGGGCCAGCCCGTGGTGCGGATCAGCCTTAAAACGGACGCCAACCTCCAGATCTCCCAGTTTAAGAAACAAATCCAACAGGAAGTCGGGAAGCCTCTAGACCCCGGCAAGGTGGATGAGAGTTTGAAGGAGCTTTTCGCCACGGGCCGGTTCACCGATCTGCGGGCTGACGCCGAACCCGCTGCGGGCGGCGTTGACCTGGTTTTTATTGGAAAGGTTCAGTACTTTGTAGGGGTCGTGCAGGTCGAGGGAATCTTCAAACCACTTGGCGCAGGCACGCTGGTTGCAGCAACGCGTTTGTCTCTTGGGCATCCCCTGGACGCCCAAGACCTTTCGCGCGCCAAGGAAAATATCCAGCAGGCCCTTGCCGAAAATGCCTACTACCAACCGAAAATCCAGGTCAAGGTACTCCGCCACGAATTGACCCAAGTAGCGGACATCCTCTTCACGGTTGACGCGGGTTCGCCAGCCCACGTCAGCAAAATCATATTTGAAGGTCAGCCCTCCTATCCCGCAGCGCGCTTAAGTTTGATAGCCAAATGGAAGGAAGGCGAGCATCTCACTTCAGCCGACCTCGAAAAGGGACTTTTCAAAATCCACAGTTTCTATATGAAGCGGGGCTACCTGCAGGCGAATACAACACTTCGGAAGCGGGTCTTCGAACCTAAGAACCGCACCGAGGAACTTTACGTCCAGTCAGATGCAGGCCCGATTATTCAGGTCCGCGTGCGGGGCGCGGACGTATCGACCTCAAAGCTCAGGAATATTTTGCCGGTATACCAGGACGGCGTGGTTGATGAACCAGCGCTGAAAAAAGGGGCTGAAGACTTAGAAGATTATTTCCAACAGAAAGGGTATTTCCATGTCACGGTCAGCGTGGCGCCCATCACCCATCCTAAGGCAACCGAGATCCAGATCACCTATACAGTGAATCGGGGAACGCGCGGAGAGTTTGAAGGTTTCAAGTTCGTCGGGAACCTCCACCTTACCGAGGCGGACCTTCTCCCCGCCATGAGCATTCACCCTGCAGCATTCCTTTTCGAGAGCGCAGCCTTCAGCAACAAGCAACTTGCCGGCGATATCGATTCCCTAAAGACAATTTATCAGTCGCGAGGCTTCATGGATGCGAAAGTCACTCCTCGCTTTAACTTTTCTTACCACGACCAACCCGATCAGCTTTTTGTAACGCTCCACATCCAGGAAGGAGCGCAAACGCGGGTCGGGAAACTGGCCCTCGAAGGCGTTACTGCAGACCAGCGAAGTTTGCTGCTGCCCCGGCTGGCCAACACGCCCGGACGCCCCTATTCTCCACAAAACGAGCAAAAAGATCGCAACGCCATTCTTCAGTATTTCGCTAACCACGGCTACCTTCACGCCCAAGTTGACGCCACCAGTTCCCCCGTGGCCAAGAGCCATATTGTCAATGTCGAGTACCGGGCTGAACTTGGCCGCCAGGAGTTCATTCGGAGAATTGTCTTACTGGGCAACAAGCACACGCGCAATGGTACGGTGCGACGCGAACTCTCATTCCGCCCGGGCGAACCCGCCAACGAGAGTGGTCTCCTTGAATCGCAGCGCCGGCTTTATGACCTCGGACTTTTTAACCAGGTGCAGATTGCACCCGAAAACCCCGGGAGCGCGGAGACCCAAAAGTCCATCCTGGTGAATATGGAAGAAACGCCCCGTTGGACCCTGGGCTATGGCGGCGGGATCGAAGTGCAACGCCTGGGGAGTAATGAACCTCAAGGCCAGTTGAAGGCCAGCCCGCGCGTTTCCCTGGACCTTTCGCGTCTGAATGTCGGGGGGCGAGATCAGACGGCAAGCTTTCAAGGCCGGCTCTCCTCCCTTGATAAAGGCGCGGCTTTCAGCTATTTCATCCCGAAGTTCCCGTCCCGGCGCGACATTAGCGTCCGTTTCAACGCCTCGGCGGACTACAGCCGGAACGTTCTGACCTTTACGGCCAAGCGTGAGGAGGTTTCTCTGCTGCTTGAAAAGCGCTGGAACCCAACCACCTTCTTGTCAGTTCGGTACTCTTTTCGCAATGTCCAGGCACTGGATTTGTCGAACCGCATTTCAGCCAACCAGATTCCCTTAATCAGCCGGCCCGCCCGGATTGGCATGTTTGCCTTAAGTTACTTCAACGACCATCGAGATGACCCGATTAATCCGACCCGAGGCGCCTACACGCTGGCCGACGCCGGCGTCTCCTGGTCTGGCTTCGGATCGGAGGCGAATTTCCTCCGCTTCTCGGCCCAGAACTCCACCTATTACCGCATCGGGCCTCATTTGATTTTTGCGCGCAATACGCGTTTTGCTGTCGAGTCGCCCTATGGAAGCCTCCGGAGGGTTGTTATCACCGGGCCCAACGGACAGCCACAGGTCGTCCTGACCCATGACATTCCGCTGCCCGAGCGCTTTTTCATGGGGGGCAGCGATTCGCTGCGAGGCTTTTCGATTAACCAGGCAGGGCCGCGCGATCCTGAAACTGGGTTCCCCATCGGCGGCAATGCCTTGTTCTTGAACTCGTTCGAGCTGCGCATTCCCTTCGCGAATAACCGTCTTGGAGCGGTTCTGTTCCACGACGCGGGAAACGTCTATTCAACGATTCGAAAGATGCGGCTGCTCAAGGTTAGCCAAAGTTCGCCCTCGGACTTTGACTATACCGTTCACGCTGTGGGCGTGGGGTTGCTCTACAAGACGCCAGTGGGGCCGCTGCGGTTCGATGTGGCCTATTCTCTGAATCCTCCCTATTACCAAGTCGCAGTACCAGGCGGCGTGGAGGTCCGCCAACTATCACACGTGCAATTTTTCTTGAGTATCGGACAAAGCTTCTGATCGCCTGGGTGGCGGTCGCCGTGCTAGGGGTATTGCCCAGACGCGTCCAGGGTGAGACTCTGGATCGGGTTGTGGCCTCCATCGGTCACGTGGCCATCACCCAGCTTGACCTCCAGGAGGAGTACCGCTTTGAACGATTCCTTCAGGGCCAGCCTCCGACAGGCTCGCCCGGCCCGGCTATCCGTAAAGTCGTCCTGAGCAGGTTGATCAGTCAAAAGCTCCTTGCGGGGCAGATCGGAAGCGCCAACAGAGAATCAGCAACCTCAAAAGAGACAGCCAAGAAGACTTTGAACGAGGTCCGCAAAGAATTTCCCAGCGATCAAGCCTATCGCTCGGCGCTCCATGCGTTAGGCATGACCGAACCGCAGGTGCTCAAGCGGCTGGAACTCTATCAGCGGACATTGCGCATGATTGATGAGAGGTTGAGATCCACCGCATGGCCTGACCCGAAAGAGGTGGAAGTCTACTATAAGGAAACTTTTGTTCCGGAGTATGCCAAAGGCCACAGCACGCCGCCGCCTCCGCTTGCCGAGGTTCAGGACAAGATCCAGGAAATTCTCGTGCAAAGAAAGATGAATCAACTGCTGGCCAATTGGCTTGACCGGCTGAAGTCCAGCCGGCGGGTGACGATTCACTCGAATTGAATCGCTAGGGAGAAAGAGTGAAATTCAGGGTCCCAGGAGTACCAAAATTCGTTGACCGGCTTATCCATGCGATGGGGATCGTACTCATCGTGTTTGCCGTGCTGATCGGGGTAGCCAGTACGCCGTGGTTTCGGCACGTTCTTGAACATCGCATCCAGGCCAGCCTGGAAGAGGCTACGGGCGGGAAAGTTGAATTGATTGGAATGGCTTTCCATCCCTTGAGCCTGCGGGTCAGCGTGCGGCGGCTGATCATCCACGGGCGTGAGAAGGACTCCGAGCCGCCCCTGTTCTCTGCGCAAAACGTCGTTGTCGCCGTCAATCCTGCCTCCCTTTTCCGGTTTCGCTTGCTCCTGCGCACCCTCGCCTGGCAGCAGGCTGAAATTCACCTGGCAACCTATCCCGACGGCTCAACCAACCTTCCCGGCGCGCGCGCCGCGCCGGGAAACGGACAAACTCTAAAAGTTTTAATGGACATGAAAATTCGCCGGCTAACCTTGGCGCATACGACCCTTGCTTGGAATAACCGGCTTTTGCCGTTTGAAGTCGCAGCCCGCAATGTGGCAATTCAATTGCGATTGAGTCGTGATCACCGATATCTGGGAACCCTTGCGACCTCGAATATAATTTTCAATTGGAATGCCAGGACGCTGCCGCCACTCTCATTCGCCACTGCCTTTGAACTTTCCAGCAGCCAACTCCAGGTATCTTCTTTAAGCTGGCAGCTCGAGAACCTGCGGGGCCAGGCCAGCGGATCCTTCCATTGGGAGCCTCAAATGGCCGGCGATTTCGCCTTTCGGAGCAACGGCGGGCTGCAGCAAGTCGCCAGGTCTCTCGGCATCAAGGCAGTGCAAAAGGGTTACCTGTTTTTGGATGGAAAAGGCACTTACAGCGAGGATGGATTGGCTGCCCGTGGCCGCCTGGAGGCCCGCGAACTTGAGCTGACCCTCCCCCATTTCAAGCCCGGGGTGGTCAGTTTTTCGTCGGATTACGCGTTTGGAAAGAACGTCCTGAAGCTAACCCGCGTCACTCTTGCCGGACTTGAGGGACGAGCGCAAGGCGCAGCGACGGTTTCCCTTCGGAGTTCTGTTCCCGCCCTCGCGCTCGACGCTCAAGTTGAGAACGTGCGCCTTAACGCCCTTCTTCGGTCAGTACCGGTGGCCTCGCGCGCCATCGGGATTTTCCACCCTCAAGCGCAGATTGACGGGAAAACGCGCATCAATTGGAAACAACACTCCGGGCTTCGAGGCGAGTTTGATCTTCAATTTCATGGCCCGCAAGAGGCCGCTCCTGAAGGTCTCCCTCTTCGCGGTCGCGCCCAGGGCTCGGTGGTGGTGGGACGCGAAACGTTGGTGAATCTCCAAGATGCTAACATCTCAACGCCCCATTCCACCTTGGAAGCGCAGGGCTCATTTGGCACGGCTCAATCATCGCTGGCGGTCAAAGTGGTGACTTCAGATTTTGACGAATGGCGTCCCCTGGCAAGGATTCTCATCGAGACCGGGAGGCCTTTGTCCCTTACGCTCAGAAGCAAGTTGGCCTTTACCGGCAAGGTATCTGGAACCTTCAGCCATCCGGAAATTGAGGGT
Source organism: Terriglobia bacterium (assembly GCA_035532595.1). GTDB lineage: Bacteria > Acidobacteriota > Terriglobia > UBA7540 > UBA7540 > JAMCXS01. The sequence continues at coordinate 6,629 of DATKQU010000026.1, read as the reverse complement.
CGCCTGGAAGCCGGGGCGTTCGATTACGGTGGGTGGACTTGGGATGGTTTCCAGGCAAATATTCTCGGCGCCCCGGACCGGGCCATGATCAGCGCGGGCCGGTTGGAGCTGGGGTCCAGCACATTGACGCTTGACGCCCAGGCGGGTCTGGCCCACTGGACGCTTCATGGCAATAGCCTTCTTCATCTAAAAGCATCGGCGCGGGAAACTCCAGTCGCCGGTCTTCGCGCCGCCTTAAACTTGAAACCTTCCATGCAAGGCCTTTTGACGGGCCAGGTTCAGGCGGAGGGGACCTTGGAAAATCTTTCCGGGGCGGGTAAATTCGCGGTGGAAAAGGGCGAGTTCGCCGGTGTTCCTTTTGATCTGCTTTCCGCGGAAGTCAGCGCGAGCGGCTCGGCCTGGGAAGTTACCAACCTCAAGATCATCGAAGGACAGGGCCAAGCCGCCGGGCGGTTGCGCCTTGATCCCGTGCAGCGGTCATTCTCCGCGCAGTTGCACGGCCGGGATTTCCCGCTCAACCAGCTCCACCTCCTCCATCCTCAAGCGGCTGGCCCGACGTCCGCCGGTGAGGTCTCGGGCCTTGTCAACTTTGATCTAACCGGCGAAGGCTCTTTCGAAAACGCGCGAGTGCAATCCTCCCTGGACATAAGCGAGCTTGCCTGGAAGGGACAATCGCTGGGAAGTGCGCACGGCAGCGCAGACTGGCAAGGGCATCAAATCCAGTTGCACATCGAGGGAGGGGGAACCGCCGGCAAAATTCAATTGAGCGGGAATATTGAGACGCAGAACGAGTGGCCCATGGAGTTGTCAGGCCAGTACTCTGATTTTCGCCTCGATCCCTGGATCGAGCAGATGGCAGGCCACTCGATGGGGGCGCAAATGGCCGCTAGCGGATCGATCACGGTAAGCGGACCCCTCCGGCAGGCCAGCCGTATCACAGGCAGCAGCCAGGTTCAGCACTTGGAAGTCAGGTTTCCCAAACTCAAAATGACGAATGAGCGCCCTATCCGGATTCGTTATGCCGGGGGCCGGCTCGTCTTGGATCGGTTCCGCATGCAGGGGCCGGCGACGAACCTTGAAGTGGGAGGCTCCATCGACTTTGCTCAGCCCGCCACGCTCGACTTGACGGCCAGAGGGAAGACGGCCGCCACCCTGCTGAGCATCGTATCGGCCAAAATACAGGCCACGGGGGAATCAACGCTGGAAGTGCACGTCGGAGGAACGCTCGAGCAGTTGCAACTGGCCGGCACGGTGGAAATCAAGGACGTGAACCTGGGATACGGCGATCTTCCCTTTCGCGTGAACGCGCTCAATGGCACGATCAAGCTTGCGCGCCAGCGGGCGGTCATCTCTTCGTTAAAAGGCACGATTGGCGGGGGGACGGTGAGCCTTTCGGGTTACGCCGCGCTGCAAGACGTGCTGCGGTACCAGATGCGGACCACACTCTCCCAAGTCCGGGTGCGATATCCTTCGGATTTCACCTCCCTGCTGGATGGGAACTTGCTCCTCCGGGGAACGCCGGACCGAGGGCAACTGACCGGCGACATCACCATTCGAAACGTTTTTGCGAGCGAGAATCTGAACCTGATGGACCTGATCGCAGGAAGCAATAAGCGCCTCGGCAATTCCTCCCTGGGGGTCACCCTGCCCTTCGCCTCCAAGATCAGCATCAACGTGCGGGTCGCATCAGCCCGGCCCGTGCGGCTCGAGACTCATGATCTGCACCTTGTCGCGGATCTCGACACGCGCGTGCAAAGCACGCTGGCCCGGCCCGTCGTCATCGGCAATGTGTATCTGCGAAGCGGAGAAACCATCTTCCGCGGCAATCGCTACACCTTGTCGCGGGGAGAGATTTCGATGACCAATCCTTTCGAAACCGAACCCGTCCTGGATATCCAGGTGCATACGCGTGTCGACAAGTACGATTTAGCCCTGGAAGTTTCAGGGCCGCCTGACCGGATTCGCCTCTCCTTCCGCTCCGATCCTCCCTTGCCAAGCGAGGATATCCTCTCGCTGCTGGCCTTCGGATACTCCAAACGACTGGAGGAATTTGCGCCTGCAAGCCGGAATCCCTTTTCCTCCATGAGCGCCAGCGCCTTGCTTTCCCAGGCGCTTACCAGCCAGGTGACGGGAAGGGTCCAACGCTTGTTTGGAGTGAGCCGCGTCAAGCTTGCTCCCTACTCAACTCAGCCCGGGACGCTGGGCAGCCCGGTTCTGACCATTGAACAGCAGCTTTCGCCCGAGCTCACCTTGACGTATCAAACCACCACCGCCAACTCGCAATACCGGGTGTTCGAATTCGAATGGACCGTCAATCCGCGCATGTCGGTGCGAGGCTTTCGCGACCAGAACGGCATCTTCGGGATCGAACTGAAATTCAGGAAACGCTTCAAATAAACACGGTTTCTTGGTCCTGCCAGCAACTTTCCCTTTCCGATTGATGCGAAGGCGCGTGCGGGGAATCAGTCTCCCAGCCGCCAGAAACCGCGCGGGATCCTCTATTTACAGAAACGATACGAAGGGTTATATTCTTTTTTTCTATCCCAAGTGGAGAGCCGAAATCATGCCCCTGCGAATTCGAGACGTCAAAACGCATCTCTATGACCTTCCACCCCTCACCAAGCGCACGGATGCTATTCAGAGTTTCGAATCGATGGAAACGTTGGTGGTCGAGCTTCGCACCTCCGAGGGCCTGAGCGGAACCGGCTACGGGTACACCATCGGCACGGGAGGCCGCGCGGCGAAGGCCTTCCTCGACCGGGAGTTGGCGCCCTTGCTCACCGGCGAAGACTGCGAGGCCCATCAACGCATCTGGGACAAGATGTATAACGCCACGCGGGCCTCCAGCGGGGGACCCATTTCCAGTATTGCCCGCGCGGCGGTGGATATCGCTGTATGGGACATTAAGGCCAAGGCGCGCAACACGCCCCTCTGCACTCTTCTGGGAGGCGCGCAAAAGCGTGTCCCCGTTTATGACACGGAGGGAGGCTGGCTGCACGCTTCCACGGAAGAACTCGTCGAAAACGCCAGGCGCACCGTCGAGAAAGGATTCCGCGGCGTCAAGATCAAGGTCGGCAAGGAGAACGCCGGCGAAGATGTGCGCCGCCTGGAAGCCGTGCGCAAGGCGGTTGGCCCGGATTTAAAGATCATGGTCGATGCCAACCAGGGGTGGAGCACCGCGGAGGCGATTCGGCGCGCCAAGCTCTTTGAAGCGCTGGACCTTTTCTGGCTGGAAGAACCGCTGCTGGCGGGAGCCGTTGAGTCCCACCGGCAGTTGAAGGAGCACACCTCGATTCCCATTGCGGTGGGGGAAACGATCTATACCAAAGAGATGTTTGCAGAATATGTCAGGAATGACGCCGCAAGCATCCTCCAGCCGGATGTGGCAAGAATCGCCGGGATCACGGAGTGGATGAAGATTGCAAGTCTGGCGGAAGCCTTCCAGATGCCCGTGGCTCCCCATTTTCTGATGGAGATCCAGGTCCATCTGGCCGCCGCCATTCCGAACGGCATCTTCATCGAGTACATTCCGCAGTTAGGTCCGGTGCTTCAGGAAGAAATAAGCGTCGAGGACGGCTGCATTGCACCTCCGGGACGGCCCGGCCACGGAATCTTGTTCGATTGGCAGAAACTCGAGCAGTTCCGCGTCACGTAAGGGCCGGCAGGAGGCCGAATCAATTGGCGGGAGGCAAAAGCCGGCCCAACCCCCTCAGGATGTTCTGTTCTTGCGGCGAAAAGCGCTGCTGAACCCGCGCGCTGTCAAGGAACCGCTGGCGCTCGCCCGGCGGTATGTCCCGCATATACCGGAACGCCCGCATGATTCTCTGCCGCTCGATGGGCCTCAACTCGCGCCACTCGCGGAAAATCCCCCGCGCTTCCTGCCGCTGAGCCGGGGAGAGCCGGGAGAAAATCGCTTCCCGCTCGCGGAGCTGTTCTTTCCTTTGGGGCGGCAATTCGTTCCATCGGCGCAGGTTTTCACGAATCCTATCCTGGCGCTCCGGAGGCAGGCTCTGAAACCTTTTGTCGTTCGTCAGCACGCGTTCCTGCTCTTTGGGAGGCAGGTCGCGCAGGCGACTGAAGAAGCTTGGCCGCTGTTCCCCGTTCCGTGCCCGCTGCCTCGCCTCAACAGGCCGCCAACGCCCGCGGATGGCCCAGCCACGGCTCCCTGCTCCCTGGGAAAAGGCCGGGAGCGCTGGAAGCAGGAAAGAGGCGAAAACGGCCACCCAGAGGGCTGTCCGGCACAAACCGAATCCCCCGTTTTGCTTCGAGCTTTGGTCCGACCTTGTCATCATGAATTCCATCAACCAGCCGGCTAATTATCCTTTGCCTTCGGAAGCTCCGAGAGCACCTCAAAGTTTGCGAGCATGTCGTAGTCTTCGAGCACCGAAAGGTTTTCATCCATCTTCAATTCTTCCTCGGCGGGCAAGGGCTGGACTTGGGCTTCGGTCGCCCCGGCCGACTGGCGCGCGGCCTGGCTCGCCTGCGGCAATGACCGGCTGGCAACCGAGCCGGAAGCGTCCTGCGCCCGGCGTTGGCGGAGAGCGATGAAACCCGCAACGAGCAAGACCACGCTCAGCACACTCACGGCCAGCACCCGCAATCTCCCGAATCCCAGGAAACCGGATTTCGCTTTTTCACTTGTCGCCAGGCGCGACCGGACCCGGGCGTCAAACCACGGTGAAGGTTCGGGGGCTGTCCAATCATCCAGGGCCAGATCGAGCTTCCGGTACGCTTCCACCACCTGCCCGCACTGGGCGCACTTCGCAAGATGCAAGCACACTTCCTCCGCCTCCGCAGGCTCCAGCATTTGGTGAGCATAGGAAAATAGTTTTTCCTTCGCATCGCAGTTCATAATTGTCCCTCCCTGACGAGCGGCTCAAGGCGCACCCGAAGGGTCTCATAAGCGCGAAACAACAACGACTTGACCGCGCTTTCAGACACCTTGAGGATTTTTGAAATCTGGTGGTAATCCACCTCCTGATACTTGTGCAGGATCACGGCGGCGCGCTGGTTTTCCGGCAAAGCCTCAATCGCCTCATGGATCATCCTCTGCCGGTCCGTCTCGATCATGTGCTGCTCGACGGAAGCTTTCGGGTCGGGTACATCCCATTGACGGTCGCCGTCTTCGGAGGACCCGTTCTCGCCGGGGCGCTCGATCCCCTTTCCGTCGCGGATCGCGTTGAGGGCAAGATTGGTAGCGATCCGGTAGAGCCAGGTGGTGAACCGCGCATCAGGCCGGTAGCGCTGCCGGGCCTTGTAGACACGCAGAAAAGCTTCCTGAGCCAAATCCTCAGCTAGGGCTTGGTCGCGCACCATCCGGCAAAAGTATTTGACGAGCGGCGTGCGATAGCGCCGGAGCAGTTCATCAAAGGACTCCGCGTCACCCTGACGGACCCGCAGCATCAGTTCCAGATCTGAGTCGATGGCCATCACACCCACAATCGATATAACACGCCAGCGGTCAAATAGTTGCGGTTAAGCTTAGCAATTTTCGAGCACTCGGTGGATCCCCTTGGCGCGCACCGCATGCGCCTCGCGCCTGCTCTTGGAAAATTCCGCTTGCCAGGCCGTAAAAGTTACATGAGATGGCTTTAACCTCGCAGATCGATCCCAAGTCTTTTCAACGCCTTGTATCAATTTTCGGACTCTGGCCGGAGGCTTGCACAGTCTTTCAAGCATCGCCCGATCAAAGGAGAAGAACTATGCGTCTTTCACCGAAAAGCGTCAAGGCCCTGCTCCAGTGCCTGGTGTTTCTTGTTCCCCTGTTTTGCGTGGGCGGGCTTCTGGCAAGGAACCAGGTGCTGGGACAAATCAACTTTGTGGCGGCCGACAAGGCAGCCAAGAATTCCGGTGTATGGATTGATGGACAGTACGTGGGGTACCTGAAGGAACTTAAGGGCTCAAAGAAAATTCTGCTGCTTCCCGGAAAACATCAGATCGCTGTGCGAGAGTCCGGCTACCAGGACTTCACCCGGCAAGTGACGCTCGGGCCTGGCGCCGTCGAGGTGGTGAACGTCTCCATGCAGAAAGAAACCGGGCTCAACTACTCGAACGACAACGCCGAACTCAAGATATCCGGAAATCCCGAACGAGCCGCGGTCTTTGTTGACAACCAGTTCGTCGGCCACATCGATCAGTTCAATGGGCCTGGACAAGGAATGCTGTTAACTCCCGGGAAACATCAGATCAAGATCTCCTTGCCCGGATACCAGACGTTCGAAACGGAAGTCAAGCTCCTGCCTCACCAAAAACTGAAGCTGAAGACCAACCTCCTGCCGGGCGGCGCCGGTAGCCAAGGCTAGCGCGGCATCCTTTCAGCGTCTCTTCACCAGCCTTCAAACGGCGCGCGGGTCTGGAAAACTGCCGCCTCCCGCTGCTTTCAGCGTTAAACTGGGGCTATTGAGGATCGTCACGATGAAAGCATACCTATTAAACTCTCCGGCAAAGGTTGAAACCAATCCGCTGGCTTTGAGCGAGGCTCCGGTCCCCGAACCCGGGAACAACCAACTCCTCGTTCGCGTATCAGCCTGCGGTGTTTGTCGCACCGACCTGCACGTGATTGAAGCGGAATTGCCGCCGCGCAAAATGCCTGTGATTCCCGGGCACCAGGTGGTAGGCGTGGTGGAAAA
>DATKQU010000025.1:0-15028 GCA_035532595.1 Terriglobia bacterium | reverse complement strand
CGGGTTTGGAACGATCTGGCGGTTGCGGCCCGCTATCTTGAACCCATGATCCATCAACTGCAAACGCACGGCCTGGGCACTGCCAGCGAAATTTTTGACGGTGACGCTCCCTTCACGCCTCACGGCTGCATCGCGCAGGCCTGGACGGTGGCAGAACTTCTGCGAGCCTGGGGGAAAACCGCCAGCAAGCCTCAAGCGCCTGCGCCGTAGTCCTGCCGCTCTCCCTGCGAGGGGAAGCAAAACTTTCTGTTGGATGTTTCGCTGCGATCGAATGGGAAGCCGGTTGTGAACACCGCGTTATGCTGAGGGCGGCTTGGGCACCGGCGGGGGCAGCACTCGAGCCTTGACCTCGGATTGAAAGCCGGCCTTTTTGTGGCTGCCGTCGCAAAAGGGTTTATTTTCCGAATGCCCGCACCGGCACAGGCCGATGGTCGTGCGCCCCGCAAGGTCAAAGACGCCGCCCTCGGCATCCTGGATTTCAAAATCACCCTCGATGCGCAGAGAGCCGTTGTTGCGGACAATAATTTTCGTTCCGGCCAAGAGATCCTCCCACCCTCATAGCATTTCTAATGCTGAAGCTTTCGATGCTGCCGCCCCGTGCCTTAATACGAAAAAACCTTGCGATGCCCGCCTTGCCCTAAAAGGGCTGGATCAGCACCAGGATCAGAATCACGATGAAAGCCAAGGCGATTCCGCCGTGCAAGGCCATGCATTGCTTGCGTTCGAGTTTGATGCGGCCCGCCTTGAAAGCCAGCATCCGCCGGAAGGTGATCCAATCCATGACGATCAAAGCGGCAACCATAATTAATTTCACGCGCAGCCACGACGCATCGAAGTAATAGCGCGGATTGGTCATGAGTAAAACCAAACCGGAAAGGATCACGATCGCCGCGCCCGGGTGGATAATCCCGTTAAACAGCTTCGCTTCCAGGCGGCCCAGGGTTTGCCGGGTCTCATCCGAAACGGCCTCCGTATCCGCCGCCAGCAGGTGGGTTACAACCAGGAGCCCGCCCAGCCAAAACACGATTCCCAAGACATGGAAAACCAGCGTCCAATTGAATACATCACTCATCGTTTTTCGCCTCGGCGTGTGGAATCGCGAAGGAGCAGGTTCAAAGCCACCCGACGGTCTCCAGCAAAACAACTTCCTATTGAAACACAAAATGCCGTGAAGATAACATCTTTCCCTTTCCCAAACACCGTGACTGAATCTTTCGGCGTGTAGGTCCTGTGTCGCAATCGCATTCCAACCAGCCCGCACGAAGGCCCTTCCGGCGGACATCCCGGAATATCAGACAACCGGCGCGCCGCTCGGCAATATCAGGTTACGGTTGCGTCATGCCCACGGGGGTCCCGGCTGGCGATTATTCCTGGCGCCGGAGGTCGCCCATCATCGGCCCTCTTTGTGTTTCCCAGAAAAAGCCGAGCAGAGCCAGTGCGTAACAGGCGAAACCCGCCCAGAATGAGGCGGAAATTCCATGCGTCAGTGCGATCACCATGGCAAGGACAGACGCATAAACCGAAGTGGCGCCGTTAATGCCCCACAGCCAGGGAGTCAAGGCCGGTGAAGTCAGCGAAGCCTGTTTGAGCCCCAAAGGGAAAGGCATTCCCATCAGAAACCCGAGGGGGAAAAGGATGCTCACCGCAATGAGAATCCGGATCGGGGTAGTGGAAGCCGCAAAGCGAATCATCAAGGATGGCGTGATCACTCCAAACAAAATCAAAACCCCCAGCAGCCCTCCCAGGCGCCTGAATAACTCGCCGCGAAGGTTCCCGGAGCCGATCTTTCGGGTGGAATAGCTTCCCAATCCACTCGACAACAGCAGTGAAAACAGAACAACAGAAAGTCCGTAGATAGGCTCCCCCAGGAAAATCATCAATCGCTGCATCTGCGAGATCTCAATCAGCATAAATCCCAGGCCGATGGCCGCAAAAAACGCCAGCATGGGCCAGGGGCGGATTTCCTTCTTCAGGGGCCTCCTGAGGATCAGGGGGACGATGATACTGAGGATGGTCAGGAGAGTCACAATCAATAGCAGACTGCCCAAGACGAACACCGCGTTCCAGTTGCTTCCGGTCCCGGGGCTGTGCCACATCGCGGGTCTAAAGGCGTCGCGAAGATCGACCCAGTAGAAAAAGAAAGGCTTATTGTCCGTCGGCGCGGCGAGGTCCACAGGAAGAGCGGCCAGCGAAGAGGGAATCCTTCCTGAAGACGCCAGGGTCGCAAAGGCAGGGTCGAGAGCGTAACGTGGGCTGAGAACAACCTCAAACTTCAGCCTGCGCGCCACGGCATCGATGCGGTCCATGTCCTCGCTCGAGAAAGGCTCGCGGCTTACCAGCACGGTGCCAAGGCCGTCGGGCGTATTGCCGGGGTTTTCCCGGAGCATGTTCCGCACAATGATGATGTGGTTTCTAGGATTCTGAACTCCGATACTCCCCAGCGCAGCATTTGCCAGCGAGGTCAGCCGATAGATGCTGTAAGGAACGGCTTGCGAATACCAATGGGACACGCTGAGCACGCCGCGAGGGGTGAGCCGCTGGAGAAAGATCTTCCAGGCATCGACGGTGTAGAGCGAGTTTTCTGAGAGCACCAGGGCGCCGGCCGCGGTGGCCGCCCAGGTATCCACCAGCGAGATCTGGATAATGCCGTAGGGCTGCCGTTGTCGCGTGATATAACTCCGTGCCTCGTCATTGACAACCTTGACCTGGGGAAGCCGGTCCAGGTGCCCGGTGAAATCACCAAACCTCTTGTTCGCGGCGTTGAGAATCGCGCCGTTGATTTCTACCCCCACCACCTGCTTTTGGTGAAAGACCAGCGCCGAAAGGATATCCCTGCCGCCTCCCGAGCCTACGACTAAGACTCGAGAGCCGGGCCGGATGTAATGGACGAGGTTGGTAATGTCATACCGCAGGTAGTCCAGCTTGTCCAAATCTCCGCTGAAGTGGGTCAGCATGGTAGAAGCAGATTCATCAATCCTTACGGTGAGCTGCCGGACCTGTGCCCCGGGAGGGCAAACCGAGCTGAGGCCCCAGCCGAAGGGTTCCTCTGACTTGTCTGGATTCCCACGAACGGTAACCCGCGAAAAGGAGTTCCACTTCACGTACAGAGACGGGAGGTCCCTTTGGCCTTTGGCCCACTTCAAGTGAATCAGTCCTTTCTGGCGCTGGACCAGAAAGGTGTTGACCATGGCAAAGCCCGTGAAGCCAAGACATGCAGCCAAGGCGATGGGCTTGAACCTTATAACGCTCTTCTCCATGGAGAAAAACAAAGAGCCCAGCGCCGCCGCGCCCGCCACAACGAAGACGGCCGTGGGGCCATCGGTAACGCGCAGAACCCCAATCAGCAACACGCATCCCAGCGCGGCACCCACGAGGTCAGCGGCGTACAAACGGCTGATGCCTTGCGGAAACCGCGTCAGGGCCAGGCAAACGCAGATGCCGCTGAAGAAAAAGGGGAGCGTGCACACCAGATAGGTCATGGCGATGGAGAGAAAACTCGAAAACGACGCGGCAAAGATAAACGGAAGGTTGGCGTGCACCAGGAAGCTAAGCACAATGGAGACGGCAAACAACAGCGCGCTATGGGCCAGATGGGTATGGATTCTCTCTTGTTGAAAAAGATCCGACGAGAGATAGACGCGCAGCGCCCCCAAAGTCATTCCAAACATGGCGATGGAGATGGCGACAAAGGCAAAGTGGTGCCACATGGTCACGCTGAAAATGCGCGTGAGCAGGATCTCATTCGTCAAGGTGGCGAGCGAGACCGTCAGAAGGCCCGCGTAGGTCCAACCACCAGCCTTGAGTGGGGTCTTCAAAGCTTCTCTCCCTTACTGCGTCGGCACGTTCCGTAAAACCAGGGGATATACCTACCGGTTTACCCGGGTTCCGAAGTTAGGGGTGCACGGTTCAGTTCCAATCCGTTAAATTGAAACGGGTTTTCGATTTACGGAGGAGGAACAAAAGAGTGCAAAGAAAAGTTAGCGCGCTTTGGGGAGAAAAGAAAGTGATTTTGCGGGAGACGCGGCGAGCGGCCACGCCCTGGGGAGGGCTGAGCGTGTTCGTGGAATTCCTGCGGCGGCGAGGGTTTCCGGAGCAACTGAGGCAGCATCTGCCGGTCCGTCTGGAACCGCCCGGAAGTGCGGGCGAGCTTCCCACCATCCGCTGCTGGCGGTGCTGGGCGAAGCCTGCTTCGTTCTGCAGGCTGGCTGCGGAGCGGGGACACGCGGGCCGACAGCGGGGTGGTGAAGTTTCTGAAAGAGGCGCTGGCAAAGCTGGAAAGCCGGGAGTGGATTCGCCGGGTGCTGCATCTCTCCACCGCCTGGGGAGGTCTTGGGCACCGCACCGCCTTGTTCGCCCGATTGTTAACCTACTTCCTTCCAACTTCGCCGAAGTTGGGTTGGGAGCCGATCTCCTGAACCGGAAGATATGCTTTGAACGCACTTTTTCGGTGTAATTTTAGACTTCAACTTCGGAATCCGGGGTGAAAATGTAACTGACCGCTCAATGTCATGCTGCCGGGAACGGATACGCTCAGTGAGACAGGAGAGTGCCCGCCGAGGCGACCGCCGGTTGCTTACCTTCCGTGTGCCAGGTCCTGTTCACGCGGCAGGCTGGAAACGTTCCACCCGCCGCCCAGGGCTTCGATCAGCAGAACGCTTGCGGCCATACGCCGGGTGAGAATATTTACCGCCGCGACCTGGTCTTGCAGGGCGATGGTCTGGACGGTAATCACTTGGAGGTAGCTGGCGACCCCCGCCTTATACTGGTATGTTGACACATCAAGGGACTGCTGGGCGGCCTTGACGGCCTCGTCTTCGGCGCGCGCTTCGTTGGCAAGCACCCTCAACGCCGCCAGGTTATCTTCTACCTGCTGAAAGCCGGTGAGCACCGTCTGCCGGTAGCTGGCGACGGTGGCATCGAAGGCGGCCCGTGCCAGGTCTGACTGGGCATGACGCCGTCCCGCGTCGAAGACTGTTTCCGCCACCTGCGGGCCGGCGGACCAAATGTGGCTCGGCCAAGTGAACCAATCCGTGAAACTGCCGCTCTCCAAGCCGGCGGACCCCGTCAGCAGGAGCGTTGGGAAGAAGGCGGCTTTGGCGATGCCGATTTGCTCGTTGGCGGCAGCCATCTGGCGCTCGGCGGCGGCAATATCCGGGCGCCGCTGCAACAGGTCGGAGGGAACTCCGACGGGGATCGGCGGCGGCAACGCCTTGATCGGCGAGGACGGAATAGTCACTTCGGCGGGGGGCTTGCCCACCAGGATGGCAACGGCGTGTTCGAGCTGGGCGCGCGCGACCCCCAAGTCGATCAACTGTGCCTGTGCCGTCTTCAATTGGGTTTCCGCCTGGGCGACATCCGCGCCGGAGGCGATGCCGCTCGCAAACCGGTCCTTGGTTAATTGGAGATACTCCTCGTAGGATTTAACGGTGCGCTCGAGCAACTCCTGCTCGCCATCCACCCCATGCAGTTCAAAATAGTCCTGAGCCAGCGCCGCCTGGAAGGCGAGGCGCACATTTGCCAGTTGCGCCGCGGTCGCTTGGGCGGACTCCGCGCTTCCCCGCACGCTGCGCCGGATACTTCCCCAGACGTCCGCCTGGTAAGAAACATCCACGGGCAAATCGTAGATATTGCGCTGGCCGGAGGTCAGGTTGCCGGCCGCGACGTTGAACAAGGTCGAGGAGGTCCGGGAATTGGTATAGGAAGGCGCTATGCCTGCCGCCGGGAAGAGGCTCGAGCGCGCGATTCGCACGGCATCCCGAGCCGCGCGGAACTGCGCTTCCGCAGCGAGAACGTTCTGGTTAGAAATGTTGACTTGTTCCTCCAGGGCGTTGAGTTGCGGATCGTTGAAGATCTCCCACCACTTTCCGCGGCCCGCTCCATCATTAGGCTTGGCCTGTTTCCAGCCCGCCGGTCCCGTTTCGGCAGGCGAGAGTTCCTTATACGAAGGCGGGATCGGTGCGCTGGGACGTTGATATTTCGGGCCCACCATGCAGGCGGTCGTGGGAAGCAGCAAGGCGCCAAGGACAAGGAGGAAAAGACCCCGCTGGCGACACCAAGAAATAATCTTCCTCAGGTCCATACATCTTGTGAGGATCGTGCTCATCAGCGTCATGGTTTTCATTCCTGCCACCTTAAATCTCCGAAGGGAGTGGCGCGGCCTTGCCAGGCTCCCGGCCCCGGATCCGGTTCCACCAGTGCTGGAGGCGGTCGAAGTAGAGATAGACCACGGGAGTCGTATAAAGCGTCAACAACTGGCTCACGATGAGCCCGCCAATGATGGCGATCCCCAGCGGACGGCGTAATTCCGAGCCGGTGCCCGTGCCAAAGGCCAGCGGCGTGGCGCCAAAAATCGCCGCCATGGTCGTCATCATAATCGGGCGAAAGCGCAGCAGGCACGCCTCATAAATGGAATCCCGGGAATTCTTGCCTTCGTTGCGCTCCGCCGCGAGAGCGAAATCGATCATCAGGATGGCATTCTTTTTCACGATGCCGATCAGCAGAATGATTCCAATAATGGCGATGACCGTCAGATCGGTGTGCGTGAGCAGAAGCGCCAAGAGCGCGCCGACTCCTGCCGATGGAAGCGTGGAAAGGATCGTAACGGGATGGATATAGCTCTCGTACAGGATGCCGAGGACCAGATAGACCGTCAGCAACGCGGCCGCGATCAGCAGGGGCTCGCTTTGGAGTGAATCCTGATAGGCTTGGGCCGTCCCCGCAAAACCCGTATGGATCGTCGCGGGAAGTCCCACCTTGGCCGCCGCGGCATGGATGGCGGTCACCGCGTCTCCCAGCGCGACTCCCGGGCGCAAGTTGAAGGAGAGGGTCACGGCAGGAAACAGCCCTTGATGGCTGACCGCGAGCGGCGCCGTTTGGGGCGCGAAATGCGCGATGGCGCTCAAGGGGACTTCTTCGCCTTTCGGCGAGCGGACGTAAATCTGGCTCAGGACCTGAGGATTCTGCCAGTACTTGGGGGCCGCCTCCATCACCACGTGATACTGGTTGAGGGGAGAATACATGGTCGAGACTTGGCGCTGGCCGAAGGCGTCGTACAGCGTGTTGTCAATCAGTTGGGATGAGATGCCAAAGCGCGCGGCGGTGGGGCGGTCGTACTGCACCATCGCCTGAAGTCCACGGTTCTGCTGGTCGCTGGAGACATCCGCGATGATGGGAATAGTCCGCAACTCCTGGAGCATGCGAGGCGCAAACGCCGTCAGGTCCTGCAGGTTGTCGCCCCGCATCGTGAACTGATATTGCGCGTTGCTCATGCGGCCGCCCACCCGGACGTCCTGCGCAGCCTGCAGGTAGAGCGTCGCCCCCGGCACGCGGGCGAGCTTCGGGCGGAGCCGCGCAATCACCTGGTCGGCAGTGAGGCGCCTTTCGGCTGGAGGCTTCAAGGAAATGAACATCCGCGCGCTGTTGGCGCCCGCCCAGCCGCCCGTAAACCCCACCACGGTGTCCACGGCGGGATCGGCTTTGACGATATTCGTCATTTGGAGCAGGATATGATTCATTGCCTGGAAGGAGGAGTCCTGATCGGCCTGAATGGCGCCCATGACGCGGCCATTATCCTGTTGCGGGAAGAAGCCTTTCGGCACGTGCATGTACAAGTACACGTTGAGGGCGATCGTGGCCAGGAGCACGGCTAGTGTCACCGCCGAATGGCGGAGAACCACGGTGAGCGTTCTTCCATACAAGGCCACGACCCCGTCGAAGGCCTGCTCGCCCTTGCGGTAAAGCCACCCATGGGACTCGTGCAGCTTTAAGAGATGCGCGCACATCGCGGGCGTGGTGGTCAGCGATACGATCATGGAGATGACAATGGCGACGGAGAGGGTCACCGCGAACTCGCGAAACAACCGGCCGACAACGCCCCCCATCAGCAAGAGAGGAATGAAAACAGCCACCAGCGAAGTGCTCATCGCGACGACCGTGAAGCCGACCTCCCGCGCGCCCTTGAGCGCCGCCTGGAAGGGCGGGAGCCCTTGTTCCAGGTAGCGGGTGACATTCTCCATCACCACAATGGCGTCGTCCACCACGAAGCCGGTCGAGATAGTCAAGGCCATCAGCGAGAGGTTGTCCAGGCTGTAACCCAGCACATACATCATTCCAAAGGTCCCAATCAGCGAGACGGGAACCGCCACGCTTGGGATCAGAGTTGACCGCCAGTTGCGCAGGAAAATGAAAACCACCAGAATCACCAGCAGCACCGCGATCAGCAAGGTCCTTTCCACGTCATGGACAGAAGCGCGGATGGTCATGGTCTGGTCCATGACGACCTGAAGATGGATGGATTGGGGGATCTGGGCCTGGAGCGTGGGAATCTCCGCCCGGACGCCATCGACGGTATCAATGATATTCGCCCCGGGCTGGCGGAAGATAATGAGCAGAACCGCGGGATTCCCGTTGGCGTAGCCGGCCGCGCGGATGTCTTCGACGGAATCTTCGGCTTGGCCGATGTCGGAGATCCGCACGGCTGCCCCGTTGTGATAGGACACAATCAGGGGCTCGTAGTCCACCGCCTTGAAGATCTGATCGTTGGCGGCGATCTTCCAAGAGCGATGGGCGTCCGCAAAGGAACCTTTCGGGGTGTTCGCATTGGCACTGGCCAGGGCGCTCCGAATCTGCTCGAACCCGATGCCGTACTTGTTCACGGCCGGCAGGTCCAGGTCCACCCGCACGGCAGGCAGCGAGCTTCCCCCCACCACCACTTGGCCCACGCCTTTTACCTGAGAAAGTTTCTGGGCCATGATGGAGGACGCCGCGTCGTACATCTGCCCCTTGGTGAGCGTCTTCGAAGTCAGCGCAATAATCATGATCGGGGCATCGGCCGGATTCACTTTGCGGTAATTGGGATTATTGGGGAGATTGGCGGGCAGATAGGCGCGGGCGGCGTTGATGGCGGCTTGCACGTCACGCCCCGCGGCATCAATATTGCGGTTCAAATCAAACTGCAGCGTCACGCTCGTCATCCCCAGCGTGCTGGACGACGTCATCTCGGTAACCCCTGCAATCCGGCCGAACTGGCGTTCGAGGGGGGTGGCGACGGCGGAAGCCATGGTTTCCGGGCTCGCTCCCGGCAACCCGGCCCCGACGGAGATTGTGGGGAAATCCACCTGCGGGAGCGGCGAGACCGGCAAAAGACGGAACGCCACAGCCCCTGCCAGAGCAATGGCGATTGTCAGGAGCGTGGTGGCAACCGGCCTTCGAATGAAGAGTTCTGAGATGTTCATGGCTCACTCTGCCGGGACGGGCGCTCGACCCGCACGGCCCTCCCGGCGCCGGGAAAAGCGCGTGGCCAGGCGATCGAACCATAGGTAAAAGACCGGAGTCGTATAGAGGGTCAGCAACTGGCTAAGCAGCAGCCCGCCGACCATGGTGATGCCCAAGGGCCTGCGCAGTTCCGAGCCCGTGCCCGTCCCCAGGGCCAGCGGCACCCCCGCGAGGAGGGCCGCCATGGTGGTCATCATGATGGGGCGGAAGCGCAGCAAACAGGCCTGGTAGATCGCGTTCACGGGCGTCATGCCTTCCTTGCGCTCCGCTTCCAGAGCGAAATCGATCATCATGATTCCGTTCTTCTTCACAATGCCAATCAGCAGCACCAGGCCAATCAGCGCGATAATGCTGAAATCCGTCCGGCAGATCAGCAGCGCCAGGACCGCTCCCACTCCCGCCGAAGGGAGCGTCGAAAGAATTGTGATGGGATGGATATAGCTTTCATACAAGACCCCCAGCACGATGTAAACGGTGATAATAGCCGCCAGAATCAGATACCACTCGTTCGCAAGCGAGTTCTGGAAAGCCTCAGCGGTGCCTTGAAACGCCACTTGAACGCTTTGCGGCAGACCGACCTCCTCCTTCAGCTGGTTGATCGCCTGAACTGCGTCGCCCAGCGAGGCGTTGGGGGCCAGGTTGAAAGAGAGCGTCACCACCGGGAACTGTCCCTGGTGGCTGATGGTAAGGGGAGTGGTCGATTCTTCCACGTGCGTAAAGGCGGCGAGCGGCACCTGCCCGCCGTTGGGAAATGCCGAGGAAGAGGCGATGGGCGCGTTAAAGGCGCTGTCCGAGGCGGTCGCGCTCGAGCCGTTCGCGGCACTGGCGGAAGCCAAGCTCGCATTCCCGGCCGTGAGCGAGCTCGAGGGTCCAAATAATTGCTGGTTACCGGTTCCGCCGGACACCAGGCCTGATGAGCTGCTGGAGGCCCCCATGCCAGTTCGAATATAGAGGTCGCGCAAATCCGACGGGTTTTTCTGAAATCCGGGCTCCACTTCCAATACCACATGGTATTGGTTCAACTGCGTGAAGATCGTGGAAACCTGCCGTTGTCCGAAGGCATCGTAGAGCGTTTGATCAATCGCGGAAGGCGAGATTCCCAGGCGATACGCCGTCTCACGGTCAAAAATCAGTTTGTCCTCGAGTCCCTTGTTTTGCTGGTCGCTGGCCACATCGCGGAGTTCCGGCAACTTTTGCATCGCGGCCAGCATTTTGGAGGCGTAGGTGTTTAACTCTTGGGTATTCGGATCCTCAAGGGTGTATTGAAATTGCGTGCGGCTGACCCGGTCATCAACGCTCAGATCCTGCACGGGCTGCATGTAGAGGGTAATGCCCGGAACTTTCGCTAGCTCCGGCTGCAGGCGGCGAATCACCTCGCTGGCGCTGATTTTCCGCTCATCCAGCGGCTTTAAATTGATCAGCATGCGCCCGGTGTTCAGCGTGGTGTTGGTTCCATCCACCCCGATAAACGAGGAAAGACTTTCGACCGCGGGGTCCTTCAGGATGACCTGCGCCAGCGACTCTTGCTCCCTGGCCATCTGTTGAAAAGAGAAGTCCTGGGCCCCCTGGGAGACGCCCTGAATGACCCCGGTATCCTGAATCGGGAAAAAGCCCTTGGGAATGATGTAGAACAGTACCGCCGTCAGGACCACGGTGCCCAGGGCCACAAGCAGCGTCGCCGTTTGGCGCCGGAGCACCCACTGGAGCGTTCGGTCATAGAGGTTGATCACCCAATTCCAGGCATGCTCGGTGGCGCGATAAATCCTGGTTTGCTGCTCGTTGGGCCGGTGCTTCAAGAGCTTCGAGCACATCACCGGGGTAAGGGTCAGCGAAACGACCGCTGAGACCAGAATCGTCACGCCCAGCGTGACGGCAAATTCCCTGAAGAGCCGGCCCACGATGTCGCCCATAAAAAGCAGGGGGATCAGGACGGCAATCAGCGAGAAGGTCAAGGAGATGATCGTAAAGCCGATCTGTTCGGACCCGTGCAGCGCCGCTTGCAGGGGAGACTCGCCTTGCTCGATATAGCGGGCGATGTTTTCGATCATGACGATCGCATCGTCCACGACAAACCCCGTCGAGATGGTCAGCGCCATCAACGTCAAATTATTCAAGCTGTAACCGAGCAGGTACATCACGCCGAAGGTTCCAACCAGCGAGAGGGGAACAGCCACGCTCGGAATGATGGTGGCCGAGAGATTGCGCAGGAACAGGAAGATGACCATGATCACCAGAGCCACGGTCAGCATCAGCTCGAACTCCACGTCCTTGACAGAGGCGCGAATGGTGTCGGTCCGGTCGGTCAGGATGTTTACGTGAACCGCAGAAGGCAGCGTCGCGGTGAGCTGGGGCAGAAGTGTTTTGATCCGATCGGCGACGGCGATGATGTTGGCGCTTGGCTGGCGCTGGATGTTCACGATGACCGCCGGAACCTCGTTCATCCAAGCGGCTTGGTCCACGTTCTCGGCATCGTCGGCGACCGTCGCCACGTCGCTCAACTTGACGGGCGCGCCGTTTCGATAGGCGACGACGAGCGGAGCATAGTCGCTCGAGGAGAGCAACTGGTCGTTGGCGCCGATCTGGTAGGCTTGGTGCGGCCCGTCGAAGCTCCCCTTCGCCTGGTTCACATTCGCGGCGAGGATGACGCTGCGAAGGTCCTCCAGGTTGAGGCCGTAAGAGGCCAGCGTGGTGGGATTCACCTGAATGCGGACGGCAGGCTTCTCGCCGCCGCTGATGCTGACCAGTCCGACACCCTGCAATTGCGAAATCTTTGGAGCCAGCCGCGTGTCCGCAAGGTCTTCCACCTTGGTCAGCGGCAGATCCTTCGAGGTGAGCGCCAGAGTCATAATCGGGGCGTCAGCCGGGTTGACTTTGCTGTAGATGGGCGGGCTCGGAAGGTCCGGCGGAAGATAGGTCCCCGAAGCGTTGATCGATTGCTGTACCTCCTGCTCCGCAACGTCGATGTTGAGGCTGAGATTGAATTGCAGGGTAATCAAGGAAAGACCGTTGGAGCTCGTGGAGGTCATCTGCTGCAGGCCGGGCACCTGGCCGAACTGGCGCTCCAGGGGCGCTGTCACGGAAGAAGCCATGACGTCGGGGCTTGCGCCGGGATAGAAAGTCACTACCTGAATGGTCGGGTAGTCCACCTCTGGCAAGGCGGAAACGGGCAGTTCCAGGTAGGCAACGGCGCCTGCGAGCAGAATCCCCAGCATCAGCAGGGATGTGGCGATCGGCCGCAGAATGAACGTCCGCGAGGGGCTCATTTAGTTTTCCTGGGAAGACGTCTCTTCGTAAAGATGGACCCTGACCTTGCTCCCCTCTTGCAGCTTGTCCACGCCGGTCATGACCACCACATCGCCTGGGGACAGTCCGGAGACGATTTCGGTCTGGTCGCCTTCCGTCGTTCCCGCGGTTACGGGCCGCACGGTGACGGTCGAATCCGGCTTAACAAGATAGACATAGGTCGCTTGTGAATTGCGCTGGACAACCGCGCTGGGAACCAGCGTGACGCCGTGCTTTTCTTCCACCTGTAACCGCGCGTTCACAAATTGATTGGGGAAAAGCACGCCGTTCGAATTGCTGAAGGTGGCGCGCAGCTTGAGAGTGCCGGTGCTGGGATCGATCTCATTATCGAGGGTGGTCAGCCAGCCCGTCGCGAGCTTCGTCTTCATGTCGCGGCTGTAGGCGTCCACTCGTAACCGCTGCCCGCTGCGGATCTTTTCAAGTACGGCAGGAACCTGGTCCTCGGCAATCGTAAAGATGACGCTGATGGGCTGCACTTGGGTGATCACCAGCAGCCCGGCTTGGGAGCTGGCTTGAACGAAGTTTCCAGGGTCAATAAGCCGCAAGCCGATCCGGCCCGTAATCGGCGCAGTGATATGGCAGTAGGTGATGTTCAGCTTGGCGCTGGCGATCGCGGCCTGATCGCTCTTGATCGCTCCCTCGTCTTGCTCGACCAGGGCCTTCTGCGTGGCCACTTGCTGTTCCGGAACCGCGTTGTGCGTCACCAACGTTTGGTAACGGGTAAGGTCGACCCGCGCGTTATCGAGAGCCGCTTGGTCCTTGGCTAATTGCCCTTCAGCCTGCATCAACTGGACTTCATAAGGTCGTGGATCGATTTCGACCAGAGGATCGCCCTGGTGGACGGAATCGCCTTCCCGGTACTCGACCTTCATCAATTGCCCGTCCACGCGGCTTTTAACCGTCACGGTGTAAATAGGAGTCACTGCGCCAAGTCCAGTGATATAGACGCCGATGTTCCCCTTTCCCGCCTTCGCCGCGACCACGGGGATGATCATCGCGCCTCGCGGATTCCCGCCTGCGCCCTGCGCACTGTCCGCGGCCGGCGCCGGCCCGGCTCGCCTTCGCATGAGGAAATAAGCGCCGGCGGCCAGCAGCACGAAAACCAAAAGCCAGACCCAACGTCTCGGTGAATGTTTCGGAGGCTCTTTCCCCATCACCTCCGGGGAGATGGGTCGCTCTCTGATCTCGGGGGGGTGTTGTTCCTTCATAAGCCTTCTATCCTCTGTGTTCGGCTCGGCGGGTCGTCAGCCCAGAGCGCCCTCGACGAATCAATCCGCACACGCACCGAAAACTGCCCTGTTGGTGATCGATGGGAAAATGGAACTGCGCACGCTGGCTGTCTTGTTGAACGCCATGCCTTGTGGGGATATAGAGGAAGCCCTCCGGGTCGTCAGCCCATTTCAGCGTGTTTGTTGATCCGAAGCAATTTCACTAGAGGACCTGGATGCCAATCCAAATGGCCAGCAAAACTGTACCGGCCACGAGCACGGTAAGGATCAGATCCTCTTTGTTTAGATGCCACCCTTTGTTCTGCCACGCCTGCATCGCTCTTGCTCGCTTCCCGAAATGAAAGGGATTGGGTTAAAGCCCCCTTCTGCCGGTTCGCCCTTCCCTGAGCCTGATACTGGCCATTCGCCGCTGGTCTTAACATATGACGTTCCCGTCGGATAGCGGGTTACAGGTCATGTCCTGACCTAGATGCAACTTCCTCGGAATTTATATGTTTGATGTTCCCGAGGACGCACCTTTCGCGTACATTTCCTTTCGCTTCCCGCGGGGCGGCATTGACGACTCCCCCAAAGCATATGAAACTTTTTATCGGCAACCTCGATCGATCTGATGTCTCAAATTGCTGGTCTACCTGACCTGCTCCCTGTTCTTGGTCCAAATCATAATATGAGTTGCTCGGTTTGGGTTAGCTCTGGTTTTGGGAGGGCGAGGGCGCGGGGTGGCACGAGCACGATGCGAACCTTTTCTTTGGGACGGAGAGGTTTTTCCGGCCAAACTACTCAGCGAACCTTCTCTCCGCGTGGATTCCGGCGCTCGAGGGCATGGAAGAGCGGCTGAAACAAGGAGCCACGGTGGCGGACGTTGGCTGCGGCCACGGGGCGTCCACCATGCTCATGGCGAAGGCGTTTCCCAAGTCGCGGTTCTACGGGTTCGATTATCACAGCGGATCGATTGAATACGCGCGCCACGTGGCCGGGCGCGACGGCTTGCTGGACCAGATCAGTTTTGAAGTGGCCAGTTCGAAAAGCTACCCGGCCAACGGGGGCTACGATTTGGTGACTTTCTTCGATTGCTTGCACGATATGGGCGATCCGACCGGGGCGGCCAAGCACGTGCTGAGCACGCTGAAACCGGGCGGCGCCTGGATGATCGTTGAGCCGTTCGCGCACGATCTGGCCCACGAAAATCACAACCCGGTGGGGCGGATCTATTACTCGGCTTC